>JAOATF010000069.1 GCA_030158285.1 Hyphomonadaceae bacterium
AGGTGAGGTGGCGCGCGGTGTAGCCGACATTGTCGAGGTCGTTGTGCTTGCCGCCCGCGCGGACGCACTTCTGCGAAGTTGCTGCTCTCGGAGCAAAAGGCTTCTCGACGCCGGTGAAGATGTTCTTGAACTGCACCATGCCGGCATTGGTGAACAGCAGGGTGTTGTCGCCCTGCGGCACCAGCGAGGACGACGGCTTCACCGCGTGCCCGGCCTTGGCGAAATAGTCGAGGAAGCCGGCACGGATGGCGTTCACGCTCGTAAGTTTCGACGACATCAGGCGGCTCCAGAAAACGACAATCAGGGCGCAGGAGAGAGGCCGCCCATTCCGGCGGACCAGCCATCCCACGTCCGGCTAGTTCATGGTTCCGCCGCCAGTCATCCCAGCCCGGCGCGGGAACCATGAGGCGGTATAAGGCCCGGGGGGCTATCCGCCAAGGCGGCGTGAGGCCCCGGCCGCGCCTCGGCATGTGGGAAAAGAGCCCCGGAAACGCAAGAAACGCCGGTGTGAACCGGCGTCTCCCTGCACTGCCAAGCGCAAAAGCCGTGGCCCGGAGGCCAAGCCCTATTCGTCGTCCTCGGTATCGCCCTCTTCCTTGGCGAGCATGGTCTCGCCAATGATGCCGGCGCCCTTGCGGATCGCGTCCTCGATCTCGGCGGCCGTCGCCGGATTTTCCTTGAGAAATTTGCGGGCGTTCTCGCGGCCCTGACCGATACGCTGGGAGCCGTAGGAGAACCAGGAGCCCGATTTCTCGATGATATTCGCCTTGACGCCGAGATCGATCAGCTCGCCCGTCTTGGAGATGCCTTCCCCGTAGATGATGTCGAACTCGACCTGCCGGAACGGCGGGGCGACCTTGTTCTTGACCACCTTCACGCGGGTTTCGTTGCCGATCACCTCGTCGCGGTCCTTGATCGAGCCGATGCGGCGGATGTCGAGGCGCACGGAGGCGTAGAATTTCAGGGCGTTGCCGCCCGTGGTGGTTTCCGGCGAGCCGTACATCACGCCGATCTTCATGCGGATCTGGTTGATGAAGATCACCATGGTCTTCGACTTGGAGACCGAAGCGGTAAGCTTGCGCAGGGCCTGGCTCATCAGGCGGGCCTGCAGGCCGGGGAGTGAATCGCCCATCTCGCCTTCGAGTTCGGCGCGCGGCGTCAGGGCGGCGACCGAGTCGATCACCAGCACGTCCACAGCGCCGGAACGCACCAGCGTATCCGCGATTTCGAGGGCCTGTTCGCCGGTGTCCGGCTGGGAGACCAGCAGGTCGTCGAGATCAACGCCGAGCTTCCCGGCATAGACCGGATCGAGCGCGTGTTCAGCGTCCACGAAGGCGCCGACGCCGCCGCTTTTCTGGGCTTCGGCAATCACATGGAGCGCCAGCGTCGTCTTGCCCGAGCTTTCCGGCCCGTAGATTTCAACGATACGGCCACGCGGCAGGCCGCCAATGCCAAGGGCAACGTCGAGGCTGAGCGAGCCGGTCGACAGGGCCTCGATATCGAGCGCCTTCTGTTCGCCAAGGCGCATGATCGAGCCCTTGCCGAAGTTGCGCTCGATCTGGCCGAGGGCTGTTTCCAGCGCCTTCTGCTTGTCCATGCCCTTGTCTTCCACCAGCTTGAGAGCGGCGCTCGCCATCTTGGACTCCTCATGTGCCATGCTGGCCCGGGGCGGGCAAACCCGCCGATTCCCAGCTCGTGTGAACAACTCTGTACTACAAATGTTCTCGTGAACAAAGCATGAAAACGAGAACACGCTGAGTTTCTTTCGCGCCCCCAGCTGTAGTGGCGCTAGCTTCCTGTGAACCCCTAGCCATGGGGCGGAGGGAAACGGCGGAACACGCCGATGGGAGAACCGCCTGATGAAAATGATTCGGCTGGCCGGCCTGGCCCTGGTGTTTGCCGCCGCCTGCCAGGGTCCGCCGGCACCCCTCACCTCCACCGACCAGCGCGCCGTCGCCGTGATTCTGGCGGAGGATGGCCTCGCGGCAGCAGATGCCGCCCTCGCTGCGCGGCCCCGCACGCCGGAAACGAGCTTCCAGCTGGGCGGCGTGCGCTTCCTGCGTGCGATCGAGACGATGCTGCAGGTTCGCTATGACAGCTATGACGGACAGGTGCCGCTGATCCCGGGCATGGCCGCGCCCCTGCCCCCAAATCCCAAGGCCGCGTTCAAGCCCGAGTTCATCGAGACGGCGCTGAAGGGCGCGCTGAAGCATCTCGACGGCGCGGGAACGGCGCTGGAGGCGGCAACGAACGGCGAGTTCGCAACCGAGCTGCCGCTGGATGCGATCTGGCTCGACATCGACCGCGACGGACAACGGGCCGAATGGGAGTCGCCGCGGGCGCTGCTGGAGGCGTTGGGCGCTCAGGCGAACTGGGAAATGTTCGACGGCAAGATCCGCTTCGACACGGCGGATGCAGAATGGCTGGCGGCCTATGTCCACCTGATCTCGGGCACAAGCGAACTGGTGCTGTCGCTCGATCCGACAAGCGCAATCCGCACGGTCTATGAGGCGCGCGTGAAGATGGAGGCAATGGGCGCCATCGGCGCAGTCGATCCGATGTTCGGCATGGACGACATGATCGACCAGATCGCCGCCGTGCTGGTGACGATAGACGGCAAGCCGGATGCCGCGCGCACGCGCAAGGCACTAGCGCATTTCCGCGGGATGATCGCCCACAACCGGAAATTCTGGCCGGAGATGATGGCCGAGACCGACAACGACCATGAATGGCTGCCCAACCCGCAACAGACCTCGCCCTTCGGCGTCGCGATCACGCCGGAGATCGCCAAGGGCTGGCAGGAAGTGCTGGCCGAGCTGGACGACATGCTGGAAGGCCGCGCGCTGATCCCCTTCTGGCGCACCCCGCCGGGCGATCCGAACGCCACGACTGGCGTCGGCATCAACCTGCGCAAGCTGCTGACCGATCCGGGCGATATGAATGTCGCGCTGCTGATCCAGGGCGCCGCGATCGCGCCCTATCTCGAGCGCGGCAAGATGGTGACGATGGCGGCATGGGACAGGTTCGGCATGCTGACGCGGGGCGATGGATTGCTGATGGCCGCAATCCTGAATTGAGCTGGCCCGCGGAACGCTCGCACAGGGCTAGATCAGCGGCCGCCTTCCAGCATGCCGACCAGCGCGTGGTTTGCCTCGTGGCAGGCGTATTCGAACATGCGCGCCTGCGTGGCATGCAGGATCATCTCGGCGCGCCAGGGCTGGGTGAAGGTTGCGGGATCGTCTACGGTATAGACGTAGAGAATCTCGCTGGCCGAGATCCGCGTGAAGCGTTCCGTGACCTTCGCGTTTTCCGAGACGAGAATGGGTGCTGACGGCTTGAAGGCATCGCCGGGAACAAAGCCCTGCGTTTCGACCACCAGCGTATCGCCTTCCCAATGCCCAACGCTGTCGCCCATCCAGCGCCGCATCTCCGGCGGCAGGCGCGTTGCGTCGATACGGATTATCCGCGCCTCGCGGCCCGCCTCCATCGAGATCACCAGATAGCCCGGCGTCTGCACCAGCTGGTAGTTCGCATTGTAGCGCGGCACGAACAGCGGTGCGCCCGTCGCGCCTGATCCACCCGCCAGACAGCGTTCGGTGGCCGGTCGCGCCTCCGGCCCGTCGAACGCGCTGAACACATCCTGCTGCAACTGTTTCAGCTTTGCACGACCGGCCTCGCTATACGGCATCTTGCCATCCGGCGGATCGACGATCAGCGCCGTGCGGATCTCGCCCCTGATGCGGGTCATGTCCCCGCCCCACTCCCACCATTCGGACACACGCGCGCCGACGCCATCGCTGGTGTCGGCCATGAACGCCTCGGGATTGCCGAGCGCAAACGCCCGCGCCTTCTCCTCCGTCGTCGTGGGGCCATCGAAGGCAGGCGGACGCTCGAGCGGCGTGGCGGTGAGCGTGGTCCACACACCCTCGAGATCAGGCGCGCCAAAGCTCGTGCGCGGCGTCGCAGACTGCGCCAGCGCAACAGGCGCGCACAGCAGGCAGGCGGCCAGCGAAATGAGAGTTACGCGCATGGCAAAGCCGTAACACGACAGCACAGCCGGTTGAAATCGCGGACCGTCATCATGGCGTCAGAAAACTCGCGAGTGCGCAGCAGAACGTCGCCCGCTCACGCATGATCTATCGCGCTTGACCACGCGAGACCCTGCGAACCCCTATCAAGCGCGTACGAGCGTGCTATTCCTGCGGCGAAACAGAAGGATCAACGCCATGCGTATCGCCGCCCTGCTCGCCGCTCCCGCCTTCGCGCTCGCCCTCGCCGCCTGCACCGAGAGCAAGACCGAAGCCGCAGCGCCCGATCCGGCAGTGGTCAAGGCCGAAGTGGATACGGCTGTCGCGGTCGCCCTGTCCGCCCGCGATGCGGACGATGTGAAACTGCACGGCGACGCTGGCCCCGCCGTCTACTTCGCCAACTTGCGCGATGGACAAACCGTGCCGGGCACCTTCCGCGTCGTGTTCGGTCTCTATGGCGACATCGGCGTCGCCCCGGCGCTGACCGACAAGCCGAAGACGGGCCACCATCACCTGCTGATCGACACGGAACTGTCGGACGAGGAAAAGCAGTTCGCCATCCCGAAGGACGAGAAGCACCAGCATTTCGGCGCCGGCCAGACCGAAACCGTGCTGACCCTGCCTGCCGGCCCGCACACGCTGCAGCTGGTGTTCGGCGACCTGAACCACGAGCTGCACAAGCCCGCTGGAATCCTGTCGCAGAAAATCACGGTGAATGTGCAGTAGCACGCAGCGCGGCTGGCCTGCCTAGCCTTGCGGCTTTGAGGCCAGCGCCTTGCTGAGCGCAGCGATCAGCACATCCTCGGTGTAGGGCTTCCGCACTACCGGGATGCTGCGCATTCCGTCGGGCACCATCGAGCTGTCGCCATAACCCGTGGCGAAGACGAACGGCACGCCAAGGCTGGCGAGATGTTCGGCCACCGGGCCCGACGAGTGATCGCCGAGATTGACGTCCAGCACCGCGACATCCGGGCGCTCGGCCTGTATCTGTCGCATGGCGGCGGCGGCCGTCGGCGCAATCGCCACCTGCACGGCGCCGTGCGTGCGCAGGTAATCCTCGGCATCCATCGCGATCACCTCGACCAGCAGCACACGCGTGCCAACAAGCGCAGAAGACGGCGTGTCGGTCATGATGTCCTCTGCTTTGTGCTTGCTGATATCCGCCGGTGCGGCTTCGCCGATCACGTGGCGGGCGGGAATGACGAAGTGAGCGACCAACCCCTGCGGAGGGTAGGTCACGTCCGCCTGCCCTCCAAGGTCGAATGACACAACCTGGTTGATCAGCTTCGAGCCGAAGCCGGCCCGTTGCGGCTTCTGGATTACGGGGCCGCCATGTTCTTCCCAGACCAGCTCGCAATCGCCGTCCGGCGTCAGGCGCCACGACACGCGCACGCCGCCTTCTGGCGCCGTCAGCGCGCCATACTTGGCCGCGTTGGTCGCAAGCTCGTGCACGACAAGGGCAAGGCTCGCATACGCGCGCTCGCCGAGCAGCAGGTTTGGCCCCTCCAGTGTCGTACGTTGCGCCCCGCGCACGCCGCCATACGCAGCCGCTTCCGCTTCCACGAGACGGCGCAGCTCACCTCCGCCGCAATTGCGCGTCATCTGGTCGTGCGCGAAGGCCAGCGCCTGCAAGCGACCGCCAACCGCAGCAGCATAGCTTTCAATACCCGAGGCGCCGGCGCGCGACTGTTCGACAATCGACTTGGCGAGGGCGAGGATGTTCTTCACGCGGTGATCGAGTTCCTCGTTCACGAGGCGACGGTGGGCTTCGGTGCGTTTACGCTCCTCGGCTGTTGCTTCCGCGTGGCGCAAGACGACGTCGCGCAGGTAGTTCTGGGCTGCATCGGCGATGGCGAGGTCAGCGACGCTCCACGGTGTCGACTGGCCGCGCACTTCCTCGCGCCACAGTTCGAAACTCTTGCGCGGGGTCAGGCGGTCGCCGAGCGGACCGGTGGGAATTTTTTCCGGCGCACCTGCCCATTCGACAAAGCGACTCTCCTCGGACCGGAAGAACAGCAGGTAGTCGCCTGCGGTCTTCGAGATCGGCACGGCGAGTACGCCGGCCACGTTGTGCACGTCCGAGGCAAGCTGGGGGACGAGGCTGGCGAGGTGGTTGGTATTCCAGACTTCGCCACGGGTGTTTTCGTCGAGCATGGCGACCAGCGGCTGGATTGCGGCGTCAGGCGGGACGGCGCCTTGCGCCACCCACGATCCACCGATCCAGAGCGCGGCGCCATCGCACGGCAGCAGCTGGCGGATATCGGCAAGCTGGAGCGACAGAGAGTCTTGCAGCTCTTCTTCCGGCGAAATCTCCGCCACGATGCGGTCGAGCCGGCTGCGCGCGGTATTCGCGGCGTCATACCGCTCGCGGCGCTCCATGGTCTCGACCTGCAGCGAGAAGAACTGACCGAACAGCTCGGCGCCAACACGGCGCGGCAGGGGCACCGCCATTGGGGAATAATGGTGGCAGGCGATCAGCCCCCACAGCTCACCCTCGACAAGGATCGAGATCGACATCGACGCGCCGACGCCCATGTTCCGGAGATACTCGCAGTGCACCGGCGAGACGGAGCGGAGCTGGGCATAGCTCATGTCCAGCGGCGGCTGGCTCTGCGGGATGGGCGGAAGCACGGGTTGCGGTGTGTAGCTCGCATCCGAGATCATGCGGATCCAGTTGCGCTTGTAGAGCTCGCGCGCCTGGGCCGGGATGTCGGATGCCGGGAAGTGCTGGCCGAGGAAGCTGTGCAGGTCGCCCCGCTTATGTTCGGCGATCACGCGGCCGGCGCCGTTGTGCAGCAGCTTGTAGATCATCACCCGGTCATAGCCGAGCATCAGCGCCGCCATCTTCGCCGCCGTGCGCGACAGGCCCGGCATGGTCTTTTCATCAGCCAGGCGGCGCGACAGCGCGCGCGTCAGCTCAAGCGGGCCATAGGCATCGCTGCCATCAGTGCTCGGTTCGAACTCGATGAAGGTACGGCCAAGATGGGTGTGGGCGGCAACGTCGAACCGGGTCGCGACGCCATCGACGCTCATACCGAATTTCAGCCCGGGCGCAGAGGCGGCAACAGACTTGTTGATGGCGTTGGCGACGTCGTGCGCCGCACGCACGCCAAGAATAGCGTCTAGCGGGCAACCGATAATCTCGGTCGCGCCCAGCATCGCCGATGCGTTGGCGGAAGCGTACGTCACGATTTTCTTTTCGCTGTCGTAGACCAGCATCGCGCCGTGCGGCTGGATCGAGCCGGGAATATGGATCGGCTCACGATCGCAATTCGTCAGGTCTGCCTCGCCGAAGCGTGGCAAGCCGGAATCGATGCGCCGTTCCCCCTCGCTCATCAGCGGGCCGCACGCGCGTAGGCGTCAGCGAAGTCCCCGAAGACCCGCACAGCCGTCGCATGGCAAGGCGGCGTGGCTGCTCCGTCCAGAACCGACAGGAAATCGCGCCAGATCGCTGCATCCCCCGCCTGGGCATGGAGATGACGGGCGCCATGGTCAGCAGACACCCCAAACGCATGGACCAACCTGGACAGCACACGGGCTCCGAGCGACGAACCCTCCAGAACGTACAACGCCCCCAGAAGTTCCGCGGGATTCAGCAACCGATCTGCGTTTTCTGCGATGGCCGGGTGAGCAACACCCAGATCGTCGAGATCCTGCGCGACGAGATGCGCCACGTGACGGCCCGACCAGGCGGGCCAGACCGAGGCGGCCCCGCTGGCGTCCAGCAGGCTTTCATAGCGGCTGCGGATGGCCAACGTCGCGACCAGATAACGCCGATAGCCGTCGAGACTGGCGAACATGCCGGCCGAATTGATGATGCCCTCGACGTGCGTATGCGCTGCGTCAGTGGCCCGTTTCAGGGCAAACCGGCGGCTGTCCCCGATCCGGGAGACGGCTGCGGGTTCTTGCGGCACATCGTTCCTGTACATCATGACGACTGACCCGATCCCCTGCCCCTCCTTCAGCGGGGCACGATCAGGACATAGGGCTCGGCCGGTTCAGGGCGAATCCCTGAACCAGCGCTGGGGCAGCGAGCCGGCGGCACAGCCGGTTTGATAGCGGGCGAACGAATATTCGCGCGCCTGATGACGCAGCCGGTTAACATTCACGAGGCACGCTCATCTTCGCGACATTCGGTCCGGCAACGTCAGTCGCTGGAACATGAAACGGCCAGCTTCATGCATGCAGGTGGTGCGGGGAATGTCTGGCGGGAAACGGAATGCAGGCGGCCTCGACCCCGTTGCGGCGACACGATCTCGACTGGCTGCGCGTTGGCGCGCTGGGCCTGCTGATCCTGACCCACGTCACCTATGTTTACCGCACCACCGGCTGGCGCATTCACAGCGAGCACGCCGGACTTTGGGGCGACCTGGTGGTCGAGACGATGGCCCCGTGGCGCATGACGCTGGTGTTCTTCATCGGCGGCGTCGCGACGCGCTTCATGCTGCAGAGCCACGATCTCAGCCGCTTCGTCGCCAACCGCTTCCTGCGCCTCGGTGTCCCGTTCGTACTGGCCGTCCTGTTGTTCGTGCCCGTGATGTGGTGGGTGACGGACCCGGAAAGCCACGCCTACAGCTACCTGCAATACGTCTGGCACACACCGCTTCATGCCCACACGGTCTACAAATTCCACCTGCCGGACTTCGGGCATGTCTGGTTCCTGTCCTACCTGCTCGTCTATGCGCTGGCGGCCGGCCTCGCCTGGCGGTTCGCTCCGAAAATCTGGCGCGGCGCTGAAGCCTCAATCGAACGCCTGCCAATCTGGGCGATCCTCACCGCCCTCGCCGCGCTGTTCGTGCTCTCCGACGCCGTGATGCGCCCGGTATTCGGCCGGACAGACATGTTCATCGACGATCCCGCCGGCCACATGCGCTGCCTGCCGCCATTCCTGCTGGGCGTGATGGTGGCGCGCTCAAACACGTTCTGGGGCAAGCTGCACGCAGCGCGCGGATGGTTGCTCCCGGTGGCGTTGGGGCTGGCAATCGCAGCGCTCGTCATGGCGGCGCGGGACACGCTGTCCGGGCACACCCTGCCGCCCGCACAATCCGGAACAGCTGACGGAATCTATGGCGCGGGGGCCCTGCTCGCGATTCTCGCGTGGGGCCAGTCGCTGCTCAACCGCCCCTCGCCGCAGCTGGCGTATTTCAGCGACGCAATCATGCCGGTCTACCTGATGCACCAGGTGGTGATCGTGGTGGTCGGCGTGCAGCTTCTCCGGATGGGATTGCCGGGGTGGGTGGAGTTCCCCGTGTTGCTGATCGCCACTGCCCTGATTCCGCTGGCGATCTACCATGTGGCGATCCGGCGGTTCGATCCGCTGCGGCTTGCCTTTGGCCTCAAGACGACGCCGCGCGCGGCGAGTCCGTCAACACGCAAGATAACAACGCCGTAGGGTTGGACGCTTCCGCTTGCGAAGGCGGCGCGAAGGGCCACATCTAGGCCCATGAACCACGTACGGACTTTCATGCTCCTGGCGGCGATGACGGCGCTGTTCGTCGGCGTCGGCTACCTGATCGGCGGCCCAGCGGGCATGGCGATCGCGCTGGCCGTGGCGCTGGTGGGTAATCTGATCAGCTACTGGAACGCGGACAAGATCGTGCTGTCGATGTACCGCGCGCAGGAAGTCACCGCCGATCACCCGGACGCGCGCGTGCGCACGTATGCCAACGATGTGCGCGAGATGGCGCAGGGCGCGGGCATGCCGATGCCGAAGATCACGATCATCGAAAGCGACCAGCCGAACGCCTTCGCCACTGGCCGCGACCCGGCGCACGCCGCCGTGGCCGCGACCACAGGCCTTCTCACAATGCTCGACCGGCGCGAGATCCGGGCGGTGATGGGGCATGAGCTGGCGCACGTGAAAAATCGCGACACGCTGACCATGACCGTGACCGCCACGATTGCGGGCGCGATCTCGGCGCTGGCCAATTTCGCGTTCTTCTTCGGCGGCAACAATCGCGAGCGCCCGGGCGGCATCATCGGCGTGATCGCCATCGCGATCCTCGCGCCGATGGCGGCCGCCCTTGTGCAGATGGCGATCAGCCGTGGCCGTGAATACGAAGCCGACGCCGGCGGCGCGGAGATTTCAGGCGACCCGGCCGCGCTCGCCTCTGCCCTGCAGAAGATCGAGGCCTATGCGCGCGGCGGCCGTGTGAACCTCGCGGCGGAACGCAACCCCGCGACGGCGCACATGTTCATCATCAACCCGCTCAACGGGCATGGCGCGGACAATCTTTTCTCGACCCACCCGTCGACGCAGAACCGCGTGGCCGCGCTGGCGCAGAAGTTCGGCGAACAGACCGAGCCGACGCTGCAACGCGAAGCGCCGCGTGCGGCGCGCGCTGCCGGACCGTGGGATAAACCGCAAACGGATCAGCGCAAATCCGGCCCGTGGGGCTGACATTGATTTCGGCGCGGTGAGGAAGCGTCAGGCTGCCGCCTCACCAACAGCTGCTTCACTTGCCGCGATCGCGTTCATGATCGCCCGCACAAGCGCGATGTGCTCGACCGGCTTTGCCAGATAGCCGTTCATGCCGGCGCCGAGATACCTGTCGCGATCGCCGGGCATGGCATCCGCTGTCAAAGCAATTACCGGCAGGCGCGCCCATGACTGGCCGCTGGCGCGTATCCGGCGCACCGTCTCGATGCCATCCATGACCGGCATGTGCGCATCCATCAGCACGAGATCGAAGGCTTGCTGCTCAAGCTTGGTCAGCGCGTGCTGGCCGTCGTGCGCTTCAACAACGTCATAACCGTGCGGCGACAAGAATATGCGCACGACCATTCGGTTCACCGGGTGATCGTCCGCCACGAGGATTCGTTTGCCAGCATCGACGGGAAGCGCGACGTCTTCCTCCACAACGACATGCCTCAAAGCCGACGCCAGACGCACTGTAAGCGTAAAGGTTGACCCCTCGCCGGGGCAACTCTCGACCGTAACGTCGCCGTCCATGAGCCGCGCCAGCCGCTGAGTGATTGCCAGCCCGAGCCCTGCGCCGCCGAATCGGCGTGTCGAGGATTCGTCGACCTGTGAAAATTCGGAGAACAGGCGCTGTGTCTGCTCGTCGGTCATGCCAATGCCGGTGTCGCGCACCGAGACCTCCAGCACAGACACCCCGCCCGCTTCACGCACACAGGCGGATACCGAAACACCACCCGCGTCAGTGAACTTGATGGCGTTCGCCACGAGATTGCCGATGCATTGCCGCAGCCGGTTGGCGTCCACCGCAAAGCAGCCCCGCGCCGGCTCGTGGAGCGACAGGGACAGCGACAGGCATTTTTCCGCCGCTTTCGGCTGGAACAGATCCACCGTCCGCGTCAGCAGGAGACCGACGTCGACGTCCTCCAGCGCGAGCTCGGTCTTGCCCGAAGCGATCTTCGCAAAATCGAGGATGTCGTTGACCACGCCCAACAGCGTCCGCCCCGACTCGAGCAGGATGTCGACCTTCTCGCGCTGTGTTGGCGGCAATCCGCTCATCGCAAGCGCCTGCGCCATGCCGAGCACACCGTTCAGGGGCGTGCGGATTTCATGGCTCATGTTGGCGAGGAATTGCGATTTGGCGGCGCTTTCGGCTTCAAGCTCGCGGGCTTTCGCTTCGGCTTTCTTGTAAGTCGTGATGTCGAGAATGACTGCGATCAGGCCCATTGATCCATCCGGCAAGCGGATCGGCACCTTCTTGGTCAAGGCGATCATGCTGTCGCCAACCTCCTCCTCGTTCAGGCTCTGCTGGCCCGCGAAGACCTTGCGGTCCTCCTCGTGAAAGATGGCGATCTGCGCCGGGGGGAAGAACAACTCATCGCCCTTTCCGACAATATCGCTGCACCCCAGGAGGCGTACGTAGGCCGCGTTGGCATAGACGTAGACGTGCTCCGAGTTCTTGATGAAGACCGGGTCGGGAAGCTTGTCCAGAATCTCGACAAGGAGATCGTTCAGCTCCGCACGGTTCTCAGGGAGGAAACCCATGGCGCAATCCGACTCGTGGAGGCGCCTGCCAGTGCAGGTGCACGCCGGATTGCCTCCACGGTCTATCCGGCGCTTGCTGACAGGTTCAGGCGCAGAATGGCGCTCATGCCTTAACAGCTAATTTTCAAGGCGGTTTTTTTAACCTGCAACAAAGCGCGTGGTGTCGTTGCGTCAGCTGCTCTCCATCGCCGCCAGGCGCTCGGCCTGGTCCTCGGCGTGCAGCGCGTCCATCAGCGCATCGACGTCGCCCTGCACGAACTGGTCGAGGTTGTATGCAGTGAAGTTGATGCGGTGGTCCGTCACGCGGCCTTGCGGGAAGTTGTAGGTGCGGATGCGCTCCGAGCGATCGCCTGAGCCGACCTGTGATTTGCGGGCTTCGGAACGGGCTGTGTCCTTGGCGAGACGTTCGGCCTCATAGAGACGGATCTTCAGCTGTTCCATCGCCTTGCGGCGGTTCTCATGCTGCGACTTTTCGGACGACGTCACCACGATGCCGGATGGCATGTGGGTGATACGCACGGCGGAGTCGGTCTTGTTGACGTGCTGGCCGCCTGCTCCAGAAGAACGGTAAGTGTCGATGCGGATGTCCTGGTCGCGAACTTCGATGTTCACTTCCTCCGGCACGGGCAGAATGGCGACCGTGGCGGCGGAGGTGTGGATGCGGCCCTGCGCTTCGGTGGCGGGCACGCGCTGCACGCGATGAACGCCGCTTTCGAACTTCATGCGGCCGAACACGCCGGCGCCGTTCACTTGCGCGACGACTTCCTTGTAGCCGCCCATCTCGCCCTCGGTGGCGGAGACGAGCTCGACCTGCCAGCCGCGGCCCTGCGCGTAACGCTGGTACATCCGCCAGAGATCGCCCGCGAAGAGGGCTGCTTCATCACCGCCCGTGCCGGCGCGCACCTCGATGATGGCCGAGCCATCATCATCGCGATCCTTGGGTAGCAGCATCAGCTGCATCTCGCGCTCGATGGCCGGCAGGCGGGCCTTGAGATCGGCGCGTTCCTCGATCGCCATGTTCACGAGGTCGCGGTCGGCGCCGGCGTCCGCGACAAGCTGTTCGGCTTCGGCGAGCTGGGCGCGGAACGTCATCACCTCACGCGCCTTCTCTGCGACGCGCTTGAGTTCGGCGTGGTCGCGCGAGAGCTGGACGATCTCTTTTGCATCCGTCGCGACGCCCATGCGCGCTTCGACCTGCTCGAAGCGGTCGATCATCTGGCGCAGGCGTGATTCGGAGAGGGCAGACATGGAGGTCCTTCAGGAAGGCGCTCCATATGGGGCAAGGGCCGCTGGAGGTCCAGACCTCCTGCGACGACGGGAACGGAACGCCACGCCCTGCCCTAAATCCCGAACAATGCCAGCACGTTGCGGATGGCAAGGATACCCAGCACCAGCGAGCCCACGTTGAACACCACGAAACGCAGGGGCACGAAGTTGGTGGTGACCTGGATCAACGAGTGCGCCACGCGGATGGCCACATACCCCCAGGCCAGGCCGACATTGATCATGTCGGTGACGCCGACGAGGTGGGAATAGAGGCACAGCGCGTAGAAGATCACCGGCTGTTCGTGGAGGTGGTTGTAGTTGTCGGCCACCCAGACGGCCTTGGGATTCATCGGCGGCAGGCTGGCATAGGATTCCGAGCCTTTGATCTTGGCCGGGTCGATGCCCGCCTTGCGCATGGCCGGGATGCGGCGGGCGTAGAGCCAGACGAGGATCACCAGCGTCCACACCACAAGGGCGAGGACCGGCGTCATCATGTTCGAAAGCGACTGCGGCAACTGCGGCATCAATGAATCTCCCAGCGTGGTCGGAGTTTAGGGGGAATTGGCGGTGCAAATCCAGCAGTTTGCGCCCCTCGCCTCCCGGGCGATGTTGCTGCTAGCCTGCATCCGGGGCCGCAGGGATGAAGGGTGAGCAGATGAAACACGCAATCGTGGCCGGCCTGCTGGCGATGGCCGCCGCCTGTACGACGCCGCAGATGGCGGATGCGCCCGTGGCCCAGCCTACATTCGGCGCCGAGGAAGAGGCGGTGCTGAAAGTGGTCGACACCTTCCTGCTGGCCGTCGGCAATGGCGACCGGGAGCTGCAGAAGTCGGTCGAGCTGCCGGATGGCGGGCTGGCCGTCTACCGGTCGAAGGATGGCGTGGCAGGCGCGGTGCGCCGCATGCCGGCGAGCGACTTCCAGAAACCGACGCCGGACCATGATCCGTTCGTGGAGATGTACTGGGCGCCGAAGATCGACCTGCGCGGATCGTTTGCACAGGTGTGGTCGCGCTACATGCTGACCAACAATGGCGCGATCGTGCATTGCGGCATCAACGCGTTCCAGCTGGTGAAGCTGGAGGGCGCATGGAAGATCCACTCGGCGCTGTCGAGCATGGAGGCAGGGTCCTGCGACGAGCTGGGCGCCAAGGCGGCGACCGGACTGCGCCCTCGGGATGGCTGGCGCGAGACCCCGAGCCAGTAGGCGGTTGACAGCCGCCGCCGCCGACGCCAGAGCCGGGTATCCGCCCTGTCCGGCGCGGGCGGCAAGGGGACGTGCGTGAGCGAGACGCCGAACAGCAACGCCTATGAGAACTACGACCTCAAGGCTGAGGCGCCGGAAGCACGCGCGCCGGGCGTGCGCTTTGCGTTCGAGTTCCAGCGCCAGCTGGACGATTTCAGGAAACTGGATGCAACGGCCAATGCCGCAAAGCTGTCCAGCCGCCGGCTGGGCTATGCCGCGATCGGGCTGGTGCTTGCGGCGCTGCTGATCGCATCGTCCGCGCCGATCCTGTACGACCTGCACGTTAGCAAGGAGATGCACGTCGTTCTCGGCTACCTGTCGGCGGCGCTGGGCATTATCGGAGCCATCGTCGCGTTCATCGGGATGCATGGCGCTTCGCCTCGCCGCGCCTGGCTGCGCGCGCGATTGAAAACCGAGACGATGCGCATCTTCCACTTCCACCACATCGCCGCGCGCCTGCCGGAGATCGCGGCGATCAAGGGCGATGCCGCGCGGCAGGCTGCGTATCTCGCCGGCCGTGACACGGCCTATGAGACGCTGATGAATGGGCCGCTGGCCAATCCTGATGCGACCCTCGCGGCGATCTCGACACGCACCGATACGCTCGATGCGAGCTACGCGCGGGAGCTGCCGTTGAGCGGGCAGGAAGACCTCGCAACCGCCGACGCCGTTGTGGCGGCGTGGAGCAAGCTGCGGCTCGACTGGCAGCTGGGCTATTGCGAGGCGAAGCTGGCGAAGACATCGACCGGCCGGCGCATGTCCTCACGCCAGACCGACAACGCGTTCGGCTTTTTCGGCTGGCTGTTCGTCGCCGTGATCATCGGCCTGCACGTGATCGGCATCGCGGCAGAACCGCTGCACCTGCCGCGCGTGTGGCTGGAAGTATTCGTGATCTGGACGGCGCTGATCGCACTGGCCTCGCGCGCGCTGGAGGATGGCCTGCAGCCTCAGCGCGAGGTTGAGCGTTATGAGCAGTACCGAGCCAGCATCAACGTCGCCCGCCAGCGGCTGGAAGTCGCGCAAGATCTGCCCGCCAGGCTGGAGATCATGCGCAGCTTCGAGCGGACAAGCCTCGAAGAGATGCGCATATTCATGCGCACCCACGCCAACTCGCGATTCATGCTGTAGGCGCGCCTACGTCTCCAGCTCGACATCCCAATAGAGATAATCGAGCCAAGTCTGGTGCAGGTGGTGGGGCGGGAATTTGCGGCCCTGCTCCTGCAGCTGGAACG
>JAOATF010000070.1 GCA_030158285.1 Hyphomonadaceae bacterium
TGAAGGTCGCGCTGACAACCTTCTTGTAGAACGCGGCCGACACATTGATGCAGCCGTGTGTGATGCGGTTGTCTTCCGGCATCGGCGAGAGCAAGCGCAGCTCGCGCTTTTCCTTCTTGGCCACCGCCGTCTTCGGCAGCGGATGAATCGAGACCGACGTGTTGTAGTCCACCCAGAGTGCGCGCTCGCCACCCGCAGCGGGGCCATAGCCCGCGAGGAAACGACCGGCCGGCGTGGTGCGATCCTCCATCGGGATGTCGCTCAGTTCGCGATCCCCGACGCCGGGCGCCGACATGTCGCCGATCGCGGAGCCGAGCAGCGCGGGCGCGAGGCCCTGCAGCTTGCCCTCGGCATTGAAAACCAGAACCTGTGCCGCGTTCTTGTCGACGATTGCGAACGGAAGGCCGCGATTGTCGCCGGACGCGATGACCCATCCCGCCACTTCGACGACAGTGTTCGAAACCTGTTGCTTGGCGTCCACTTCATCGAGCGTCTGCGACCAGGCGGACGGCGCAACAGCAACGCCAAGCCCGATGGCGAGAGCTGCGGCGCGGAGCGTGGTTGTCAGCTCGGTACGAATGGCAGGCTCCATGGAGAGACGGGCCAGCTCCGCGAGGCGCAACTGACCCGATCACCTATATCATCCGGCTGCCCGGAAACCGAGGGCAACCGCTGAGGATTAGCCGCGCGGCTTGCGGGCCGGACCTTTTTCCAGCGTTTCGACACGGCCGGTGAGCTGGTCAAGGCGCTGGTTCGCCGTGCGGGCATCCGTGGCGGCGGCCTGGGCGGCGGAATTCGCAGCCTGGGCGCTGGAGTTCGCGGTCTGCGCGGCGCTATTCGCAGCTTCGGCGCGCTGGGCGGCAGTCTGCACGCGGGCATCCAGCTGGTCGATGCGGGTGTTCACCGCCGCGACTTTCTCGTCGACATACTGGTTGGTGGCGCAGGCGCTGAGACCAAGGCCTGCCACGGCGACGATGGCGACATTGCGAACGCTTCTCGCGTGGTTTTTCAGCCAAGACATCTTCAGTCCTCTCATGCGTTGAACGACCACGGGGTCAGGTCGTTGTTGAAACTCAAGGAAATTCCCTTGGCTGGGGCATGGGCGCGTTTGCGCGCAATACGACCAAGCGGAATGGGAACGCCGCATGTGCAATTGTGTTCCGGGTGCGGACGATATTCGCGGCTGCGAATGTGCGGGTTCTACGTGACAAATAAGTCAGGTATAACGCTTGGCCGTCTTCTGATCGAATGCTGAAGGTTCAGCAGTTTCGGCGCCGCCATATCCGGTGAACTGGTCGGCCACGTAAGGGTTCGTGCGCCGCTCGTGCCCGAATGTCGAGGTTGGGCCATGGCCGGGCACGAAGCTCATGTCATTGCCGAGCGGCCAGAGCTTTCCGGTGATGGAGTCGATCAGCTGCTGGTGATTTCCGCGTGGAAAATCCGTGCGGCCGATCGAGCCCTGGAAGAGAACATCGCCGACGAAAGCAATCTTCGCGTCGCGGTTATGGATCACGACGTGGCCGGGCGTATGGCCGGGCGTATGCGCGACATCGAATGTCACGCCGCCAAGCTCCAGCGCTTCACCATCGTCGAGATAGCGATCCGGCGTGACATTGCGCAGGCCGGTGAGGCCGTACTTCACGGCGGAGCTTTCAATCTGGTCGAGCCAGAACTGGTCGTCCTTGTGCGGACCGATGATCGGTGCGCCCGTGCGCTCGCGCAGATCGGCGGCGGCGCCGGCGTGATCGAGGTGGCCATGCGTGAGCCACATCTCTTTCAGCGTGAGTCCGAAATGCTGGAGCGCGCCCAGCAGCACATCCGTGTCGCCACCCGGATCGATGAAGACGGCTTCCTTGGTCTGCGTGTCCCAGATCAGGGAGCAGTTCTGCTGCAGCGGGGTCACCGGGATGATGCGGATCTGCAGGCGAGGATCGGGGCGTGTATGTTCCATGGCGGCCTAACTTAAGGCCCTTGTGCGCAAGTTCAACATTCTTGCTGTGCGCATGCTTACAGTTTCGGTTCGACGAGGGTAGAAAAGAGTATGACGAGACTAGCAGCACGGTTCCTGATTGTAGTTGTGGCGCTGCTGGCGGGCATACCGGCGCATGCTCAACCGGCCGTCAGGCATCATGCAGAGGCAGGAGAACCCGACGTTCAGTTGCAGCTTCCGCCGACATGGAGTCGCGAGCCGGGCCCCAGCGGCCTGATCGTTCTTTCGAACCCGGATCGCTCAGCAAGGATGTTCATCCTGCTTGGTAAGGACACCGGGACATTCGATGAAATCGCGGCCGGCATAGTCAAGGACGTTATCGGTCTTACCGGCCTGACCCGCATGGACGATCTTACCGTCGATGGCCGGCCCGCGGCCCGGTTCCTGTTGGACATAACCCGGGCGAACAACCAGCGCTTCGCTTCGATTCTTACGCTCGTTCGGGTCGATGAGGTATGGTCAATGAACGCAACCGTGAATCTCAATGCGAGCGCCACATCTGCCAGCAAGGCTGAAGCACTGGCCGTTGTTGATTCGCTTAAGTTGACCTATCGCTGACTGTTGATGCGCCTTAGTGCGTGCGACGACGACGCGCGTAGGGCGGAACCGCCGGGTTCTCGGTCAGCACCTGCTGGCGCAGCGAGGTGAGCGTGAGGCGGGTTTCTTCCAGCCGGTCCAGCTTCGCTGCCAGGCTTTCGATGCCGTTATAGGCAAGGCGCTTCATCTCGCGGCGGCCGAGGCTGACCGTTTCGAGAATGACGCCGGAGACGAGGCTGATCGCGGCGAGCACGCCGAGCGTGCCGCACAGGAACGCGGTCGGGAAGCGGGGCACGAGGCCGGTCGCCATGTATTCGGCAATGATGGGCGCGCCGAGCACAAGGGCCGCCAGCGTGATCACGCCAGCGAGGGCGCCGAAGAACATCAGCGGACGTTCATCGCGCATCAGGCGGCCGATCGTGCCAAGAATGCGGAAGCCATCGCGGAAAGTCGACAGCTTGGAGACAGAGCCTTCCGGGCGCGCGCCGTAGGGCGTCGAGATTTCGGCCGTGATCATGTCGAGCTCAAGCGCGTGAACCGTGAGTTCGGTTTCCGTCTCGAAGCCCGAGGCGAGGGCGGGGAAGGATTTCACGAAGCGGCGCGAGAAGGCGCGATAGCCCGACAGCATGTCGGTGAAGCGGTCGCCGAAGATACCTGCGACGAGACCCGTCAGCACGCGATTGCCGAGGCGATGGCCCGCACGATAGGCAGCTTTCTCTTCTGTAATGCGCGCGCCGACAACCATGTCGGCCTGCGTTTCGATCAAACGCGAGACCAGACGCGGCGCGGCCGCTGCGTCATACGTCGCATCGCCATCCACCATGACGTAAACGTCCGCCTCGATATCCGAGAACATCCGGCGCACGACATGACCCTTGCCCTGCAACGGCTCCCGCCGAACGATCGCGCCGGCATCGCGGGCGAGTTTGGCGGTGTTGTCGTAGGAATTGTTGTCGTAGACGTAGATGCGGCAGTTCGGCAGCGCGGCGCGGAACGAGCGCACGACGTCGCCGATGGTTGCGGCCTCGTTGTAAGCGGGGATCAGCACGGCGATGTCGACCTGGCGGATGGCCGACGAGATCTGCTGTCCGACAGCACGCAGGGCAGATTCAGCTGCTGCGAGGCGATCGTGAATATTCGAGTTAAGATCGACGGCCATGTGGCGCCCCGATGTTCCGGATCGGCACAAGCTGGCATGGCAGGGTAAAGAAAGTCGGCAGTGAGAGCGTTAAAAAACGCGAAATCAGTGAAGGCCCGCGCAACATGTTGCCCTCTGCCACAGCGCATGACACCGTTTCGCAACGATCATCGCGCGGCTGTGGGACATGACTGCGAATTTACCGAATCTGAACGCGCTCGGCGCGGCGGCGATGGGCGCGCTGAACCGCGGGGACGCAGCAACAGCGCGGCGCCATTTCGAGGAGATCGTTGCGACCGGACGCGCGCCGCTTGATGCGTGGCTCGGGCTGGCGCTGGCGTGTCATGCGCTGCGCGACACGGCGGCGATGATGGACGCGCTGGATCGCGTGTTGGAGGCGGATCCGCAGAACCTGCGTGCGCTGTTAATGAAAGCGGATGGTCTGGTCGCCCAGGGCGACAAGCGCAGCGCGATCACGTTCTACGGCATGCTGGTGAAGCTGGTTCCTGACACGTCGATCCTGCCGGCGGATGCGGCACGGGAAATCGGGCGGGCGCATGCGGCGCATGCCAAACTCAGCGGCGAGATATTCGATCACATGCGATCCTCACTCGCCGCATCCGGATACAGTCGCGAGGCGGCAAGTTCGCGTTTCACGCAATCGCTTTCTCTGCTGTCGGGGCAGGCGCAGCGTTACGAACAGCAGCCGCGCTCGTACTATTTCCCTGAGCTGCCGACGATCAGCTTCTATGAGCGATCTGCGTTTCCGTGGTTCGACGCGATCGAGGCGGCGACGGCAGATATCCGCCGCGAGCTGTTTGGCCTGCTGGCGACGCCGCAGGTCTTCGCGCCCTACATCGAAGCCGAGGCGAATGCCCCGGTCGATCGCGCGCACTCGCTGCTTGATAGCCCCGACTGGACGGCCTGCTATGTCTGGAAGGATGGCGCGCCGGTTGCTGACATTGCCGCGCGCTGTCCGAAGACCGTCGCGGCGATGGCGCATGCGCCGCTGGAGCAGGTGAAGGGCCGTGCGCCGTTCGTGCTGTTCTCGAAACTCACGCCGGGCGCGTGGATCAAGCCGCACACCGGCTTCCTCAACACAAGGCTGGTGTGCCACCTGCCGCTGATCGTGCCGGACGGCTGCTGGTTCCGGGTTGGAAGCGAGGTGCGCGCGTGGGAGGAGGGTAAGGCCTTCGCCTTCAACGACACGATCGAGCACGAGGCGCGCAACGAAGGGACCGGCACGCGCACCGTGCTGATCTTCAACATCTGGCGGCCGGAATTGTCGCTCGACGAGCGCGCGCTGGTGGCGGCGCTGCTTGAGAGCATCGACACGCTTTAGCCGTTCTGCTTTGCGATCATTCTTGCGGAGCACAATGGCATGGCGGCGCGGATATCAATGCGTTGAGCCGGGGCACTCATAGTTCTTCAGGTACGCATCGTCCGGGAAAAGGCTTGCCGCCCTGGACGCAAGCTTGCGCGCGTCGGCGCAGCGCGCATTCTTGGCATACGCATCGACGAGCGACTTCATGATGGTGACGTCGTCGGATTTCGCGGCATAAGCAGCCTGACATATCTGCAATGCCTCCGCGTCACGCCCCATGCGCATGAGCGTTGCGCACTTGTTGTTCTTCAGCATCGCAAGGGTGGGCGCCAACGCGATTGCGGAGTCGATGGCGGCAAGTGACTCTTTCAGCCGGCCGGTTACGGCCAGCACAACAGCCCGGTCGCTGAAGTCGTCGGCAGAACTCGCGGGCAACGCAAGCAGCATTGCCGCCGCTTCATCTCTTGCCTCCTTTGAATCGCTTATGTCCAGAAACTGCACGAGGCGCGGAAGCACTAGCCATTTGTCTTCGGTGGAAATCGTTCCGTTTCTGTCCTTGCCCTCACGCGCCATTCGCAAGGCGATCAGCGCATCCGAAAAGCCCAGCTCATATTCTCCGAGCATGTAGAGGACATCGGCGCGATTGATATGCAAATGGATATCGACGACGCTACGTCCAGGCATCGATTGTCGGAAGTAGTTTGCTGCGGACTGGAGATCGCCACGCGTATACGCGATCGTGCCCAGATTTGCGTAGGCCAGCGCCGATTTCGCGGTGTTCGGCGGAGCGGATCGCGCGCATGCGAGCAACTGCGTTTCGGTCAGGTCGGGACTGCAGAAATCCGTACCTGTTCCCTGGGCGACGGCCGGTAAAACGCACGCAATCGCCAAAGCCAGCGCCAGAATCCTTGCGCACATCGGTCCCTCCAACCCGACAAGGATAGAAGCGTTGTTGAGTCAGCGCCAGTGACGAACTGTCAGCCCTTCCGCTCGGCCATGAACTTCGCGAAGCGTTCGAACAGGTAGAACGAGTCCTGCGGGCCGGGGCTGGCTTCCGGGTGGTGTTGCACCGAGATGATCGGCTTGCCCGCGACGGAGAGGCCGCAGTTGGTGCCGTCGAACAGGGAGCGGTGGGACTCCTCAACACCTGCCGGCAGCGTGTCGATGTCGACGGTGAAGCCGTGGTTCATCGAGACGATCTCGACCTTGCCGGTGGTGAAGTCCTTCACCGGATGGTTCGCGCCGTGGTGGCCTTGCGGCATCTTCTTTGTCTTGGCGCCGAGTGCGAGGGCCAGCATCTGGTGGCCCAGGCAGATGCCGAGGATCGGCACGCCCGAGGCGATGAGCTTGGTGATCTCCGGCCCGGCATAGACGGCGGTGGCGGCCGGATCGCCCGGGCCATTGGAGAGCACGACGCCATCCGGCTTCAGCGCGAGAATGTCTTCGGCTTTCGTCTTCGCCGGAACGACGGTGACCTTTGCGCCGACAGCGGAGAGGTTGCGCAGGATGTTCTTCTTCACGCCGAAGTCCATCAGCACGACGTGGTACTTCGCGTTGGCGAGGGCCTCGAAGCCCTTGTCGAGCGTCCACAGGCCGTCGGTCGAGTCGAAGCGCTGGCCGCTGGTGACGTTGATGGCGAGGTCGGCGTTGTCGAGGCCTTTCCACGAACGGGCGGCTTCAATCAGTGCTTTCGTGTCGATCTTGCCATCCGGGGCGTGCGCGATGGCGGACTTGGGCATGCCGAGTTCACGGATGCGGCGCGTGAGGGCGCGCGTGTCGATGCCAGAGAGGCCGATGATGTTGCGGCGGGCCAGCCAGCTGCCCAGCTCGTCGGCGGCGCGCCAGCTGGACGGCAGGGTCGGCGGCGCCTTGAACACGGCGCCGCGCGCGGCGGCCGTGCCCTGTGCGGAGGATTCTTCCTGGTCGTCGGCATTCGCGCCGACATTGCCGATGTGCGGGAAGGTGAAGAGCACGATCTGTTCGGCGTAGGACGGGTCGGTGAGGATTTCCTGATAGCCCGTCATCGCGGTGTTGAAGCACAGCTCGCCGGCGGCGATGCCCGTCGCGCCGTGGCCTTGGCCCCAGAAAATCGTGCCGTCTTCGAGTGCGATTGCGCCGGTTGCGAGCTTGGTCATCTGGAGGCCTCCGGCTGGGGCTGGCGACTCGATAATACGGCCGCGCAAACGGGCGCTAAGTAGGGTTGTGGGGTGGGGGCGTCAAGAACGGATACTGCGGTGCGGCATTCACGCCGGAGAATTGCTCAGCCGGTCCAGCGTGTGGCCTTGGTGGAGACTACCGGGCGCTGGCGCTCCGCAGGCTTTTCCTTCGCCGTGCCGAGGTAGATGAACCCGGCCACTTGCTCATGCCCGTGCATGCCGAGGGCGGCGTGGACATGGCTGTCGAAAGCCGCGTCTTCCGTGATCCATACGCCGGCCCAGCCCATCGCCTGCGAGGCAATGAGGATGTTCTGGCACAGGGCGCCGGCGGAAAGCTGCTGCTCCCAGATCGGTGTCTTCTTCGGGTCGTGGACCGGGGAGGAGATCACGCACAGGATCACCGGCGCGCGCAGGGGCAGCTGCATCTCCTCGGCCAGCCTGTCGTCGCTGACGTCCGGGTCGCGCAGGCGGCGGGCGGCGGCGAAGATGTCGCCGAGCTTGAGGCGGGCCTCGCCCTCGACGATCAACACGCGCCACGGTTCCAGCTTGCGATGGTCCGGTACGCGCATGCCGACGCGCAGGATCGCATCGAGATCGTCTGCCGACGGGCCGGGATCGGCCAGCACCTTCACAGGCGTCGACCGGCGCAGCGCCAGCAGGCGCAACGTGTCGGGGGAAGCATGCGCCGCATCGAGGGGCGTGCCGAATTCGGGTTCGGGCGGAAGGTCGGGCCGGATCGGCATCGGCCTAGTGCGTTTCGCCCGGCGCGTGGCCGTGGCCATCATCGCCCGGGATCACGGGAGCGGTCTGTTCCGGAACCGGCGCGCCGGAGAGGGCAGCGTCGATGGCGGCCTTGATGGTCGGCCAGTCATTCGCTTCCATCACGACGCCGTTGACGAGGAAGGTCGGCGTTGAGTCGATGCCTTTGCCTTGCGCATCCTTCGACACGTCGTTGATGCGGCGGATGATGGTCTTGTCGTTCATGCACGACTTCACCTGATCGGCCGACAGCTGGAACTTCTCGCCGAGCGCGTTGAGCGCGACGATGGATTCGCCCTTCATGCTGGCTTCCACGATCTCCTGCTGACGGAGGAAGGCTTCGTCGAGCACGGGGAAGAAGTCCTTCGCTCCGACGCAGCGCGCGATCGAGTACACGCCGGCGTCGATCGCGCCATGGATGGCAAACTCGCGCCAGACGAACTTCACCTTGTTGGTGTCGATGTATTCCGTCTTGAGGTCGGGAAACAATTTGTCGTGCCAGTTCTTGCACGCCGGGCAGGTGGGCGAGCCGTATTCCATGACGACCACCTTGGCGTCGGCTGGCCCGAGGAAGGCGTCGCCTTCAACCGGCACAAGCTCCGCACGTCCACCACCGCCACCACAGGCAGCAAGCGACAGGGCGACAAGGGCGCCGGCGAGGGATTTCAGGTACATACGAGGCTCCGTCTGGGGTGGCCGGAACCTAGAGCGTCGGGGCGGAAGAGGGAATAGGGGGCGGGAGTAGGGTGGCCAATCCGCAGGTGGCAGCGCACGGCCATTATTTCCAGTTCCGGCCGTACCCTATTCGCGACTCCCTATTCCCCACTGCCCATTTCGCGCTATCCGCGAACCATGAGCGAGCCCCGCAAGCCCTGGCGCATCAAGTCCGTTCGGACGGCCTATTCCAACAAGTGGATCAGCGTGCGCGAGTATCAGGCCGTGGCGCCGACCGGGGCGGACGCGCTCTATGGCCTCGTGCATCCCCACAACCTGGCGCTGGGCGTCCTGCCGATCGACGAGGCGGGCAACACCATCCTCGTCGGACAGGAGCGGTTTCCGTTCGGACGCTATTCGTGGGAGCTCCCCGAGGGGGGCGGACCCGAGAACCTGCCGCCGCTGGAAGGGGCCCAGCGCGAGCTGTCGGAGGAGTGCGGGCTGAGTGCCGAACACTGGCTGCCGCTGGTGTCGGACATGCACATGTCCAACTCGATCACCGATGAGCGGGCCTATGCGTTTCTTGCATGGGGGCTATCGCCCGACGCCCGTTTCGAGAAGGACAGTTCAGAGGAACTATCCGTTCGGAGAGTTCCATTCATCGATGCCGTGAAAATGGCGGTCTCCGGCGAGATTACCGACGCATTCTCCCTTGTCATGCTATTGAAGGCGGACCATCTGCTCCGGACCGGCGGCTTGCCCCGCGAGCTGGCCGGACTGATCCAGGCGCAGACCTGAGGGGCGGACGGGCCCCAGGGAGAGACACATGTCCGACGGACGTTCGCCCATCACCGAAGCAATCGGCTATGCAGGCAAACCGGCCCCCGTGTGGCAACGCCTGCGCTTCGACGCGCAGCAGGCCGCCCAGCTGGAGCCGGCGCTGGCCAGCTATCTCAATGCCACGGTCCTCAATCACGACAGTTTCGCCGACGCGCTGAGCTATCACCTGGCGCAGAAGGCGGGCGGGCCTGACATGAACGCGCTGGCCATCCGCGAAATCTGCGCGGACGCTTTCCGCCTTGATCCTTCCATCGTCGATGCCGCCGAGCGTGACCTGCAGGCTGTGCTGGACCGCGATCCTGCGACGCGCGCGACGCTGCAGCCTTTCCTGTTCTTCAAGGGCTTCCTCGCGCTGCAGACGCACCGCGTGGGTCATTGGCTGTGGGGACAGGGGCGCGAGACGCTCGCCTTCTTCCTGCAGTCGCGAAAGTCAGAGCTGTATGGCGTGGACATCCACCCGGCGGCGCCGATGGGGTCGGGCGTATTCATGGACCACGCAACCGGCATCGTCATCGGCGAGACGGCGCGCGTGGGCGATGACGTCTCGATGCTGCACGGTGTGACGCTGGGCGGCACCGGAAAAGTGTTTACCGATCGCCACCCGAAGATTGGCAATGGCGTGCTGCTCGGCGCAGGCTCGAAAGTGCTGGGCAACATCAGGATCGGCGACGAAGCGCGCGTGGGCTCCGGCTCCGTCGTGCTGAGCGACGTGCCGCCACGCTGCTCGGTGGCAGGCGTCCCGGCCAAGCCCGTGGGCGGGGCTTGTATGAAGCCCGCGCACACGATGGACCAGAAATTCGATATGGGACTCTAGTAGTCCCCGTCGTCGCAGTCGCAGTCGTCGTCGCTGGGGTAGTCGTAGCTGCTGTCGTAGCTGTCGTTCCAGAAGTCGTCGTCGAGGATGCAGCCGGACAGGGTGAGGGCCGCGAGGGCGGCCAGCAGAAACTTCTTCACGTCATTCACTCCCGATGGTCCGGCCGGCGAAGTCCTGGCACATATCGTCATACCAGCAGTCGAGATCCTCCTTGGTGAGGATGCAGCCCGAACACAGCAGTACGGCGGCCAAGCAGGCCGCAGCAGCTTTCAGCATTGAAAAAGTCCCCGTCGTCCAAACCCCTACCGCAGCGCCTACAGAACGTATTCGGAGTCTCAAGACAATGGTTGAGCGGCCCGCCGCCGGTCCTGACAAGCCTGTTGGCCGCTTTTCCGGCAGGGTTGGCGCCGGGGCGGGGGGCGGCTAAGTCTCCGCCGAAAGCTCAGGAGCCGCCCGATGAACCCGGAAACCGTCAAACGCATCGAGGCGTACCTCAAGCGCACGCTGAACCCGGGCCTGACGCTGGTTGCCCGCCCGCGCGTGACCGACAGTGTCGAGATTACCCTCGCCGGTGAGCATGTCGGCCTCGTCTACCTGATCGAGGATGAAGGCGAGACCAGCTACCAGCTGGAAATGACCATCCTGCAGGAAGACCTGGACGGCTGAGGCTGCCGTACGGGGCAAGCCTATGGTCGATTGGGCTGGGGCGGTAATCGTATGCGTTGCGACGGCGGGAATCGCCGTTTCGCTGGCGCTGCTTTTGCTCGGCAGGCGGCTCAGGGGGAGCGCTCCCAAGCCTGCCCTCGTCCTGTTTACAGCGGTGCTGGCGATCGCCAGCGTCAGCATCTTCGGCTTCTATGTCGCCGGCCGAATGGGCTGAACGCGACCATCCGAATTGTGATCCAAGATGGCGATTGTTCCGCGGCGCCCGCGGGTCTAGCCTGACACCGTCACATAAAAGACGGTGGAGGAAGCCCGACATGCTGCGTGCGATGATTCTGGGGGTGTCGCTGGCGACGCTCTCCCTGGCCGCCTGCCAGACGGCAGGAACGGAAACGACGGCTGCGGCAACGGCCGCCAAGCCTGCGGTGGCGATCGAGAGCAAGTTCGCGACAAGCCCGGACGGGACGAAGATACACTACAATGCCAGCGGCAAGGGCCCGCTCGTGATCGCGATCCACGGCTTCCCGGATTTTTCGGGCTCGTGGGACCAGCTGGCGCCGGTGCTGAACGATGCCTATCGCTTCGTGGCGATCGACACGCGCGGCTACAATCTCTCCGACAAGCCGGTCGGCGTTGCGAACTATGCGATGCCGAAACTGGTTGAAGACGTGCAGGCCGTCATCAAGGCCGAGGGCTACAGCAAGGCCACGGTTGTGGGTCACGACTGGGGCGCGGCGATCTCGTGGAACTACGCCTTCGCGCATCCTGAGACGCTGGAGCGGCTGGTGATCCTGTCGGTGCCGCATCCGGCGAACATGGGCCGCCAGCTGAAGGCTGCGCCGCAGAATTCCAGCTACGCGCGCAACTTCCAGAAGGAAGGCTCGGAGAACAATCTCACGGCGGAAGGCCTTGCCGGTTGGGTGCGCGATCCGGCGGAGAAGGCGAAATATGTCGAGGCGTTCAAGCAATCCAGTTTCGCCGGCATGATGAACTACTACCGCGCCAACTATCCCAGCGCGCCGGATCCGAATGCGGCCGAGCAGGTGTTCCCGAAGATCAACGTGCCGGTGCTGGTGATCCACGGCATGAAGGACACGGCGCTGCTTTCCATGGGCCACAACGATACGTGGGACCAGGTGGCGAAGGACACGACGTTGCTGATGGTGCCCGACGCCAACCACTTCGTGCAGCATGACGCGCCCAAGCTGGTGAACGGCACGATCCGTTCGTGGCTTGACCTGCATCCTGTGAAGTGAGGGACCGGCGATGAAACGGATGGCTGTCGCCGCGGCGCTCTTGGCGTTGTCAGGCTGCGTTTCGGTGACAGTCACCGATGACACGGTTGAAGTCGCGGGCGTGGATTGCGCGCGGCCTGCGAAGGTGGTGTCGCCGGGGACGATCAGCGTCCAGCCGGTGGCGTCGCATCCGATTGCGGATGAGCCGGGGAAGACGCTGACGTCCATCGTGCTGACCGTGCCGCCGGGCGCAAAATCCATGGCGCACAAGCATGCCGGCGTCGTGTTCGGCTATGTGCTCGAAGGCGCGGTCTGCTCGCAGATCACCGGCGATGCGGAGCTCAAGCTCTACAAGGCCGGTGATGATTTCTTCGAGCCGCCGGGAAGCCATCACCTGGCTTTCACGAACCCGGGCGCGTCGACCGCGAAAGTGCTGGTCACGCAGATTGCCGACACGGGATCGCAGCTGACGACGCTGCTGCAATAGTCCGCTAGCGATAGGCTGCGCGTGGCTTGCGCCGGTCGTTGGGAATGCGTCCGTGGCGCACGCGCATGCCTTCGATGCGTTCGCGCAGGTGGGACGCGGGGAGCGGCGATGTCTGCTTGCGGCTGCAGAGCTGTGCGGCCGCTTCGGACTTGCGCGACAGGCCGGCGCTGAGGATCACAAGCAAGGAGGGCCGGTGGCGACGGGCCCATGACGCAAGCGCGAATCCATTGTCGTCGCCAGCCAAGCGCGCGTCCGCAAACAGCACGTCGATCTCCGGGCCTTGCTGCAGCACGGTCTTGCCCTCGAGCCCGCCTGAGGCCTCGATCACGCGGAAGCCGCAGTCGCGCAGGTACTCCGCCACGGCGATGCGTGTCAGAACATCATCCTCGACGACGAGGACGGTCGTGCCGGTTTCGCAAGCGGATGCTGAGGTCATGGCTCCATTCCGTTTTCGAGTTCCAAGACGGAAATGGAACTCGGGACGATACGGTTCCGCGCAGTCCCGCTGCGTCACTCCCTTTCTGACTGATTTCTCACGTTGCCCGGAAGGAAGGGAACCCCTAACTGCCCAGCGCGTTAGGATGCATTGAGCGCGGGGGCACGGCATGCACGCAACCAACGAAATTGCACCGGAGGGTAAGTCGGCATCGCTCACCGTCCTCGTTGCGGAAGACGAAGTGCTCCTGCGCATGATGATCTCGGATCACTTGCGGGAGAGCGGTTTCAACGTGCTTGAGGCCGCCAACGGCGATGAGGCGCGCAAGATCATGGGCGCGATCGAGCATGTCGATGTAGTGCTCAGCGACGTGCATATGTCGACCCCGGCCGAGGGACTGGAACTCGCGCGCTGGCTCGGCCAGAACCATCCGTCGCTGCCCGTGATACTCACTTCGGGTAGTGCGAGCATCGCCGCTGGGGCCGCGTGGAAGGCCCACGCCAACATTACAGACTTCGTGCCCAAGCCCTATGTCATCGAGACCATGGAGCGCCTGGTGCGCATCCGCGCCGAAGCGCGCGGCGCCTCTTCCAAGTAAAGTCCGGGAAGTAAGTCCGGCCTTTTTCAATCGCGCATGAAAAAGGGCGGGTCCGACGCCGGACCCGCCCTTCTGCATTTCAACGGCAGGAAGCCTACGACAGCGCCTTGGTGACGGAGGCGAGGCCCTTGGCGAACTCGTCGTCGCCGCCCTTGCCGGACAGCTGTTCGGTGATGATGGCCGTGGCGGCTTTCGAGGCGGTGTCCACGGCAGCCATCTTCACATCGCGGATCGCGTCGGATTCGGCGCGCGAGATGCGGTCTTCGGCGATCTTCTGGCGGCGCGAGATGCGGTCCTTGAGGGCCACGTCGGCGGCGGCGGCGAGCTGGTCGGCCTCGCGGCGGGCAGCTTCGACGATCGCCTTGGCTTCGGCTTCAGCTTCGGCGGCGCGCTTCTGGACTTCGGCCAGCTTGGCCTCGGCTTCCTTGCGCAGCGTCTCGGCGGCGGCGAGCTCGGACGTGATCTTGGCGGCGCGATCATCCAGCGACTTGGTGATCGTGTTCGGCACCTTCATGTAGATGACGACGGCCAGGAAAATGATCAGGCCGACGAGCGCCCAGAAGGCCGGGTCGTTCAGGTCGAACGGCCCGAAAGCGGGCAGGGCTGCGGCGTGCGTGTCGGCAGCGTGTTCGGCGACGGGAGCGGCGTGCTGTTCCATATCAGCCTCCCATGACGCCGGACACGGCGGATTTCACCGTGGCGGCGGAGGGCTTCACGCCCGTGAGCTTTTCCGCGATGGCGGCGGCGGCGTCTTCGGCGACAGCCGAGACGTTCGCCATGGCCTTGGCGCGGTTTTCGGAAATCTGGGCTTCCGCGGCGGCGAGGTGAGCGTTGAGCTTCGCCTCTTCCGCAGCAGTCGCAGCAGCAGTCTTTGCGTCGGCTTCCGCCTTGGCCTTGGCCGCCGTGTCACGCGCGCGAGCGCGGGCTTCGGCGATTTCGGTCTCGAACTTCTTCACCGACTCGTCGGCCTTGGCCGAGAGGGCGGCGGCTTTGGCGACATCTTCCTTGATGGCGCCATCGCGGCTTTCAACCGACTTCCGGATCTTCGGAAGGAAGACGTAGGCGACCGCGACGTAGAGCACGGCAAACGTCACGACCAGCCAGAAGGCCTGGGAGACCCCAAAGGTTCCGATCTGATCGAACGGGGGGAAGCCAGAACTGACCTCATGTCCCGCTGCTGCCGTTTCATGCTCCACGTCGCGTACTCCGTCTTGCAGTCAGTGCGCTATTAGCCGGCCACGTAGGAAGCAGGCACGCCCGGCGCGGCGAAGATCAGGATCAGGGCGACGGCGAAGCCGAAGATGCCCAGAGCTTCCGTCACGGCGAAGCCGAAGATCAGGTTGCCGAACTGGGCCGGGGCGGCCGACGGGTTGCGCATCGCGCCATCGAGATAGGAGGCGAAGATGTTGCCCACGCCGATGGCGGCGCCGAGCATGGCGAGGCAAGCGAGGCCAGCGCCGACGAAGTTGAGACCGTACATTGTATTCTCCTTGAAGTGCGTTGGTCGATCAGTGCGCCTCGCCCAGCGCGTCATTGAGATAGACGCATGTGAGCATGGCGAACACGTAGGCCTGGAGGAACGCCACCAGGAATTCGAGTGCAGTCACACCAACGACCAAGGGCATCACGAGCAGTCCCCCCATCAGCATGCCGATGCCACCAAGGGCGACAGCAAGCGAAGGGATGAAGCCAGCGAAGACTTTGAGCGCCACGTGGCCACCAAGCATGTTCGCAAACAAGCGCATGCCGAGGCTGATCGGGCGTGAAAGGAAAGAGATGATTTCGATCGGGGTGACGATCAGGAGCAGCACGAAGGGCACGCCTGACGGCACGAAAATCTTGAGTAAGCCGAAGCCCTTTTTCATGACGCCGACGACGATCACGAGGCTGATGGTGAAGACGGCCATCAGGCCGGTGACGATGATGTGGCTGGTCGTCGTCAGGAAGTAGGGGAACATGCCAATCAGGTTGGCGATGAAGATGAATGAGAAGAGCGAGAAAACCAGCGGGATGAAGGGCTTGCCCGGCGCGTGGTTCACGTCCTTCACGATGCCGGCGATGAAGCCGTACCAGATCTCGGCCAGCGACTGC
>JAOATF010000071.1 GCA_030158285.1 Hyphomonadaceae bacterium
GCTGATGCTGTGCGTGTGTCTCGTGCAAGGCGTCGCGACAACGTTCGGGATGCGCTTCAAACGTCAGGCCCGTGATTGGCACACGGGCGAGATGCGCGAAGCTCTGCCCCAGACGAAGCCCGACATACAATTGGAAACCACCACACCCAACCACGGGGTCATTCTCGGGCTCGTCCCGAGAATCCCGGTTGGATCAACGCGGGGACAAGCAGAAACTCCCCTCGAAACCATCAACCGAGATTCTCGGGACAAGCCCGAGAATGACACCGTTGATGTTGAAGCATCGGAAGCGGGCAAAGCCCGCCTTCCCCGCGACCTGTCTCCCGAAGCTCGGAGAGCGCAGGTAGAAGGCGGGGATCCGGCCAGCGCGCAACGCGCGCTCCTTGCACGCACACTCTCACCTGTCATTCCAGCCGAAGCGCGTCAGCGCGCAGAGCTGGAACCCAGGAGCCACGCGCGCAGACATTTGCGCCGACCGCCCCTGGCTTCCGGCTCGCGCTATCGCGCGTCCGGAATGACAACACCTGTGTGCGTCTGAAAACAGCTTGAGCTGACCTCAAGCTAACCACCCAACCCCGCGCGCCGCGCGAGGGATCGCGCCCGCACGCCGCTACCCCAGCATCCCCTGCGCCGCCGTGCTGAAAAACATCCGCGCGCCCTCGCGCGTCCGCACCGAGAACAGCACGGCCAGACCCTGCGTCTCCGCCATCGCCATGCCTGCCTCGGGCCCCAGCGCAAACAGCGCCGTCGCCCAGCCGTCGGCTTCCATCGCGCTTTCCGCGATCACGGCGACGCCCGAAAGATCGCCCTTCGCAGATTCCCGCGTGCGCCCGTCCAGCAAATGCGAGACGCCATCGCGCCGCCGCACGAAATCGCCCGAGGTCGCCACCGCGAGATTCACCAGCGCCACATCCGTCTTGTCCGGCTCGTCCGCCACCGGCGCGAGGTCGGACAGCTCCAGCTCCACCCACCAGGGCTGCGCATCCGGTTTCACGCCGCGCCCGACAAATTCGCCACCGATCTCCACCAGGAAACTCGGCACGCCCAGCGCCTTCAAGCGCTCGGCACAGAGATCAACCGCATAGCCTTTGGCGATCGACGACAGATCGAGCGCCACGCCGCCCGGCTGGTAGACGCGCATGTTGGAAAGATCGAGCTTGATATCGCGCCAGCCAACGCCACCTCCAACCTGCATCGCCAGCGCCGTGGCGCCGGCAACGCCCGAAGGCCCGAATCCGAGCGCCTCCACCGCATGACCCAGCGCGGGGTCATACGCGCCGTCAGTCAGCTCGGCGATTTCCAGTGCGCGCTTCAGCACGATGGCGAAATGCCGGGGGATCTCGCGCCATCCCGGCGGCGCGCGGTTGAAGCGGGAGAGCGCGGAGTCATGCTCCCACCCGCTCATCTGCGCGATCACTTCGGCGCACGCCTCGCTGATGGCGGCTTCGACCGCCGCATCGCCGATGCTGGCCGGCGCGGCATAGGAGAGCGAACACCCCGTTCCCATCGTCGCGCCCGCAAAGCGCCGCACCGGCGCATCGATCCGCGATGCATGCAACTCAGCCGCGTTAAGCCTGAACGGAATGAGAAGCCGCGGCCCGGCCATCACCCCGGCAGAACTTCCAGCACAGCCACGTAAGTCGACATGGAATTCAGCGTCTTGCCTTCCATGCTCGCCGTGCCTTTGGATTCAGCTTCCAGCCAGTACATGCCGGCGTTTTCCAGCTTGAACTTCAGCGTGCCATCGGCGCCCGATTTCAGCTTCAGCTCGCCCGCCTCTTCGCGATAGCGGTCGCCACCGGCGATCATCACGACTTCGACGTTCGCCGCCGGCTTGCCGTTGTCGGTCAGCTTGAAGGTGATCTCTTCGCCCGCATAGAGATCGTTCGGATGCGTGACTGGGGTCAGCTCCAGCCCCTTGCCGGACGCCTTGAGGTCCGACGGCGCGCCATTGGTGACGAACGTCTCGACGCGGCGGCTCGACAGGGTGAGTTCCACGCCCGGCTTCTTGTCGATGCCTTGCGCCGTGTACTCGGCCAGCGTGCCGCGCCAGCGCTTGGTTTCCGCGCCTTCCTTCCAGGACGCGTTGAGACCCGAATTGGCCTGCGCGATGCGGTAGGTGCCCTTCTGCTCCAGCTTCACGTCAAACGTGGTGCGGTACTGGCCGACCGTGGCGTTCTGCGGCTTCACTACCGAACCATCCGGCGCGGTGATGGTGATCGCCTCGATCTGCATCGGGCGGTGATCGGGGAAGAACAGGTTGTTCGACACCGCGCCATCAACCGTCACCCACGGATTGTCACCCGAGACAACCGTGGACGAGGCGACGAACCACGCGCGGTGAGCATGAGCGGCGCCCACCGTCAGCGAGACGACGGCGGCGGCGACAAGAAGGCGTTTGGCCAGGGTCTTCATCTGTCTTCTCCAGGAATCTGTGGTGACGTGTGTCTGTAATTACTTGGTCAGCTTGAGCGTGATGGCGCCGAGTTCTTCCTTGCCGGAAGCAGATGCGGTGGTTTCCGTGCCCGGGGCCCATTTGAACGGGATCTCGACGAGCTCCTTGCCGCCGACTTCGCGGCTGGCCTCGACAATGATCTTGTACTCGCCCGGCGCGAGGTTCGCGATCGAGCCTTTCGCGGTATCGAATTTCACGGTGTTCTTGCCCGGCGGCTTGGTCGGGCTGGACACGCCATCAACCGGCATGTCGAGCGTGCGGCCGGTGCGCCGCCACCACTGGCGGATGTCCTTCAGCCACTTCTCGCCTTCATTGTCCTTGAGGTCGACATCGTACCAGACCGACAGGTTCGCCGCGACCTTGCCGTTCGCATCTTCAATCCAGATTGCCAGATACGGCCGATGGTACTCGGCAACCGTGAGCTTGGGGATTTCCACCGAAAGCTCCAGCGTGCCGGCCTGCGCCGCTCCCGCCATCACCACCGGAACTGCCAGCATCAGAACCTTGCGCATACGCACTCGCCCTTACACATGAAGAAGGAAAACGGCGATCAACGCCGGAACGACAAGACCAGCCCCCACGATAAACCAGGTCGGCGGACGCCGGGGAGCATGCAACCACAGCAGGACCAGCCCGGTGATGCAGAACAGGATGGCCGCAACCGAGAAGATGTCGAGGAACCAGAACCACACCGGGCCCGTGTTCCTGCCTTTGTGAAGATCGTTGAGGAAGGAGATCGCGCCGCGATCCGTGTCCTCGAAGGTGACGTCGCCCGTCGTGCGGTCAACCGACAGCCACGCATCGCCGCCCGGCTTGGGCATGCCGACATAGATCTCGTCGTCGGACCATTCGCCCGTGCGCCGCGAGACCGCCGCGCCTGTCTCTTTCTCGAGCCAGTCCGCCACCGGCTTGGGCAGCGTGCCTTTCCCGTCCTCGCCCGGCGCATCGCCGATCAGCGCCAGAATGTCCGGCGGCATCACGGCGGTCCGCTCGACCACGACAGGCTTGCCTTCGATCTGGCCCGCGTGATTCAGCGTGATGCCGGTAAAGGCAAACAGCAGCATCCCGATCAGGGTCGCCGCGCCGGTGATCCAGTGCCAGATGCGGGCCTGGGTCATCCAGAACAGGCGGCGCACCTTGGCCTTGTGCGCTTTCTTCGCAGCTTTCTCCGCCGCCACGCGCTCGGCGTCGGCAGCGTTGCGCGTTGAACTGTCCGAACCCTCGGCCATCCAGTTTCCCGGCGACCAGAATGCTCCGGCGGCCCATTGCTTCAGCAGAGGCCCCAGCGGCCCCGAATTGGGAGTACCGCTACGCCAGCCCCCATGAGATTGCAATCCATTCTCAACTGCAAAAGCAGGTGATCCGCTGACGCAGGGCTGACCCCGCGAAAACTGCAGACTTGAGGGGTTTCCGCGCCCGTGCATGGTCACAAGCTGTAGTTGCAACGATTCAAAGAGGCGCCGATGGCCCGACTGACCCCGACCCTGCTGAGCGCGCTGGCCGCCACGGCGCTTGCCGGCTGCAGCACCATGTCCGCCCCCCTGCCCGAAGGCGTCAGCACCGAGGCGATGGCGATCCACCAGCGCCTGATGACGATCGACACCCACCTCGATACGCCCGCCTTCTTCGACACCGTCCGCGGCTACGACATCACGGCGCGCCACGATGTCGAGCGCGACGGCACGCAGGTCGATTATCCGCGCATGGTCGAAGGCGGCCTCGATGGCGGTTTCTGGGTCATCTACATGGGCCAGGGCCCGCTGACGCCGGAAGGCTATCGCGCGATCCGCGACACGGCGCTGATCCGCGCCATGTCGATCCAGAAGATGGTCGCGGCCCACCCCGACAAGTTTGAACTCGCCCTCACCGCTGCCGATGCAACGCGCATCAACGCCAGCGGCAAGAAGATCGTCTACGTCTCGATCGAGAACTCCTACGAGCTGGGCGAGGACATCTCGCTGCTCGACACCTTCTACAAGCTCGGCGTGCGCATGGCCGGCCCGGTGCACAACGGCACCAACCAGCTGGCGGATTCAACCAACCCCGGCGAGCTCGGCATGAAGTGGGGCGGTCTCTCGCCGATGGGCCGCGAGTTCGTGAAGCGCGCCAACCAGCTCGGTATCATTCTCGACGGTAGCCACTCATCGGACGCGACCATCGAACAGATGATCGACCTCTCGGCGACGCCGATCATCCTCTCGCACCACGGTGCGGACCATCTCAACGAACACCCGCGCAACGCGCCGGACGCGCTGCTGAAGAAGCTCGCAGCGAAAGGCGGCGTCATCCACATGAACGCGCTCGGCTCGTTCATCAAACCGCTGCCGCAGGCCAAAGAGCGTACCGACGCGCAGGCCGCGCTGCGCACGAAGTGGGGCAACCCCAACCTGATCCCGGCCGACAAGTACGAACAATACCTCGACGAGAGCAACGCCCTCGACAAGCAGTTCCCCGAGAACCGCGCGACCTTCGAGGACTACATGCAGCAGGTGCTCTACACCATCAAACTGGTGGGCGTGGATCATGTCGGCTTCGGCGCCGACTGGGACGGCGGCGGCGGCCTCGACGGCTTCCGCGATATCACCGCCCTGCCGAAGATCACCGCGCGCCTCCTGAAGGAAGGCTACACCGAAGAAGACCTCCAGAAGATGTGGGGCGGCAACGTCGTGCGCCTGCTGAAAGCGGCGGAGGACTACAAGGCGAGCCTGAAGTAATCGAAGCGCCGGGCGGTGCGCCTTACGCCACCCCTGGCACCAGATCCTTCAGCATGAACACCGCCGTCAGCAGCAGGTAGCAGCCGAAGATACGCTTCAGCTTCACCGGATCGAGCTTGTGCGCAGCAGCCGCGCCCACCGGCGCGGTGAGCATGCTCATCGCCGTGATCGAGACCAGTGCGATCATGTTGACGAAGCCGACTGATCCCGTCGGCAGGCCCGGCTGGCCGAAGCCGGTGATCATGCTACCGATGGCGCCGGGCACGGCGATGATCGTGCCGAAGCCTGCGGCTGTCGCGACAGCACGATGCATGTTGACCCCGCTCATCGTCATGATGAGCACGGCAGGCGTCCCTCCCCCGATGCCGAGCAGCGACGAGAACGCGCCGAGCCCCGACCCCAGCGCCGCGCGGGCCGAGCCCTGCGGCATGCTCTCTTCCGTCTTCACCTTGCGGCCGAGGATCTGGAAAACGAAGTTCAGTCCCAACGGCACGAGGCACAGGCCGAACACGACTTTCAGCTGCCCGCCATCCATGAAGCTGGTCAGCACAACGCCCGCAATCACGCCGCCCACCACCCAGGGCAGCCACCCTTTCAGGATATTCCAGTCTACCGCGCCCCGTTTGGCGTGCGCCTGAACCGATCTCAGCGATGTGAAGAAGATCGTCGCCAGCGAAGTACCGATGGCGACGTGCATGATGTGCTCATTGCCGCCCTCATGCGGCAGCACGGTCAATACAGCCGCCAATGCGGGCACGACAACGAACCCGCCGCCAATGCCGAACATGCCGGCCACGAATCCGGCAAACAGCCCAGCCAGCAGCATCGACACGACCAGCAGCCCGTATTGCTGGAAGGCCACGCCCAGCCAGCCCTGCCCCAGCGAGGCCTGCTGAGCCGCAATGTCCGATACGTCTATCAACGCCACTGAATGGTTTCCGCTGCCCGAATCTGTCCGTGCTGGAAGCAGGATCGACTTCGCGCCGGGCCTCTGGACGGGGCAAGGCTGCCGCCCCTCGCCACACCGCCGAACCCTCGCGGCGCCTCAGGATCAAGCGCCTGCGCCTATCCGGCGCCCACGCTCCCACCCGCGCTTCCCAGCACGCGGCGATAGGCCTACGCTAGGCGCCTCAACGGAGCCCGTCGCATGAATCCGTCGCACGCCTGTCTTGCTCTTTTATGCGCAGCTCTCGCGGCGCCGGCCGCTTTCGCACAGGCCTATTCCCCGCCGCGCACGCCGGACGGCAAGCCAGACCTGCAGGGCATGTGGACCAACTCCAGCATCACCACGCTGGAGCGCGCCAACGCCTCCCTGCCCCTCGTGCTCGACGAGGCACAGGTCGCCAACCTGGAAAAGTCCCGCCTGCAGCAGGAGGTTTCCGCCAACAGCCGCACCAATCCCGATGAAGGCGCCCCATCGGCCGGCGGCGCCATTGGCGGCTACAACGCCTTCTGGCTCGATCGCGGCATGAAGGTCGGCGTGGTGCACGGCACGGCGCGCTCGTCCTGGATCACCGAGCCTGCGAACGGCAAGATGCCCATCTCCGATCAGGGCAAGCAGCGCATCGCCAAAATCATGACGACCCGCAACGAGGATGGCCCCGAAGGCATGAACCCGGCTGACCGCTGCCTCGTCGGCTCACGCGGATCGGGCGGGCCGCCCATGCTGAACAACATTTACAACAACACGTACCAGATCGTGCAGACGCCGGATCATGTGATGATCGACGTGGAAATGATGCACGATGCGCGCATCGTCCGTCTCAATCAGGATCACAAGCCGGAGGCGGTGAAGCAGTGGCTGGGCGACAGCGTCGGCCACTGGGACGGCGACACGCTGGTGGTGGAGACGCGCAACTGGAACCGCTGGCATGGCGATTACGAGCCGGTCTTCCTGTCCGAACAGGCCATCGTCACCGAGCGATTCACGCGCACGGGCGCCGACGAACTGACCTACGCGTTCGAGATCAACGATCCCGGCTTCTACACCCAGCCATGGAAGGCCGAGATGGTGTTCACCACCTCGCAGGGCCCGGTCTATGAATTCGCGTGCCATGAAGGCAACCACGCCCTGCACGGTATCCTGCAGGGCGCGCGCATCCTCGAAGGCAAGTAGGCCTACTTCACGTAGGCCCGGACAATGCCTTCCAGGAAGTCGCGGCCTTCATAGAGCGACTGCACGCGGATCTTTTCGTTGAGGCCATGCGCGAAGGTTTCGCCGCTTTTTCCGAACATGCCGCTCATGCCATAGGTCGGGATGCCGGCGTTCATCAGGAAGCGGCCATCCGTGGCGCCCGCGATCATCAGCGGCGCGATTGGCACGCCCGGCCACTGTTTCGCGGCCTGCGCCTTCACCGGGCCCATGATCTCGTCCGTCAGCGGCGGCGGCGAGGAGCCATCGCGGCGACGCACGATCTCGACTTTCACTTGGCTGTCGCCAGCCGTTTTCTCCAGCGTCTCTTTCACCTGCTCCGGCGTCGTGCCCTGCATCACGCGGCACGACAGGGTCAGCGTCGCGCGCTGCGGCAGCGCGTTGGGCGCGTGGCCCGCTTCCAGCTGTGTGGCAACGCAGGTGGTATGCAGCGAAGCGTTATAGGTCGGGTCCGCCAGCAGGACTTTCAGCGCCGCCTGATCTTCCGGGTTCTTCGCCACCGCCGTCATCGCCGCGCCGATCTCGCCGCCGAGGATCGGGCCCGTGATGCGGAAGTATTCGCGGTTCACCGGGGTCACCTGCACCGGGAAGGACAGCTTCGAGACTTTCTCCCCCGCCGCCATCAGGCGATAGATCGCATTGTCCGGCTGGGGACGCGAGGAGTGGCCGCCCGGATTGGTGACCTCCATCGTGTAGACCTGGTGGATCTTCTCCCCCGCCTGCACCTGCATCACCAGCGGCTTGCCGGCATCGGACAGAAGCCCGCCGCCGCCCTCGTTGATCGCAAAGTCGACATTGATCAGGTCGCGATGGTTGGTGAGGATGTAATCGACGCCATTCACGCGGTTCGAGGTTTCCTCGCCGCAGGTCAGCGCCAGCACGATGTCGCGCTTCGGCTTGAAGTTCTTTTCCTGCTTCAGCCGGATCATCAGGTCGAGGAACACGGCCGCCATGGATTTGTCGTCGGCCGTGCCGCGGCCGTAGAAAAAGCCGTTCTCTTCAACCAGCGTGAACGGATCGCGCTCCCAGTCCTCGCGCCGCGCATCCACCACGTCGATGTGGGCCAGCAGCAGGACGCCCTTCTTCGAAGAGCCGGAGGAACGGATCGTCGCGACGATGTTGCCATCATCCGGCTTGCCCGGCGGCACGATCAGCTTGACGTCTGCATCGCTGTAGCCCGCAGCCTTGAGGCGCGTTTGCGCCGCCTGCACGACCTTGGTGCATGAGCCGGTGGTGGGCGAGGAATCGATCTCGACCATCTCTTCATAGATCGCGCGGAATGCCGCGCGGCCTGTGTCGCCCTGCTGCGCCATCGCCAGCCCGGAAACCATCGGAGGAACCAGCGCCACGATGCCCGCCGCCGCCAACAATGCCTTGCGCATGACTCACTCCAAGCATGGGGACACGGCCCCGGACCTGAGCCTGTGTGGCCCATCCCGGCGCGGCAGACAATGCGTGAGAAAGCTGGCTAGTCCACGACGCCGTATTTCGCGAGGCGTTCACGGTAACGCCTGACGGCATCGTGAATGAGCTTGGTCGCTTCCGGCAGGTTTGGATTGTCAAAGTTCGGCGTTGATCGCACGCGCCCTCTCTCGTCCTCGTATAGCAGGTTCAGCGCGATCAGCTGCTTCACCTTCCGGCGCACGGTTTCGCGCGGCAGGCCCAGCCTGTCCGACACCAGAAGCATGGTGATCGAACCGCGCACCTCTTCCGGCGCCACTTCCATCTCGCCCAGCCGCTGCACCAGCTCTGGATCTGCCAGCACCGGACGCATCGTCGCCTCGGCAACGCAGATGTAAATAGCGATGCTCTCGAAATCGATATCGATCAGCGTTCGCACAGCATGAAGCATGTCGAGGAAGAGCTCCATCGACGCGTACATCTTCGGTCGCAGTTCGTTGGCGCCGGGCGACATCGCACCTCTTCGGAACGTGACGAGACACTCTACCTGGCGCGTTCGGCGCCAATGATTGAGTCCCACCCTTACCGCTTCCTACCTCCGATACCCGGAAGAGCAAACCCGCAACCTGTGGTTCCTCTGGAGGAGCCGTAGCGTCACAGGCATTCGCTTGCGTGCTATCGTTCGCGAGCGAGGCATCGCATGAACACCGGGAAGTTTCCTCCCCTTGCGCGCGTAATCGCCGCCCCGCCGCGTGTGAGGAATCAAGTCACGGGAATCCGTCAGGCCCAGCAGATACCGGTCAGCATCCCGCCACCGCTCGCCAGCAGGCGCGCGCCAGTTCCATCCAGCTTCGCGACACCGACTTCTCCGCCCAGCGACGTATACGCCATTCTCGCGCGCGGAAGGTCGAGCGACACACCGATGGCTTCCTTGAGCCCGCTCACCAGCACTTGCCGGTCCAGCCGCGTTGCCGGATCAAACGTTGCCGGCGGATCAAGCGGCGCGCGCGACACTGTATTGTCGCCCCGGTCGGTCCAGTAGAGCGTACGCGTCTTGAGATCGAGATCGATATCGATCGGCTCCGGCAGGCGCGAGAACAGCGTGACCATGTCGCGGCGATTGGACGGCGTGGAACTGCGCGGCATCGCCATGTCGATGCGGCGGATCACGCCCTGCCCGGCATTGTCGCCGCCCTTCTGCGTCCAGTAGACGTGACCCTTCACCGGATCGACCGCCATGCCGACACACCAGCGCGCTTCATCGCCCTTGTCCGTTGTAGCGTTGCCGGTCGTCACGATGGTTTCGAGATGCGAGCCATCGAGATTGCAGCGCTGGATCGCCATGCCCTCGCGGTCGGCCCAGTAGAGCTTGCCGTTCACCTCATCGATCTTCAGTTGCTTCGGCGTGAACGTACCGCCCGGCGGAACAATGGTGACGACGCCCGAGCCATCGCGCTCGCACCGCATGATGTAGCCATCACGCTCTGCCGCCTTGCCCATGTTGGTCCAGAAGATCTGGCCCGTCGCCGGGTTCACCGCGATGCCGTCATTGACGCCGGTCGGTCGCGAGCCATCCGTCGGCGAGTGGTCCACCAGCGTCGTCACGGCGCCGGTTTCTGCATCCATCTCGAACACTTTCGCCTGCCCGAGATAGTAGAGTTTTGGGGCGGGCCCGGCCGGAACCGCAGGCGTGGAGACACAGCCGGCAAGCATCAGGCTCCCGCCTATGCCCGTGACCGTCAGCCCGGCTGCAAACTGCCTGCGGTTCAGGTTCATCATGCATCTCCCCCGGGCTGACGACGCGAGCCTAGCCCAGCGTGTGCGAGCCGCAAAATCGCCATGCTTTGATCGCCCGTTACCAGCCATCGTGCAAAGGGGGGATTATCATGTTGGCTGCGCGTGCATCGCTATTGGCGCTTTGTCTGGCTGCCTGTGCCTCGCAGCCCACCGGCATGTCGCTGGGCCCGCCGCCATCCGATCCCGATACGCCCTATCCTGCCGGATGCGTCGACAACATGGGGCGCTTCATGAACATGAGCTATGAAGCCTTCGATCAGGATTTCAGCGGCGGCTGGCGCACCATCGCTAAGACCGATGGCTGCACGCCCGCCGCGGCCCGGCTGATCGCCGACTATCGCAACTACGCGATGCTCGGCGATGTGCGCTCGCTGTACTGGCATGAAGCCCAACTGCGCGCCTCGATGGGCGAGACCGCTGCTGCGCTCGACCTGTTCCGCATCACGCTGGCGATGGAACGGCATCTCGCCGGCCCGGACGACCAGACGGACACGTTCTACAACGAGGCCACCATTGCCTTCCTCGAAGGCGACAGGGCGAAACTGCTGTCAGCTCGCGCCAGTCTCGCCGCCGTGCCCAAGCCGGACGGTTTTGAAGAAGGCGCGGAAGAGTTCCGGAAAAAGTATCCCGAAGCGCCGCCGCTGGTCTGGCCCAACAACCTCAACGTTGTCGACGGGCTGATCGCCTGCTTCGACAAGCCCTACAAGGAAGCCTACTCCTCGGCCTGCAATGACTGGCCGAAAGACTAGCGCGGCGCCGGCCAGCTGATCCCGAACAGCACGACTTTCGGGTCCGCCTTGCGCACGGCGGGATCATTCGACAGCGGCTGCACGCCATCGCCAACGATCTCCGGCGCAACGCTGTCGCCCTCTGTCTGGAAGCGCACGATGGGGCGGCACGGCCCGCCGTCTCCGCCAAGCTTGCCGTCCTTCCAGTCGGAAACGAAACCACCATAGTCCCAGCCGAAGCCCTGCACGGTGAAAGCCGCGCCGTTGGCTGCTTCGACGTCGGCAATGCTCGCGCCGACGCCGATATTCCCCGGCCCCTTCCACAGCGAGGTCGGCTGGCTGACCATCACCGTGATCAGGCCGGTGCGCTCTTCCTCGTTCGCGAACAGCACCTCGATACGGCGGTCGGGATCCTTCGGGTAAATCGCCGTCACGTTCAGGGGCTGGCCCTCCGGACCATCAACCGTTTCGGGGATGACATTTTCACGACCGAAATGAGCGGCCAGCGTCGCCGGTGTGGCATCTGGCGTAAACGGCGCCTTGCAGCCGAGGACGAACGAGACATCCGCCGCCCCCGCCTCCGCAGCGTTTTCAATCAGCGACCCGGCGCCGTCCGCATCCCCCGGAGCGACCACTGCGGCGTCTTTTTCGCCTCCGCAGGCGCCAAGCAGCACACCAGCCAGGGCCATCGCGAGTGCCGGGGGGATGCGCATACAGGTCTCCGAAATCGACTCGGATGGCAGACTGGTCAGACAACGCGTCCTGCACAACCCCGCGGGCGCCGTGACCTCACGTCTGCCTTGACCGGAATGCTGAATTTTTGTCCACGCGGGCTCACAACGGCTTGACCCCTTCGCGTGGGGTCGCGACACGTGGAACTCCATGTCGCGTGCCATTGTCGTTCCTTCAGGCGAAGTCATCAGCCGTCCCAAGCGCAGCGGGCTCTATATATGGGCTCTTGCGGCGCTTGTTGGCGCCATCGTCGGCGCAGCGACGGTTCTTGTTTTCGCGCTGGTGACGTTCGGCCAGTTCGTGGCGTTCCAGGCCCCGGCCGGCCGTCTCACCACGCGCCTCGGAGACCTTCCGTGGTGGAGCCTCCTGATCGGCCCCATCGTGGGCGGCGCAATCATCGCCTTGCTGCTGCGTCTGGGCATGGCGCTTGGCTGGAGTTCTTCGCCCCGCGCCTATGGCCTGCAGGACGTGGTGCAGAACCGCCGCCTGCGCGGCACGATCCGGTCAACGACACTCACCCTGCGCGATGGTTTCCTGTCCGCGATCATCTCGATCGTCTCGCTGTCGTGGGGCGGCAGCGCGGGCCGCGAAGAACCTGCCTCGCACCTTGGCGCAACGCTGGCCGTGCTGCATGGCCGCCTGCTGGGTCTTGATGTCGCCTCGCGACGCATGCTGGTCGGCATGGGCGTCGCGGCCGCGATCGCGGCGGCGCTGCATGCGCCGATCGCCGGCGTGTTGCTGGCGCGCGAACTGATCCTGCGTCGTCAACGCATATCCGCGCTTGGACCGGTAGCGGTCGCGTCCGTTGCGGGCTGGCTGGTCTCGATGTGGCTGATGGACGGACGATCCATCATCCTTATGCCAGAGGTCGGGGCTGTGCCCCTGCAAGCGCATCTCGCCTCGCTCGTTGCGCTGCCGCTGTTCATCGGATTCGCGTGGGCGTGCATCATCGCGTGGACCCGCACGCCGGCCTTCTCGGCAGCGACCGCGAACCGGCTCGGCATTCCGCTATGGCTGCTGCCGCTGCCCGGCGGCGTGGTGCTGGGCCTGATCGCGATGACTTTCCCCCAGGCGCTCGGCATCGGCTATGAGCCGCTCGCAGCGGCGGTCAATGGGAACTATGGCGCGGGCCTGCTGCCAGTGCTGGCGCTGGCCAAGATCGCGGCCTCCGCGGTCACCTTCGCCTTCAAGTGGGGCGGTGGCCCCATCGCGCCTTCGCTGTTCGTCGGCGGCATGATCGGATCGGCGGTCGGCGCGCTGGTTGGCATCGTGCTGGGCATTGAAGCGCCAATGGCCTTCATGGGCCTCGTCGGCATGGCGGTCTGCCTTGCGGTTGTTGCGGATGCGCCGTTGGCCGCAGCCGTCCTCGTGCTGGAGCTTTCCGGCTCCACGGAAGCAGGTGCAGCAAGCCTCGCCTGCTGCTTCATCGCCTGCATGGTCGCGCGACGGCTGGCGCCGATTGCCGTTGAAGAAACGGGCGAGACGCTGCGCTGGCGCTGAACCGCATCCTCTCCTATCGTCCCGGAAAAGAGACGACACAGGGGCGGCAACTGAACACCGAAACCGAAACCACCGGCGCAACCGCCAAAACCTCCGCCGTGATGATGGCGCTGGCCGTGTTTGCGGTGCTGTTTGTCGCCTTCTTCTTCCGGGCGCTACCGCTCACCCTTGACCCTGTGCGCACGACCAACACGGCCGAGCAGTTCGACACGACGCGCGCGCTCGACCGCCTCAGCCGCGTGCTGGATGGCACGCCTCACCCGGTCGACTCCGCTGCGCTCGACCAGACGCGCGCCCGGCTGCTCGAGGAAATCCGCACGCTCGGATACACGCCGGAACTACGCGCCTCAAATGTCTGCCAGTCGCTGTCGGGCACGGCCGCGCGCTGCGCCTTCGTGCAGAACGTGTTCTTCACGGCTGGTCCGCAGGAAGGCCCGGCCCTGGTCCTCACCGCACACTATGACAGCGTCGAAGCCAGCCCCGGCTTCGGCGATGATGGCATCGGCGTCGCTGTCTGGCTCGAAGTCGCGCACCACCTCAAGCAGAACCCGCCCAAGCGCCCCGTCGTCTTCCTGCTGACCGACGGCGAGGAGGCCGCCCTGCTCGGCGCGCAGGCCTTCGTCGACAACAAGAAGGACTATCCCTTCACCGTCGGCCGCATCATCAATCTCGAGGCGCGCGGCGTGCGCGGCGCGGCCATGATGTTCGAGACGGGCCATCCCAACGGCGCACTCGTCTCCGACTGGGCGAAGAGCGGCGCACGGCCCTTCTCCAATTCGATGATGACAGCCGTCTACGAACTCATGCCGAACTCGACTGACCTGACCGTCCACCTCAACGCAGGCTCGAACGGCATCAACATCGCGATCTCGGACGGCCTCGACTTCTACCACACCAATCACGACGATCTCGCCCACCTCGATCGCTCAAGCGTGCAGCACATGGGCGACCAGGCGCTCGGCGCCACGCGCGCCTTCCTCGCCAGCGACTGGGGCCAGGACGCAACCGCCAACGAGATCGCCTATTCCGACATCGCCTCGCGCATCTTCGTCTCGCTGCCGCAGGTCTTCTCCCTCGTCCTGCTCGGTCTTTGCTTCGGTGTTTCGGCGATGCTGATCGTGCGTCCCACGCGCGATGCCGGCTGGCAGAAGCTGGATTGGCGCGCGCTCGCGCTGCCGCCTGCTTTCATTGTCGGCGCAGGCCTTGCCGCCTTCCTGCTGCAACAGGCAATCGCGCTCGTCCGCCCCGAGCCCGCCTTCTGGATCGCCCATCCGCAGGGGTTCAACATGGCGATCTTTGCGCTCACCGCGCTGGTCGGCGCGGCCCTGCTCGCCTGGCTCGCCCCCAATTCGCGCCGCGAGACGATACACGCTTCAGGCTGGTTCTGGTTCCTCATTGTGGGCACCGGTCTCTCGCTTGCCGTTGCCGGCTTCTCGATGATCTATCTCATCCCCGGCGTGGTCTTTGTTCTGGCCGCCGGCGCCGCCTGGCTCTTCCCGCGCTATCAGCTCATCTTCCTTGCGATCTCCAGCGCCGTGCTCGCGCTGATGTTCTTCCCGATCGTCAACCTGCTCGATGTCACGATGGGCATGGGCATGGCCGCCATGTTCGGCGTCGTGGAAGCGATGATCCTCGCGCCCATGCTGGCGCTCGCCGCGCCCCTCGCGTCCGGCAAGCTGAAAGTCGTCGCCCCGCTCGGCGCCATCGCGGTGATCGCAGCCGTCGTCACCGTGATGCTGCCCGCCTACAGCGTCGAGCGCCCCCTCGCGCTCAACTTCACCGCGCACTACGACATGGATGAAAGCAAGGCCGCCGTCTTCGCTGGCGCCCGCGCAGGCGCGCTGCCTGCCAACATCCGCAGCCAGCTGACGGTCGGCGAGAACCCCTCGCCACCGGGTGGCGCACCCAACCTCGCCAGCAAGGCTATAGCCTTCACCCCGCCCGGCGCCGCCACAGCCACGGTGCTGAGCGACGACACGGCGGCCGACGGCAAGCGCACAATCCGTCTGCAATTCACCGCGCCGGACGCAAGGCAAGTCCGCCTGCGCATTCCCGGCGCTGCAAACCCCATCGCCGTCGTCTTCGGCGGATCGACCTATGAGTTGAAGTCCGGGCCCGCCGAAACCTACATCGTCGACGTCATCGGTCGCGCCGCCAACGGCGCAACCGTCGATGTCACGCTCGCACCGAGACCAGCCGAGGCCAAGGGCGAAACACCGCCCTGGCTGGTGCAAGGCTACTGGACCCACCTCCCGCCCGACGCACAGCCACTCGCCGACGCGCGACCGGACACGGCCGTCAAGATCCAGATGGGCGACGTTTCGATCACGACAAAGAAGCTAGATTTATAGCTGCGACCTAGGCGTCGCTCTTTGGCCGTTCAAGCCCGCTCAGATCCCACATCCTTTCGAATAGGGTCGTTAGGAATGAAGTCGAAGCTTTCTCGTCGGAGAACGAGACGGTTGCGCTGTGTTCAAAATTTCCACCGAGCATCTGATGCAGTTCGCTTCCGGCATAGCCACGAACAGCAAGCTTGGTCATTTCGAGCGAACTTCCGCCCGCAATCACGAAGGCGGACGATCCCAGCCGCAAGCGTTCGGATGCGAACGCAAGATAGCGCGGTAGCGAATGGCTGAACATTTGCTCAACAGCTAGGGAAGGGATGTAATAGTGATCGTCGCGAGCGACCACAAACTCCGTGTTGATTCCCCAGAGCTCGCCGCTTTCAAATACCTGAGTTGACCGATGCAGCTCTCCCTCTTGCGAAGGGCGATCTTCAAACACCACGGCTCCAAACTGGTTCGCGCGGGCCGATCCTCCTCCAAAAGACCGAGTGAGAGTGCAAAGATTGGCTTCCTGAATGCTTTTTGCCAAGCCGCTCTTCGACAGCGGTACTGACAACTGATCTACCGGAACAACCCGAAGGTAGAACGCCGGGTCGCTTTTATAGTGGTGAGCGATCATCTGCCCATGCCAGTCTTCAGTCGAAACAAGCGACGACGCCCTATCAAAATAGAACGCCGACGTCCTAACAGGGGCGATTGGGATATGCCGCGCGTTGCTCGCAACAACAGCTCGCCTGATGAACGGCCGCAAGGCGCTGACAAGTTGGCCCGCAAGCTCGATCTTCGCGCGACCAATCTCATCTGCCGTAGCTTCGGGAGCCAGACGATAGGTAAGCGGTCCTGCTTTGTGAGCGAGGTCAAATGGCAGGTGTTCACGTTTCCCGTAGTGTAGGTTCAGGACCATCAGTACTGCCTCTGAACTGAGCGCGCTAAGCGCGTACCCGAGCTCGATGGCGACATTGGGGTTCATATTGCGTTTTTCTGGCCTCCGTTCGGTGGGCGGAGAGCGTTTCGCTGGAATCTTTGAGACCGGAGTTACGTCGGCAACAACGACTTCAGACATCCCGATCTTTGTGAGAATCAGGTTGGCTAAATCCGGACTCCCGGTCACGCCCTGTCTATCTTGGTCCAGATGAAGCGCGTCTCGGGCATCTCTCTCCGTCGGCTCCACGATTTCGTCCGAGGCTTGAATTCGTTGGATTGCCTCGAGAAGACACTCGCGGATGAAGTGCCTCCCAGTTTTTCCGGGAGTATCAGATTGCCACGACCAAAAAACCTTCATGCACGCCCCCAATAGCACCCCACAATATATTCAATGCCTGCAACGACAGCCAAGACAAGAAAGACAGGTCCCTAACCACTCGCTAACCATTGCCGCGCGACACGTTGGGGCGGGCGGAAAATCATTCTATCCTGCCGCCGGACTGACCCGAAAAGCTTCGAGATGAGGTACTGACATGGCCGCCAAGGATCCGCTGGTCGTCGCCGCAATTGCCCGCATCATCGCGAAGGAGCTCGGGGTCGGCGAAGGACAGGTCGCCGCCACCATCCAGCTGATCGAAGAAGGCGCCTCCATCCCCTTCATCGCGCGCTACCGCAAGGAGCGCACGGGTGGTCTCGACGACACGCAGCTGCGCACGCTGGCCGAGCGCTTCGAATACCTCACCATCCTCAACGACCGCCGCGAAGTCGTGCTGCGCTCGATCCGCGAGCAGGACAAGCTGACGCCGGAGCTGGAAAAGCAGATCCGCGCGGCGACGACAAAAGTCGAACTCGAAGACCTCTACGCCCCTTATCGTCCCAAGCGCCGCACCAAGGCGAGCGTCGCGCGCGAAGCCGGCCTCGAGCCGCTGGCCGATCGTCTTCTTGCAAATCCGGGTCTCGATCCCGTCGCTGAAGCCCTCGCCTACATCTCCGCCGACAAGGGCGTGGAGAATGCGGACGCTGCGCTGGAAGGCGCGCGCAACATCCTGATCGAGCGCATGTCGGAAGCCCCCACGCTTGTCGGCCAGATCCGCGAAAAAGTGTGGAGCGGCGGCAAGCTCGGCTCGGCCATGGTGAAGGGCAAGGAAGCCGAAGGCGCCAAGTTCTCCGACTATTTCGAATTCTCCGAGAACATCTCGGCGATGCCATCCCACCGCGCACTCGCCATGCTGCGCGGCGAGAAGGAAGGCATCCTCAAGATCGACCTCGATATTCCGCATGATGAGAAGACGCGCCACCCGGCCGTCACCTCGATCATGGCCGCCTTCAACATCCAGGATCGCGGCCGCGCCAGCGACAAGTGGCTCGCCGAGACCGCGCGCCAGGCGTGGAAACAACGCCTCGCCCCCTCCTCGCACACCGATCTCGTTGATCGCCTGAAGGAACGCGCCGACGGCGAAGCCATCCGCGTGTTCTCGCGCAACATGAAAGACCTGCTGCTCGCCGCCCCCGCCGGCCCGAAAGTCGTGATGGGCGTTGACCCGGGCATCCGCACCGGCTGCAAGGTCGCCGTGATCGACGGCACCGGCAAGTTGCTGGAAACCGCCACCATCTATCCGCACGAGCCGAAGAAAGACTGGAACGGCTCGCTCGCGACGCTCGCCGTCCTCGCCAAGAAGCATGGCGTGCAACTCGTCTCCGTGGGCAACGGCACGGCCAGCCGCGAGACCGACAAGCTGGTGAACGAACTGCTGGCCAAGATGCCGGACCTCAACTTCACGCGCGTCACCGTTTCGGAAGCCGGCGCGTCGGTCTATTCCGCGTCCGAACTCGCGGCGAAGGAATTCCCCGATCTCGACGTCAGCCTGCGCGGCGCCGTCTCCATCGCGCGCCGCCTGCAGGATCCGCTGGCCGAGTTGGTGAAGATCGAACCAAAGGCCATCGGCGTCGGCCAGTACCAGCACGACGTCGACCAGAACGCCCTCGCCCGCTCGCTCGATGGCGTGGTCGAAACCTGCGTGAACGCCGTGGGCGTCGACGTGAACATGGCCTCCGCCGCCCTGCTCGCGCGCGTCTCCGGCCTCAACAGCGCGGTTGCCGCCAACATCGTCGCCTATCGTGACGAGCACGGCGCCTTCCAATCGCGCACACAGCTCAAGAAAGTCCCGCGCATGGGACCGAAGGCGTTCGAACAGGCCGCCGGCTTCCTGCGCATCATGGACGGGAAGAACCCGCTCGATGCCTCCGCCGTCCACCCGGAAGCCTATCCGCTGGCCGAGCGCATCGCCGAGAAATCCGGCCGGCCGCTGAAGAGCCTGATCGGCGACAAGGCCTTCCTGTCGATGCTGAATCCGGAATCCTTCGCCGACGATCAGTTCGGCGTGCCCACCGTCACCGACATTCTCGCCGAGCTCGTGAAACCTGGCCGCGACCCGCGCCCGGAATTCAAGACTGCGACCTTCCAGGACGGCGTCGAGAAAATCTCCGACCTCAAGGTCGGCATGAAGCTCGAAGGCACGGTCACCAACGTCACCGCCTTCGGCGCCTTCGTTGACATCGGCGTCCACCAGGACGGCCTCGTCCACATCTCGGAACTGGCCGACAGCTTCGTGAAAGATCCGCACGATGTCGTCAAAGCCGGCGATGTCGTCAGCGTCCGCGTCAAGGAAGTCGACGCCGACCGCAAGCGCATCGCCCTCTCGATGAAGCGCGAAGTCCCAAGCGCGCAACACGGAGGCACGCAACACAACGCGCAAGGCGCCAGCGGCAAGCCGCAGCAGTCCGCTGGCAAGGGCAAACCCGGCAAATCCGGACCGCAGAACTATTCCGCTGCGCCCGCCAAGACCTCGGACGACTCAAACCCGTTCGCCGCGCTGAAGAACCTGAAGCTTAACTAGCGTTTCCCGGCGTCGGAACTCTGCTAGGGTAGCTGCATGACCTGCTCGCGAAACGTCTTCGGCCTTTCAGCCATGGCCTGCGCAGCCGCGCTTCTGGCGGCTTGCGCCAGCCCGCCGCCAGCAGGCGAAGCCGAAGCCAGCGGCTGGCCCGGCGTCGCGGCCCCCACGGCCGAGCTTGTTGCCGACGGCCGTACGGTCGCCGAGGCGCAATGCGCGTCGTGCCATGCGGTCGCCAAGGTCGGCGCCAGCCCCCGCGCCGACGCCCCGCCGCTTCGCGAAGTTCTCTCGCACTATGAGGACGACGAAGGCCTCGCCTACCGCTTCATCAACGGCATGAAGGTCGGCCACGACGGCATGCCGCAATTCGACTTCGACGTGCGAAGCGCAGACGCGCTGATCGCCTATCTGCGCAGCATCAGCTAGCGCACCCGTCAGTTCATCGTTATCAGGCCGCGCGCATTGCGCCAATGCGGCGCTGCGAGCGGCTCACCGTGCGCCACACGCACAGAGTGGATCACCGCATCGATCTCGCGCCGCCAGAAGTCGAGGAACTGCTGCAGCCGTGGATATTTCGGCGCCATGTCCAGCGTCTGCCACATGAAGGTTTGCAGCAGCTTCGGATGATCCGGCATGTAGTACAGCACCTCCGCCGTCAGCAGCGTGGCGCCGTTCAATCGCTCGCGGAATTCCCGGCTGGCGTCATCGTGGATCGAAACCAGTTTCCCGCACTTCGCATCGCTCATGACCGGAAGAGACTCCTTCTCCATCCCGGTCCAAGCGTGCGCGCCACAGGTTAACGGTCAACATCGCTCAACCGTGACCGCTGCACATTGGCAGTCTCATCCCGATACTGCTGCCATGCGCTAGGCGGCCATTCCGGCCTTGATGCGCTCGGCCTGCTGCTGCCATACGCGCGCCACCGTCTTGCGTCCGGCCCGCACCTGGATATCTGCGAGCGCTGTCGCCGCTTCATAAGCCGCCGCCTGCTCGCCCGTGCGCAACGACGCCGCCAGCTTCAACCGCAACTTCGCCTGCACCACACCCGCCGGGATGGCGATAGGCGCAGCGGCCTCAACCACCTGCGTAACAACAGACCCCGCCTTTGTCGGCGCTGCTGGCTTTGCAGCCGGCGCCGCCTCAGCCGCTTTCGGCTTGGCCTTCTTGCCGCCGACCAGAAATGAGAACAGCCCCATGCGCCTTGCCTCTATTGGTGTTGCGCCGACACTAGCGGGCCTCCGCGCCAGTGCAGCCCCGGCCGCAATCACGCCTGTTGGAAAACACGCCGGTGCCTGATTCCCGATCACGCCCCGCCTGCGCGTTGCGCAGATGCGGCCGGAACCGCCATCTGATCCAGATCACCCCACTCACCGCCCGCCCATGAAACAACGCGTCGGCCGGAGGAGGCGCGGGCGCAGGCACGATCGTCCTATCCCCCCAAAACTCGTGCTGTTGACCGCAGCACCCGCATCCCCTCCGGCGCTCATCCCTGCAGTCTACCCCGCCGAAACGGGCGTCCTGAGATAGACGCGGCCGTCGTCTTCCGGCTTTGGCAAGGCGCCCCCGCGAATATTCACCTGCAGCGACGGCAGGATCAGTTTTGGCGCGGCCAGCGTTCTGTCCCGCGCCGTGCGCAGTTCGACGAACGCCGCCTCCGTCACGCCATCGCGGACATGCACATTGCTGGCGCGTTCCTCCGCAACCGTCGTTTCCCACGCCGGCGCGCTGCGGCCCGGCGGCAGATAGTCATGCCCGACAAAGATCCGTGTTTCACGCGGCAGTGACAGGATGCGCTGGATGGAGCGGTACAGCGTCGCCGCGTCGCCGCCGGGAAAGTCTGCGCGCGCCGTGCCATAATCTGGCATGAACAGCGTGTCGCCCACGAACGCCGCATCCCCGATCACATAGGTGACGCAGGCCGGCGTATGTCCCGGCGTGTGCATCACGCGCGCTGTGATCCTGCCGATGCTGAAAGCCTCGCCGTCCGCGAACAGCTTGTCGAACACGGAGGCTTCCGTCTCCGCTTCAGGCGCGCCGAACATCACCCGGAAACGTGTCTGCACCTCGGTGATCCGCGCGCCGATCCCGATCTTCGCGCCCGTCCTGCGCCGGATATGGTCCGCCGCCGACAGGTGATCGGCATGCGCGTGTGTTTCCAGCACCCACACCAGCCTGAGATCAATCTCTGCGGCCCGCGCAAGCATGCGATCCGCCGATGCCGAGGATAGCTTTCCCGTCGCTGGGTCAAAGTCCAGCACGGCGTCGATCACCGCCGCTTCCCGCGTCTCCGGATCCCACACAAGGAACGAGGCTGTCGACGTCGCGTGATCAAAAAAGGCTTCAATGCCGGGCATTGGGGGAGACTCCTGTGGCTGTGTGATCCCTTATATATTAGCTCTTGCTAAATTAGCAAGCGCTGCTATATAGCTGTCGTCATGGACCTGAAAACCTTCTCTCTCGCGGACTTCGAAGCCAGCGCCGGCAAGGCCGCCGCACTGCTGCGCAATCTCGGCAACGAGAAACGCCTGATGATCCTGTGCCAGCTTGGTGACGGCGAACTCCCAGCCGGCGCGCTTCAGGCGCCGCTCGGCCTCTCGCAATCCGCCCTGTCGCAGCACCTCGCCGTGCTGCGCGAGGCCGGCATCGTTTCAACGCGCCGCGAGTCCCAGACCATCTTCTACCGCATCGCCGACCCGGCCGCCGTGAAGGTCATCGAAACGCTGGCCGCCATCTTCTGTCCCGACAAACCCACGCGAAAGAAAAAGTAGTATGACCGTGCTTACCTCTCTCGACGCACAGGCGCTGTCTCGCCGAATCAAGGCCGGCGAGATCACGCTGATCGACATCCGCGAGCCGGACGAGTTCGCCCGCGAACACGTGACGGGCGCGGTCTCGCTGCCGCTCTCGCGGCTTGAAGCGGGGCACGTCGCCCTGCGCAGCACGACGCCCGTGGCCTTCATGTGCCGCACCGGCATGCGCACGCAGTCCAACTGCGACCGCCTTGCCGCCCATGTGGGCGAGCCGGCCTTCGTGCTGGAAGGCGGCCTCGAGAGCTGGAAGAAGGCAGGGCTCGCAACACACGCCGATCGCAAGGCGCCACTGGAAATCATGCGCCAGGTGCAGATCACGGCCGGCGCTATCGTTGTTCTCGGCGCCGTCCTCGCCGCGACCGTGAACCCTGCCTTCATCTGGCTGTCCGCCTTCATCGGCGCCGGCCTCGTGTTTGCCGGCGCCAGCGGATGGTGCGGCATGGCAAAACTGCTCGCCGCCATGCCGTGGAACCGCGCAACAGCCTAGCCACATAGCCCAGCGAGGCGTCGCCCGTGGATACCAGCCTTCTCGTCATCATCGGAGGCGCCGCCGTCGGCTTTCTCCTCGCCGTGTTCGGCGGTGGCGGTTCGGTGCTGGCAGCCCCTGTCCTGCTCTATCTCGGCGGCGTGTCGGACCCTCATGTCGCCATCGGTACAGCGAGCGCGGCCGTCGCCGCCAACGCGTTGTTCAACCTGTTCGGACACTGGCGTGGCGGCAAGATCAAATGGCCGTGCGCTACGGCCTTTGCGGTCGCAGGCCTTGCCGGATCATACGCGGGATCGAGCGTCGCCAAGCTGGTCAGCGGGCAGCACCTGCTGCTGGGCTTTGCGCTCGCCATGGCGGCCATCGGCGCAGCCATGCTTCGTAAGCCTCGCAGCGCAGGCGATCCGGACGTCCATATCACCCTGAAGCTTGTCGTGCGCCTTGCCCCGCTTGGCCTGCTGACAGGCTTTGCGGCCGGCTTCTTCGGCATTGGCGGCGGCTTCCTGATCGTGCCCGGCCTGATGCTCGCAACCGGCATGACGCTGGCCAACGCGACAGCCTCCTCGCTCCTGTCAGTCTCCCTCTTCGGCGCAGCGACCTCGGCGAACTACGCCGCCTCCGGCCTCGTCGACTGGCCGCTTGCGGGTCTGCTCCTCGCCGGAGGCATGGTGGGCGGCATCGCCGGCCTCTTCGCCGCCCGCGCCCTCTCCACCCGCATTCGCCTCGCCCGCACCCTGTTCGCCATCCTGATCATCGCCGTCGCCGCCTACGTCGCCTGGCGGGCGCTGACCCCCTGAGAACAAACCGTAAATCAACGGCCTACATCGCCGCCCTTGCGGAAGAGAAAAACACGCGCCAGATCAGCGCGTAATGACCGAATCCCGTGATCCTTCTGGCCGTTCTGACGACATCCCGTTCCCGGATGACGACCTGCCCGGCGCCCGCGCCGAGCGGGAGCCCGGGTCGGATGACGACACCCCCATGTCCGACGAGGCCGTCTCCTTCTTCCGCCTGCCGCAGGACGAGGACGACATCCCCCTGCCCGAAGAGCGCAACGAGATGGCGCCTCCGTATGAAGAGGACACGCGCCCGATCTCCCAGCGCGCCTCCGCCCGCCGCCCGGACCGTGATCCGAAAGCCGCCGACTATCTCACCGGCCTCAACCCCGAACAGCGCGAGGCCGTGCTTTCCACCGAGGGTCCGCTGCTGGTGCTGGCCGGCGCCGGCACGGGCAAGACGCGAGTGCTGACCACGCGCGTCGCGCAGATCCTCGCCGACCGCCGCGCCTGGCCCTCGCAGATGCTTGTCGTCACCTTCACCAACAAGGCGGCGCGCGAGATGCGCGATCGCACGCTCGCCCTGATCGGCACTGAAGGCGAGGGCCTGCGCTGGTTCGGCACCTTCCACTCAGTGTCCGCCCAGATCCTGCGCCGCCATGCCGAGCTGGTGAAGCTGAAATCCGGCTTCACCGTGCTGGACACCGACGACCAGCTGCGCCTGATCAAGCAGATCCTCGAAGCCGAGGGCATCGACCAGAAACGCTGGACGCCGCGCTATCTCGCCTCCCTCATCGATGGCTGGAAGAACCGCGCCATCTGGCCGGAGAAACTGCCGCCCGACGAGGGGCGCCAGTTCGCGGAAGGCAAAGGCCAGAAATTCTACCAGATGTACCAGAACCGCCTGGCCACACTGAATGCGGTCGATTTCGGCGACCTCCTGCTCCACACCATCCGCATCTTCACCGAGCATCCCGCCGTGCTCGCGGACTACCACAACAAGTTCAGATACATCCTCGTCGACGAGTACCAGGACACCAACGTCGCGCAGTATCTGTGGCTGCGCCTGCTCGCGCAGGGCACCGGCAATATCTGCTGCGTGGGCGATGACGACCAGTCGATCTATGGCTGGCGCGGCGCCGAGGTCGACAACATCCTGCGCTTCGAGAAGGACTTCCCCGGCGCCAAGGTGATCCGCCTCGAACAGAACTACCGCTCCACCGCCCACATCCTCGCCGCAGCCTCCGCCGTCATCGCGCAGAACACCTCCCGCCTCGGCAAGACGCTGCGCACGGATGCAGGCGCGGGCGATCTCGTGAAGGTGCGCGGCGTGTGGGATGGCGAACAGGAAGCCCGCCTCATCTGCGACGACATCTCGAGCTGGCGCCAGACCAACCGCCGCTATGACGAATGCGCCGTGCTCGTCCGCGCCTCATGGCAGATGCGCGCCTTCGAGGAACGCTTCATCGTCACCGGCACGCCCTATCGCGTCATCGGCGGCCCGCGCTTCTTCGAGCGCGCCGAGATCCGCGACGCCCTCGCCTATCTCCGCCTCATCCGCTCCGAAGCCGACGACCTCGCCTTCGAGCGCGTGGTGAATCAGCCCAAGCGCGGCGTGGGCGACACCACGATCCAGAAGCTCTACGTCGCCGCCCGGCAGGTGAACACCTATCTCACGCGCATCGCCGACATGGAGATCCGCGGCGAGCACATCAAAGGCCCCGCGAAAACCGGCCTGCGCCGCTTCCTGCTCGACATGGAACGCTGGCGCGCCCTGTACAATGGAGGGAAGGCCGCCGACACCGAACACCCGCGCCTGCTCGAGATCATCCTCGAGGAGTCGGGCTACACAGACATGCTGCAGGCCGACAAATCCCCGCAGGCCCAGTCCCGCCTCGACAACCTGAAGGAACTCGTGCGCGCCATGGGCCAGTTCGGCTCGCTCAACGATTTCCTCGAACACGTCGAACTCGTGATGGACAATGCCGAGGGCAAGGGCTCGGAGGATCAGGTGCAGATCCTCACGCTGCACTCGGCCAAGGGCCTCGAATGGCCGATGGTCTTCCTGCCCGGCTGGGAGGAAGAAGTCTTCCCCTCCCGCCGCTCGCTCGACGAACAGGGCGCCAAGGGCCTCGAGGAAGAACGCCGCCTCGCTTACGTCGGCATCACGCGCGCGCGCGAACGCGCCTACATCTCCTTCGCCGCCAACCGCCAGATCTATGGCCGCTGGACCAGCGTGCTCCCCTCCCGCTTCGTCGACGAACTGCCGCCCGCACATGTCGATGCGATCAGCGAGACCGGCTACGTCTCACCCGGCGGACAGTTTTATGGCAGCGAAACCAAGTCGCGCTGGGATAGCCCAAGCACCGACAGGAGTTTTGGCATGTCCCCCCGGCAAGGGGGGACGGCAGGGGGGTCTGCCTCCACAGGCGGAGCGTCAGACAACGACCGCGCCGTGTTCGACTCAACCTCCGCCGGGTCGCGCGATGGCGGCGGCATGCGCGGCGGCTATGACAGCCCCGGCTGGCGCCGCGCCCAGGCGGCCTCCGCCACGCGCGGCAACACGCGCCCGCCCGACATCGAAGGCCGCGCCTTCCGCTCCGCCGACAATGACGGCCGCCCCCTACAGCGCGGCAAGACCCCCGGCGACATGATGGCCTCCTCCGACCCCGCCGCCAGCAGCGGCCTTCAAATGGGCCAACGCATCTTCCACGAAAAGTTCGGCTACGGCCGCATCGTCGGCATCGAAGGCGCGAAGCTCACGGTCAACTTCGAGAAGGCCGGCGTGAAGAAGGTGGTCGAGAGCTTTGTGAAGCGGGTTTGACACCTGCGCACGTTGTATCGCACGATTTGAATCGACGAAGTTAGATCCCGGGGGGGCGCTTGCCGAGCAACGCTCAAGACAATCTTGCGGTACGTCTGCGAGACGTTGCCGAGGTAATTGCGGCTCATGAAGCGTTGACAGGAGGGGGTAAGGGCAAGCCTGCGGGCGGGAAAGGGGGAGCGCTAACTCGTGCGGGCATCGTTCTTCTTTCAGCGGCTGCGGAGGCCTTCATCGAAGACCTTTTTGAAGAGGCAGCTGCGTTGATTTACTCGTCCATGACCCATTCGGACATGGATTTTTTGATCAAGAACTCGTCGAAAAGATTCAACAATCCAGACTGCTTCAAGATTGAAGTTCTGTACCTAAGCCTAGGAATGACGCGGTGTCTTGATGGCATAAGTTGGCAGAATTTCACCAACACAAAGCTACGCATAGAATTCAACAATCTCGTCGAAAACAGAAACGGCATCGCGCATGGGCGCGGACGTTTCAATCGCCTCCAAGCTCTCAAGCGCTGGAAGACGATGGTGGAGGCCTTTGCTCCTCGATTTGAAGAAAAGGTTAGCCAGCGGATCATTGCGGTGACCGGGCAGAGGCCCGCGTGGTGAAGCAGGCTTCGCTTCGCGACGCGTAGGGTGCATTGAGCGCAGCGAAATGCACCATTGGCGCACCTTGTCCCGCCGGTGGTGCATTTCGCTCCGCTCAATGCACCCTACGGATTGACGATACGGCTTGCCGCGCATCATCGGGCGTATTCGGGCGGCGCAGGATCGCCGGCGATCATCACGTCGGGCCGACGCCACGTCGAAAATTCCCACTCGTCGACGCGCGAACAATAACCGTGCTTCACCGGGTTGTTGTGAATGTAATCCACATGCGCGAGCCGATCACGGTCATCGCGAATGACATGCTCCCAATACCGTCTCTGCCACAAGCTGCGTTCCCCCACGCGCCTTCCCGCTTTGACCGGTTCCAACTGGGAGACCGACCGCGTGAAATGCCCCTTCAGCAAACGCCAGCGACCGGGAAAATCCGCGTCGCCGGATGGCAACCGCCAAATGCAATGCAGATGATCCGGCATGACAGCAGCAGCCACCGTCTCGAACGGCGCACGCTCCTCCACATATCGCCACGCTGCTCGCAACGCGTCGATCCGCCGGACCAGCAGGTCGCTGGAGCGGTCTTCGAGGTTCACGGTGAAGAAATACTCCCCGCCCGGAACAAACATCCGTCGATAGTTCGACATGATCCCAACCCGTAGGGTGCATTGAGCATCGCGAAATGCACCTTTCCCCACCGCGGCAACATACGGTGCATTTCGCTTCGCTCAATGCACCCTACGCCGCACCCTACGCCCATGTGACTTGTCCCTCCTCTCCCCTTGCGGCAATCTCTCCCTGACGCAGACGGGGACCACCCCGCATACGCGCCGGGGAGAGAGACATGACCATCATCCGCAGAGCTGGCGCAGCCATTGCCCTTGGCGCGTTGCTGGGCGCATCCGCGCTGGCGCTTGCGCCCGTGGCCACCGCCCAATCGGCTGAGACCGGGAAGTACGATCCGCCGCGCACCAAGTCCGGCAAGCCGGATTTCCATGGCGTGTGGAGCACGGCCAGCGTCACGCGGCTGGAGCGTCCGGCCGGCTTGCCGCTCGTGCTCACGCGCGAACAGGCGGACGCGCTGGAAGGCGGCTCGCTCTACAACCAGCGCATGAAGACGCAGTCCGACTTTGTCGATCCCAACGAGGGCGCGCCGGAGAAGGGCAAGCCCCTGCCCCCGGTCGGCAATTACGACGTGGCCTATACCGATCCCGGCCAGCACGTCGCCGACATCAATGGCGAGCTGCGCTCGTCCTTCCTGGTCTGGCCCGCAGACGGCAAGATTCCCGCGATGACGGAGGAAGGCCGCAAGCTGCGCGCCGCCATGCCGCGCCGCCTCGGCACCGGCTTCGACAATCCGGAAGAGCGCGGCCTGTCCGAGCGCTGCATCATCATCGGCAATGCCGGCCCGCCGCTGGGCCAGTACCTGTACAACAACAACTTCCAGATCGTGCAGACTGACGATTATCTCATGCTCGAATCCGAGATGATCCACGATGTGCGCATCGCCAGGATCGGCGGCGAGCATCGCGACGACAGCATCGTGCAGTGGCATGGCGACAGCGTCGCGCGCTGGGAGGGTGACACGCTGGTGGTGGAGACGCGCAACGTCAACGCCACGCAACGCAGCGTCGGCGGCACGTTCCTGTCGAAAGACGGCACGCTGACCGAGCGATTCACCCGCGTGAACGCCCGCCAGATCCTCTACGCCTTCGAGATCAACGATCCGAAAGTCTACTCATCGACCTGGCGCGGAGAGATGCCCCTCAATCTCCTCAAGGAAAACGTCTACGAATACGCCTGCCACGAGGGCAACTACGGCATCGTCAACATCCTCTCCGGCGGCCGCGAGAACGACCGCAAGGGCGTGGCGCAGACCGGCGGCGAAAGCCGGAGCGAGTAAGGCTCAGCTTCCCCGCAACCGCGCATTCTCCGCCTCGAAGATCGCGCGCACGCGCGCGCCATCGCTCGCGCCCTCCTCCAGCGTCTCCGCATCCCACAGGCTGCGCGGCGTGTCGAAGAAGTCGCCGCCATAGATGTGCAGCCCGCCGGTGAACCGCTCCAGTGGATTGGTGACGGAGTGGATCACGTCGCGCGGCAGGCTCGCCACGTCGCCCGCCCGCATCGCGCTGGCCCCGCCCGCGCGCAGGCCGTTGGCCGTGCGCTTCCAGAAGATGTTGTCTTCCCGTCCCGTATAGATGCCGATTAGCGCCCACATCTCATGGTTGTGCGGCGACAGCGTCATCCGCGGCGCCCACTTGGCTGCGAAGATGGTGAGGCGTGGGCTCGCGATGAACACATCCAGCCCCGCCTCGCGCGGCTCGCCCAGCGCCGCCAGCGTGCCGGCATGATCGCTCACCGCGCGCTGCAGGTGATCGCGGATCGCCTCCTGCGCGTCGCCTGAATCAAGCGCCGCAACGCAGTCCGCCACAAACCGTTCCCGATCGAACGCCATCGCTCTCACTGCCCCGACATATCCCGCCGCCGCAACTCTCGCGCGTTATCTGCGTTGCTCTTCCGACACCTTGCAACACACAGAAGGAGCCTCGCATGGGCCGCCGCGCAGATATCGACTATAACGAGAACCACCCGATCCACGACGAAGTCTTCGGCGTCGATCCCGATGGCATGTACAACGACACGCCGCCGGGCGCGATCGGCGAGAACGTCAACTATATCGGCACCGCCGTGCAGCCCGAAGGCTTCCAGCCGATGCGCACTGTCGGCGACAGCGACCAGGGCGATCGACAACCGCTCGGCGGCCGGCACCAATAGGTCGGAACGCCTCGTCTCTTCAGACGTTCTTCTGGTGCGCTAGACGTGGGCAAAACATCGTTTCGCGCGCGATGACAAAAAAGAAGAAAGGAACGCACCATGGCTAACCCCCGTGATCGCAATCCCAATCCTGAAGACCGTCGCGACCAGGCCAACACCAACGATCCGACCCATGATCGGGAAAATCGTGATCGCGACAATGACGGCCAACGCCGCCAGCAAGAGGCGGAACAGACCAGGCAAGGCCAGCAGGGCGCCAGGCCCGATGCCGGCAAGACAGACGATCAGCGCGACAAGCGCGATCCCCAGCAACAGAGCTGAGGACAGTTTCGTGACCTGACGAGGTCGCGCTGACCACAGGCCCCGGATCGCAAGATCCGGGGCCTTTGTGTCTGGTTGCGCGGCGTCTGGTAGCCCGCCCCTCGCATTGCGCCATCCGGCACAGGCGATATAAGCCCCGGCACATCAACCGCGGGATCGCCCATGTATCGCGTCAATTGCCTCCTGCCGCGCGCCGACGCCGAGCGCCTGTCGGACCTGCTGGCCGCGCGGGACCCGTCGCCCGCCTCGGCCGTGTCGGTTGAGGAAGCCTCGAAGGTCTCGTGGAGCCTCGACGCGTTCTGCGTTGCGGAAGATCTCGCCAACGAAGCGGCCGCCATCATCGAACGCGAGGCCCCCGGCGTGCGCGTTGTTGTCGAAAAGCTCGATGACAAGGATTGGGTCGCCGTCTCGCTGGCCGGCCTGCCCGCCGTCCATGCCGGTCCGTTCGTCGTCGCCGGCTGGCACGAGCTCGCCCGGCTTGAAGGCGGCCGCATACCGGTCTGGATCGAGGCTGGCCCCGCCTTCGGCACCGGCCATCACGGCACCACCAAGGGCTGCATCCAGTCGCTGGCCAACGAGCTGAAACGCAAGCGCCCGCAACGCGTGCTGGATATCGGCACCGGCTCCGGCGTCCTCGCGCTCGCCGCGCTGAAAACCGGCGCGCCCTACGCGCTCGGCACCGACCTCGACAAGGAATCGGTCCGCATCGCGCACGAGAACCGGAAGAACAACAAGGTCGGCCGCCGCTTCAAGCTGCTGCACGCGCGCGGCGCGGGCCACGCGCTTATCCGCTCCGGCGCGCCTTACGATCTCGTGCTGGCCAACATCCTCGCCCGGCCGCTGGTCGGCCTCGCACCGGAAATCGCCCGCCTCGTGAAGCCGGGCGGCCGCATCATTCTCTCCGGCCTGCTGACCCATCAGGAGCCGCAGGTGAAAGCCGCCTACACCGGACAGGGGCTCAACCTCGTCAACCGCCGCCGACTCAATGGCTGGTCGACGCTCACCTACGCCCGGACGGGATGATCGCCTCGGCAACCCCTACGGCAATCACGTTTATCTGACATATCCAGCAATTGCCGGAACCATGACGCCTAATTACTAGGCAGCTATGGAAGACGTGTCCGGCTTGATCGCGCGACAGTACGAGGCGTGGGCGTATCCGCCTCCGTTCCGCGACATCAAGGCGATGCTGGATGGCGGCTATGTCCAGATGGGCGATCCCGCCCTGTATTCCGCCGCCCTCTGGCCCGAAGGCCGCCCCCGCGACAAGCTCCGCATCCTCGTCGCCGGCTGCGGCACGGTGCAGGCCGCCGTGCTCGCCTATACCAACCGCCAGTGCGAGGTGACGGGCATCGACCTGTCGGAAGCCAGCCTCGCCCACGAACGCTTCCTGCAGGACCGCCACGGCCTCACCAACCTCCGCCTCTATCGCGGCGACCTGCGCGACGCGCGCAAGCTTGGCCGCGAGTTCGACCTCATCCTCTCCACCGGCGTGCTGCACCACATGAGCGATCCCGGCGAAGGCCTACGCGCCCTCGCCGATGTGCTGGCCCCCGATGGCGTCTTCGTCGGCATGGTCTACGCCGCCACGCGGCGCACCGGCGTCTACATGATCCAGGACGCGCTCCGCCGCATGGGCGTGAAGCAGGACGAAGCCGGCGTCGCCTTCACGCGGCAGGTTCTCTCCGCCCTGCCCGAAGGCCACTTCGTCAACCGCTACATCGAAGCCGCAGGCGAACTGCAACACGACGCAGCGCTGGTCGACACATTCCTCAATCCGCAGGACCGCGCCTACACCGTCCCGCAGCTGTTCGACTTCATCGGCAATAGCGGCCTCGCCTTCCAGCACTGGGTCGAACCGTCCTGGTATTATCCCGAAGGCGCCTTCGCACCGGATTCCCCGCTCGGCCTGCGCCTCTCCCAACTGTCCGCACGTGACCAGTGGGCGACAGTGGAAATGCTCACCGCCCACATCGCCACGCATGTCTTCATCGCCCGCCCCACCACGCTCGACCCGTCCGCTTACCTGCTGGACTTCAACAGCGACGAAGCTCTGAACTACGCGCCCGTAATCGCCCCCGGCATCCAGCGCACCGGCCCCTCGCATTACGAGCGCCAGCCCCTGCAATTCCAGCTCGGCCCCGCCGAAGAAGCGTTGTTCACCCGCGCCGATGGCCGCCGCACGCTCGGCGAGCTGCTGGAACACCCGCAGCTATCGCGCCTCCACGACCGCGACGATTTCGGCCGCCTCGTGATGTCGCATCTGTGGAAGCTGGGGCACCTGATGGTCTCGAAACGCCCGCTGCATTGAGGCCAACTGGGGTTCCTGCCACAGGCATGACAGCGCCCCCGGACCGGTCTAGAACGGCGCCACTCCCTTTTGAGGCGCTGATTTCATGAGACAGACCTACGAAGTCATTGGCGGCCCGGCGGTTGGCCAGGCATCGCTCCCGCTGCTGCGCGCGGCGCTGAAAACGGCGGGCCTCGATGGCCTCTACATCCCGCACGATGACGAATACCAGAACGAATACCTGCCCGCCTGCTATGAGCGTCTCGCTTGGGCGACCGGCTTCACCGGCTCCGCCGGCGCCGCCTTCGTCTTCCTCGACAGCGCCATCGTCTTCGTCGACGGTCGCTACACCCTGCAGGTGAAACAACAGCTCGCCCCCGGTCTCTTCACCATCGGCGATCTTGTCGACCCCGGCGCCTTCGGCTGGCTCGCAACGCAGAGCATGGCTGGCAAAAAAATCGGCTATGATCCGAAACTCATGTCGCCCGACGCGCTTGATCGTCTCGTCGAAGCCGCCGCGAAATCCGGCGCGACCCTCGTCCTCACCGCAACCAACCCGATCGACACCGCGTGGAAGGATCGCCCGACCGAACCGCTGCACGCCGTCGTTCCGCACGACGTGAAGTACGCGGGTGAAAGCTCGTCCTCGAAACGCCAGCGCCTCGGCAAGATGCTCGCCGAGCAGAAGGTCGACGCCGCCGTCATCACCTCGCCCGCCTCCATCGCGTGGCTGTTCAACATCCGCGGTGGCGATGTCTCGCGCACGCCGCTGCCGCTCGGCCGCGCCTTCCTTTATGCCGATGGCCAGGCCGAACTCTTCCTCAACCCGAAGAAAGTCGGCCCCGAACTCGGCGGCCATCTCGGCAATGAAGTGACGCTGCATCCCGAGACCGCCGTCGAAGACCGCCTCAAGGCCCTCAAGGGCAAGCGCGTCAGCGTGGATCCGTCCGTCGCCTCCGCCTGGTTCTTCAACACGCTCAACACCGCCGGCGCCAATGCCGTGCGCTCAGGCGATCCCGTCGCCCTTCCGCGCGCCCGCAAGAACGCTGTCGAAATCGCCGGCGACCGTGAAGCCCACCGCCGCGATGGCGCCGCTCTCTCGCGCTTCCTCCGCTGGTTCGACGAACACGGCCAGACAGGTGAAGTCACCGAGATCGACTGCGCCATGAAGGTCGAGGAATTCCGCGAAGCCACCGGCTCGTTGCAGGACCTCTCCTTCAACTCCATCTCCAGCGCCGGCCCCAACGGCGCCATCAACCACTACCGCCCCGACACGCAGACCAACCGCAAGCTCGAGCGCGGCACGCTGTTCCTGCTCGACTCAGGCGGCCAGTATCTCGACGGCACCACCGACGTCACGCGCACCATGGCCATCGGCGAGCCCACGGACGAAATGAAGGACCGCAACACCCGCGTCCTCAAGGGCCACATCGCCCTCTCCCGCGTGCGCTTCCCGAAAGGCACAACAGGCTCCGCCCTCGATGTCCTCGCGCGCATGTCGCTGTGGGAAGCCGGCGTCGACTACGATCACGGCACCGGCCATGGCGTCGGCAGCTATCTCGGCGTCCACGAAGGTCCGCACCGCATCTCGAAAGCGCCGAACACCGTGCCACTCGAACCCGGCATGGTCCTCTCCAACGAGCCCGGCTTCTACAAGGCCAACGCCTGGGGCATCCGCATCGAGAACCTGCAGTATGTCACCGAGCCCTCGGCCATCCCGGGCGGCGAGCGCGAAATGCTGGGCTTCGACACGCTCACGCTCGCACCGTTCGACAGGCGCCTCATCCTGCCGAACCTGCTGACAGAAACCGAATGGTCGTGGATCAACGCCTACCACGCGCGCGTACTGGCCGAGGTCGGCCCGCTGCTGTCGGGTGACGATCGCGCCTGGCTGGCGGAAGCGTGCCGGCCGCTCTAGCGGCCGGCTATCGCGACCCTAGCCGCCGATGCCGCCACGCGGCACTTCGCGGTAGTCGCCATTGCGCGACAGTTCACGCTGCAGCTTGGTGTCCTGGTCCGCACCTTTTTCGTTCTCGGGGCGGCAGACCTTGGTCTTCTGCAGGCGCGAGCCCGTCACGTGCTCGTACTTGCAGACCATCTTCGGCTCTTCGGCCGCCGGTTGCGTGGCGGTCGAGGTCGGTTGCTGCGTGATTGCGTCCGTCGGCTGCTGGCTGGCGGAAAGCAGGAAAATCAGGGAGAGGCCAAAAGCGGTCATGTGTTTTATCTCCGGAGTGAGACTACGATAGTTGCCTGAACCTGCAGAGACAACCTCACAAAGCCGGGAGCAGACTTAATGGCTAAAACCGTCGGAAAACTGGCCATTGGCGCCCTCGCGCTCGCCTTCGGCGCGTGCGCCAGCACGGCCGCCCCCGCCTCCGCCCCCACCGACGCAGCCTTCGCCGCCTGCCCCGCCTATGCCCCGGCCTACCAGGTCACCGACGACTTCATGCGCACGTTCAACACCAAGGACGCTGTCCAGTACGGCGCGGTGTTCCACTTCCCGTCCGTCCGCATCGCCTCCGGCAATGTCACCATCATCAACGGTCCGCAGGATCTCGAATCCGGCTTCACCCGCCTCGGCGAACAGGGCTGGGACCGCTCCGACTGGGCGAAGCGCCAGGTCGTCCAGTGCGGCCCCACCAAGGCCCACATGCTCACCACCTTCGTCCGTTATCGCGCCGACGGCTCCGTGCTCTCGCAATTCGACTCCCTTTACATCGTGGAGTTCAAGAACAACCGCTGGGGCCTCACCGCCCGCTCCAGCTTCGCGCCCTGATCGTATGGCCTCGATCCACACCTCCCCCGGCGGCACGAAGTTCGGCGAAGATCCCGACCTCTACGACTTCGCGCGCCCACCCTATCCCTCAGCGCTGTTCGACTGGCTGCGCCAACGTTGCGGCCTTGGCCCCACCAGCGACTGCCTCGAAGTCGGCGCCGGCACCGGCCACGCCACCCTGCCTATCCTGGAGACGCCCGTCCGCTATCTCCTCGCCGTCGAGCCCGACGCCCGTCTCGCCGAACGCCTGCGCGAGAAAGCCAGCGACCCGCGCCTCACCCTCGAGATCGCCCGCTTCGAACGCGCCAGCCTGCCGCCCGCCAGTTTTGATTTCGCCTTCGCCGCCATGTCGCTGCACTGGCTCCCGCGCATGAAGGCGCTGGGCATGATCCGCGACGCGCTCCGCCCCGGCGGCCATTTTGCGATGTGGTGGAACGTCTATCACAACTCCGCCGAGCCCGATGCGTTCGGCCGCGCCACCGAACACCTGTTCTCCGGCATCGAGCAGGATCCCAACGCCACCAGCGGCCGCCCCGCCTTCGCGCTCGACATCGCCCAGCGCCTCGGCGAACTCCGCGCCGCCGGCTTCACCGACGCCGAACACAAACTGTTCCGCCAGCAGGTCGCCTTCAGCCCTGAACAGCTCTCGGCGCTCTACGCCACCTTCTCCCGCGTCCGCATGGCGCCGGAGGCAGACCGTCAACGCCTGATGTCGGAAGCCGAACGCATCGTCCGCGAAGACTTCGGCGGCCAAGTCACCCGCACCGTCCTCGCCAGCGCCTTCATCGCCCGGAAGCCATAACGTGTGGGCTTCTAGGGGGGCTATGCGGTGGACGTTGACGCCGCGGGCAACTTAGATGCGCCGCCAACCGTCGCCGATGATCCCGTTGTCGAGAAAGCCCAGAACTTTGTTGGTGGTCCAGCGGTCATACACCGCACCACAGTAAGTACACCGATACAGCGTCGCGCTACGCTCGAGCGCGATACTCTTGGTCTCAGAATCTAGCTTTTCTAGCTGAGCTTCTGTGAGTTCAGACTGGCGACCAGGACTGCCGCCTGAGCATTGCTGAGATGGGCAGCCACCATTGCCGTTCCGACCCATATCGTCCCCCCAACCAAATGATTTTCTAATCCTCATCCATCTTGAGCGCGGCAACAAACGCCTCTTGCGGGATTTCCACCTTCCCGAACTGGCGCATGCGCTTCTTGCCCTCTTTTTGCTTATCGAGGAGCTTGCGCTTGCGGCTCGCGTCGCCGCCATAGCATTTCGCCGTCACGTCTTTCCGCAGCGCAGAGATAGTCTCGCGCGCAATCACCTTGCCGCCAATCGCCGCCTGGATCGGGATCTTGAACATCTGGCGCGGGATCAGGTCCTTCAGCTTCTCGCACATCGCGCGGCCACGCTGTTCGGCGCGGCCCCGGTGCGTCAGCATCGACAGCGCATCCACCGGCTCGTCATTGACGAGGATCGACAGCTTCACGAGATCGCCCTCGCGGCGGCCGATCTGGTTGTAGTCGAACGAGGCATAGCCCTTCGAGATCGACTTGAGGCGGTCATAGAAATCGAACACCACCTCATTGAGCGGCAGCTCATAGCGCAGCATGGCGCGCGCGCCGACATAGCTCAGCTCTTTCTGGATGCCGCGCCGGTCCTGGCACAGCTTCAGGATGCCGCCGAGATATTCGTCGGGCGTGAAGATGGTTGCCTCGATCCACGGCTCCTCGATGTTGAGGATGGCCATCACGTCCGGCATGTCCGCCGGGTTGTGCAGCTCGAGCAGCGACCCATCGCGCATGTGCAGGCCATAGACCACCGACGGCGCAGTCGCGATGAGATCGAGGTCGAACTCGCGGCTCAACCGCTCCTGGATGATCTCGAGGTGCAACAGGCCAAGGAAGCCACAGCGGAAGCCGAAGCCCAGCGCCGCCGACGTTTCCATCTCGTACGAGAAGCTGGCATCGTTGAGGCGCAGCTTGCCCACGGCCGCGCGCAGGTCCTCGAACTTGGCCGCGTCCACCGGGAACATGCCGCAGAACACCACCGGCTGAACTTCGCGGAAGCCCGGCAGCGCCTCTGCCGTCGGCTTGCGCTCGTCCGTCACCGTGTCACCGACCGAGCAGTCGGCCACCGTCTTGATCGACGCCGTGAAGAAGCCGACCTCGCCCGGCCCCAGCTCGTCGGCATCCACCAGCTTGCCGGGCAGGAACACGCCCACGCGATCGAGCGTGTAGTGCGCGCCCGTCTTCATCATCTGGATCTGCTGGCGCTTCTTCAGCGTGCCATCGACGATCCGCACGATAACCACGACGCCAAGGTACAGGTCGTAATACGCATCGACGAGAAGCGCCTTCAGCGGCGCAGCTGCGTCCCCGGTCTTCGGCGGCGGCAGGCGGGTCACGATGGCTTCCAGAACCGTATCGACGCCAATGCCCGTCTTCGCCGAAATCTCCAGCGCGTCAGACGCATCGAGGCCGATCACGTCCTCGATCTGCTGCTTCACGCGCGGCACGTCGGCGGCGGGAAGATCGACCTTGTTGAGCACCGGCACGATCTCGTGGTTCGCGTCGATGGCCTTGTAGACGTTGGCCAGCGTCTGGGCTTCCACGCCCTGCGATGAGTCCACCACCAGCAGCGAGCCTTCGCACGCCGCGAGGCAGCGCGAGACTTCATAGGCAAAGTCCACGTGTCCCGGCGTGTCCATCAGGTTCAGGACATAGGTCTCGCCATCGGCGGCCTTGTAATCGAGGCGCACGGTCTGCGCCTTGATGGTGATGCCGCGCTCCTTCTCGATATCCATCGTATCGAGGACCTGTTCGGTCATGTCGCGCGCGGCGAGGCCGCCGGTCATCTGGATGATCCGGTCCGCCAGCGTCGACTTGCCGTGGTCGATGTGGGCGATGATGGAGAAGTTTCTGATCTTGTCGCGGGGAGTCATGCTTTTATCCTTGGCGGCGGGCCTTAGCAGACAGGGGTTAAAGGGCCAAGCCGACCGAAGCGCCCAACCGCAAATCCCTGATTTCGCGCCGGAAACGCCCCATACTGGCACGTCCCTTGCCGTTCCCCGGGCATGACACGCGCAAACCGCCCGACGACGGGCCGCTTTTCTGGCGGCGCACGAATCCCGCGCCTGCGGATCGCCATTCTGGCGACGCTGGTGACCGCGGGTGTGCTGTTTGGCGGCTGGGCGCTCCTGCGCTCGTCGGTCAGCTATGACGAGCACGAGGCCCGCGCCATCGTCGCCGGCGAGCATCCCAGCCAGCAACCTGCCCCTGCCTCTGCCCCGGCTCCAACCCCGGCTCCGGCCGCGGCCGAAGCTCTCGCGCCAGAAGCGCCGCCGGTTGTCGAAACGCCCGCCACGTCCCCCGCTGCGGCTCCAGCTCCAGCTCCAGCCCCGGCCTCAGCCGAAGCGCCGCCCAAATCCGCCCTCCCCCAGATCGGCAAGCCGTTCGTCGATACCTTCAATCGCCACGACATCACCAACCGCTGGTACATGTCCGATGGCTGGGCCAATGGCCCGTGGATGGCCAACGACTGGCGCGCCAGCGCCGTCGAACATCGCCCCGGCCAGATGTCGCTGCGCCTCGCGCCCGGCCCCGCCGGATCAAAATACGAGCTGGCCTCAGGCGAGGTTCGCACCCACGAATTCCACCGCTACGGCTATTTCGAAGCCCGCATGATGGTCCCGCGCGGCGCGGGCGTCGTCTCCGGCATGTTCACCTATGCCGATCGCAAGGGCGCGATCCGCCCCAACGAGATCGACATCGAAATCCTCGGTCGCGACACCTGGACAGCCGAACTCACCATCCATGAAGGCGGTTCGGCCACCTCGAAGAAAGTCCGCCTGCCGTTCGATTCCGCCGACGGCTTCCACAGCTATGGCTTCGACTGGCAACCGACTTATGTCCGCTGGTACGCAGACGGCATCCTGATCCACCAGGAAGCCGGGCCCGCCGCCCGCCGCCTCGTCCGCCCGCAACAGCTGATCCTCAACCTCTGGGGCAGCCGCGAGCTTCACGCGTGGGTCGGCTATCTCGATACCGCCAAGGGCCCGTGGCAGCTCGATTTCGCCTGCCTCGCCTACGCGCCCACCTTCACCGGCCAGCTCTGCAGCTAAAACGCGCCGTTCCCTCTGCGGAAAGTCCTGCCCGCCTAACGGCTTGTTGATACCGCCCGGCAACGCCTTCATTGCTGGAAGCTGCCAATTTCTGTATGAAATCCCCCAACAAGCGACCTCCTAACGGAGCGCCGCAGGGACCGCGCGAGCTCACATCGCGCAACACGAGGGAACCTTCATGAAAGCCCGGACACTCAGCATCGCGCTTGCGTCTGTCGCCGCCGCTGCCCTGATCGCCACTGGCGTCGTCGCCAACGGCCAGGTGGTTGGCGCGAACATGGTCGCCACGCAGGTGAAGGCCGCCGACCGCGCGGAAGACTTCCGCCTCGTCGACCAGAACTCGAAATCGCACCTGCTGAGTTACTACAAGTTCGCCTCGTCCGTGGTGATCATCAGCCACGTCAACGGCTCCTCGCTGCTCAACGATGCGGTCCCGCAGATCAAGGCGCTGCAGGCATCGCTGAAGCAGAGCGGCGGCCAGCTCTTCTTCCTCAACTCCACGCCCGGCGTGCAGCGCGAAGCCATCATCGCCGACATGGCCGGCCTCGGCCTCGATATCCCCGTGCTGATCGATGACACGCAGCTCATTGGCGAAAGCCTCGGCGTCAGCCGCGTCGGCCAGGCGCTGGTGATCAGCCCGAAGACGTGGAAGGTCGCCTACTCCGGTCCGATCGCCGCCAACCTCGCCGGCAAGCCCTCCGCTGACCGTACCGCCTACGCTGCCGACGCCGCTGCCGCCCTCGCCGGTGGCAAGGCCGTGAAGGCCGCCTACATCGGGCTCGACACGCAAGCGCTCGCCTTCCCCAGCCGCGACGCGAAAATCGATCACAGCAAGATTTCCTACGAGAAGGACGTCTCGCCGATCCTCGCGAAGAACTGCGTGGCCTGCCACTCCGAAGGCGCCATCGGCCCGTTCGCCATGGACAGCTACGAGAAGGTGAAACAGTGGTCCGGCATGATGCGCGAAGCGATCCGCACGGACCGCATGCCGCCCTACAATGCCGATCCGCATGTCGGCTCCTTCGCCGGCGACATGAACCTCACCGCCAAAGACCAGCAGACGCTGATCCACTGGATCGAAGCCGGCGCCCCGCGCGGCACGGGCGCAGACCCGCTGAAGATCAACGCCAAGGCCGCGCCCGAGTGGGAACTCGGCACGCCTGACCTCGTCATCGAACTGCCGGCCTACAAGGTTCCGGCGTCCGGCGTGGTCGACTACCAGAACCCCGTCGTGACGAACCCGCTCACCGAAGGCCGCTGGCTGCGCGCCGCGACGGTGAAACCGTCCGACCGTCAGGCCGTCCACCACCTGCTCTCCAATGGCGCAGGCGGTTACGCGGTCGGCGCTGAAACCACGGTCTATCCGAAAGGCACCGGCACCTGGGTCGCCCCGGGCCAGAAGTTCCAGTTCCAGATGCACTACACGCCGTACGGCAAGGAAACGACCGAGAAGACCCGCGTTGGCCTCTACTTCTATCCGAAGGAAGCCCCGCCGGAGATCCTGCGCCGCTCCGCCGTCGTGCTCAACGCCGGCATCGAGATCCCGCCGGACACCGCGCGCCACGAGGAAATCGCCTACATCACCTTCCCCGAGAACGCGACGCTCTACACCGTCTTCCCGCACGCACATTACCGCGGTGAAAGCATGGCCGTCTCGGTCATCAAACCGGGCTCCACCAAGGAAGAACTGATCGTCTCTCTCCCGAAATACGACTTCAACTGGCAGCGCGGCTACGACCTCGCCACCCCCATAAAAATCGCCCCCGGCACCAAGCTGGTCACCCGCTACATCTACGACAACTCGGCCAACAACCCCGCCAACCCCGATTCCAAAATCACGGTGAAGTGGGGCGAACAGTCGTGGGAAGAGATGCAGTACACCGCGCTCGGCTTCCGCTGGGATGACGAGACCGTCGCCAATCGCAAGGACGACTACCAGAAGCGCCTCGAGGACTCGCGCACCATCGGCATGATGGACACGAACCTCGACGACAAGGTTGCCAAGTCCGAAGTGCGCGGCCGCATGGCCAAGATGCTGCTCGACAACTGGGACAAGGTTGATGCGAACAAGGACGGCTACATCGCCGTCAGCGAAATGGGCCCGATCAACCAGATGATGGGCCGCCGCATCAGCGACGCCCAGGCGCAACAGAGCGTCGGCCAGTAGTCATCTCTCGTCTGCACAGACGAAACAGGCGGACCCAAAAGGTCCGCTTGTTTTTCTATGGACCGCCGGGCCCCTGCCCGGCAGTCGACGCAAAGCGTCGAAGCGGCGCACCCAACACCACATCCTTCGAGACGATCGCACCGAGAGAATCCCCACGCTGCGATGTCGTACCCGCGACCCCTCAGGATGAGGCCGGTGGGCGTTGAGGCATCTGAACTGGACATCCGCTCCGACTTTTATCGAGCAACACGCACCGGCCTCATCCTGAGGGATCGCGAGCACCCCGCTTCCACAGCGGCGCTCTCACGTAGCGATCGTCTCGAAGGATGCGGTCATCTCACCACCCCGCCTCATACGCCCAACACACCCATTCCCTTTCCCCCAATCCCGCTTTATCACCCGCGCAACATCGGGGGCCTCGCCATGCCGAAGAAGATTGTGCTCGCCACCATCGGCAGTCTCGGCGACGTGCACCCCTTCATCGCCCTCGGCCTCGCGCTCAAGCAGCAAGGCTTCGATGTCATCCTCGCAGCTCCCGAAGACAACGTCCCCAAGATCGAGCGCGCTGGCCTTACCGCCGCCGGCATCTACCCGCCCCTCGCCGTGCTCGCCGGCCGCCTCGGTCTCGATGCTGATGAAGCCGCCCACCGCATGACGCGCGATCCGGACTACCTCTTTCGCAAGATCCTCTTCCCCATGTTGCCGGATGTCGCGAAGCAGCTGAACGTCGTGGCCGAAGGCGCCTCCGCCATCGCCGGGCCCGTCCTCACCATCGCGGGAGAGATCGTCGCCGAAATGCGCGGCATCCCTTTCATCCCCTGCGTGCTGCAGCCCTTTTCGATGCTCTCCGCCTACGATCCGCCGAACGAGAAACAGTTCTGGATGATGGCGCGCCCGCCGATGAATGGGTTCAAGATCGCCTACAACAAGGCGATGCTCAGCGGCGCCAAGCTCGAACTTCGCCGCCGCTATGCCGGCATCGTCGATCGCGTCCGCAGCCAGTTCGGCCTGCCCAAGGCGAAAGCCTTCCCGCTCTTCGGTATCCCCGAAGCGCCGCTCGTCCTCGGCCTCTATTCAGATCGCCTCGGCCCCGCGCAGCCAGACTATCCGCCCACCATGAAGATCACCGGCTATCCCGTCTTCGACAGCGACACCGGCGGCGCCGAGACGCTCGACGCAGAACTCGATGCTTTTCTGTCCGAAGGCGAGCCGCCCATCGTCTTCACCCTCGGCAGCTTCGCCATCCACGCCCCCGGCGACTTCTATCGCGAGAGCGCGAAAGCCGCGCAGATACTCGGCCGCCGCGCGCTCCTGCTCGCCGGCCAGCACGAAGTCGCGCCGCAGCCCGGCCTGCTCTCCCGTCCGTACGCTTCACACACGCTCGTCTTTCCGCGCTGCGCCGCCATCGTGCATCACGGCGGCGTCGGCACCACAGGCGCCGCCCTCCGCGCCGGCCGCCCGCAACTCGTCGTCCCCTTCATGGGCGACCAACCCGACAATGCCGCCCGCATCACGCGGCTGGGCCTCGGCGCGGCGATTCCGTGGCATCGCTACACCGCGGCCCGCGCCGCCAAAACGCTGCACAACCTGCTCGCCGACACAGCAACAGCGCAGCGCGCCCACGACATCGCGCCAGACTTCATCGCCGAAAACGGCGCCACCCGCGCAGCAGACGAAATCGCACGCGTCCTGACCTGATCAACCGCGACAACGGCGGCTGCCCCCTCCGTCTCGCTTCGCGAGCCACCTCCCCCACGCTCCGCGTGGAGGAGGAAAGCACCTGCGCTCGCCGCAATCACCGCTCTCTTTCCTCCTCCGGCGCTCTGCGCCGGGGGAGGTGGCGCGCGCGTTCTTACGCGCGTGACGGAGGGGGCAACCGCCGGCCTAAGCCACACTCACAGCGCAGCTTTCGACGACACTGCCCTCAAACCGGTTTCAGCCGGTGATGCACCACGCCCCATTCATTCCCGCCGGCATGGCCAAACAGCCCTGCCGTCGCGAGGAAGAACAACCGCCACCGGTTCTCCCACACCTTGGCATCCGCGCCGTACACGTCCGCAAGGATCTTCCGGATCGCGTCCTTGTTGGCGTCGAAGTACGCCAACCAGTCGAGCGCGGTCTTCTCGTAATTCTTGCCGTTCCACCACCAGTCCTGCTCGCTCGTGAACAGATCCGGAAAATTCCCGGCAAGGTCGCGGCTCGGCATCACGCCGCCCGCAAAGAAGTGGTGCGCGATCCAGTCCGCAGGATCATTCACGTTGAAGCGGTACGGCGCCGTGCGATGCGCGAACACATGCATGAACATGCGCCCGTCCGCCTTGATCCACTTGCGGCACTTCTCCAGCAAGGCCCGCCAGTTTGACATATGCTCGAACATCTCGACCGAGACGATCCGGTCGAACGTCTCGTCCGTGTCGAACACATTCATGTCCGCCGTGATGATGCGCAGGTTGGTGATCCCCCGCGCCCGCGCGCGTCCCTCGATATGCTCCCGCTGGCTCGCCGAGTTGGAGACCGCCGTTATCTGCGCGCCGGGATACTTCGCCGCCATGAACAGGCTCATCGAACCCCAGCCGCAGCCCAGCTCCAGGATATTCTGCCCATCCGCCAGCTGCGCATGCGCGCATGTCTCTTCCAGCGCCCGCACTTCCGCCGTGGCCAGCGTATCGCCCGGCTCATACCGGCACGATGAATACTTGAACCGTGGCCCGAGGCAGAGCGCGAAGAACTCCGCCGGCACTTCATAGTGCTGCGCGTTCGCATCCGCCGTATGCGTGGCGATCGGATGATTGCTCATGTCCTCTGCGAACTTGCGCGTCGCATCCGCTGGCGTATGCCGCAGGTCCCGCCGCACGCGCTCCACGAGGAAGGATACCGCCCCCCGCCGCACGAAATCCGGCAGCGGCGCATTCTCGAACGCGATGATCGCCCGCGAGACAAGGCTCATGTCGAACTCCCTTTCGGCACCCTACTCGGAGGTAATGGGAAGAACGCGCTCACGCGTTTCTGGTAATCGCGGAACACATCCCCCCGGCTTTCCAGCATTACCTTCTCCAGCGCCGGCACGCCCGTGCCGTACCGCAAGACCAGGAACATCATCACCGGCGCCACCAGCGTCAGCCATGTCCACGACACCGCCGGATCGAGCGCCATCACCGGCCACGCCATCCAGCCCAGCCACTCGAAGAAATAATTCGGATGCCGCGACCAGCCCCACAGCCCTTTGTCCATCACCGCACCGCGCTGTCCCGTCTTGCGGAAGCGACGCATCTGCTCGTCGGCAATGCTCTCGCCGATGATCGCGACCACGATCACCAGCACGGCCAGCGCATCGCGCAGCCCGAGTTCCGGCGAACCGGCATGCGCGGCAGGCAGGATCGACAGGCTCAGCACCGCGCCCGCCGGCGCCTGCACCAGGCAGAGCGCCACCATGTTGCGCTGGAAATTCCCGCCCCATTCGCGGCGCAGACCCGCATAGCGCCGGTCTTCATGCGGATCCTTCGCCACGCGCTGCGCGATATAGACGCCCAGCCGCAGCGACCAGAACGCCGCCAGCCCCGCCACGATCCACTGCCGCTCCGGGCTCACGGCATCGGCTGGCCACAGCGCCGCCGCCACGCACGCAGCGCCGGTCCCGAACGACCAGAACGCGTCCACCCAGCCGCCATTGCGCGTGCCCATCTGGACGGCCCACGCCGTCAGCATCACGACACCCATGCCCGCGAGAATGACAAGAAACGGCGTCAGCACATCCATGGCGTATCTACGCGCGAGCCCCGCTGACGGATCAGCCTCGATCGGCTAGAAATCGCTACCCGCCCTCCCCGGCGCCCAATACAGGACGAAAACGCATGGCCATCGGCCTCGAGGTTCGCGATCTCGCCAAGAGCTATGGCGGAAAGCGCGCCGTGGACGGCATCAGCCTCAACGTGCGGGCAGGCGAGCTTTATGCGCTCCTCGGCCCCAACGGTGCGGGCAAGACCACGACCTTGCGCATGATCGCCGGCCTGCTGCAGGCCGACGCGGGCGAGATCAAGGTGTTCGGAACCGATGCCCGCCGCGATCCGCTCGCCGCCAAGAAAGCCATTGCCTGGCTGCCGGATGAGCCCCTGCTTTATGACAAGCTCACCGCGTGGGAATATCTCGAATTCGTTGCTGGCCTCTGGGGCGTCGATCCCGCCTCGGCCCGCGCCGATGCCGAACGCCTGCTCAAGCTGCTCGGCCTGTGGGACAACCGAAACGATCGCTGCGAGACCTTCTCGCGCGGCATGAAGCAGAAGGCCGTGCTGGCCGGCGCCCTGATCCACAAGCCGAAACTGCTGATGCTCGACGAACCGCTGACCGGCCTCGACGCTGGCGCGTCCCGGCTGGTGAAGGACATGATCCGCGAGCGCGTGGAGGATGGCGCCGCCGTGATCCTCACCACCCACATCCTCGAAGTCGCCGAGCGCATGGCCGACCGCATCGGCATCATCAAGGACGGCAAGCTCCTGATCGAAGGCAGCCTCGAAGACCTCCGCACGCAGGCCGGCGCACAGGGCCAGTCGCTCGAAGACGTCTTCCTCTCCCTCACCTCTCACACCCCGGTCGCCGCGCAATGAGCAGCCGCCCGGGAAGCGTTCTCTGGCTGATGCAGCACGAGCTGCGCCTGTTCTGGCGACGCGGAAAGAAGCGCGCGCTCAGCGGCCTCGTCATGGCCGGCATCCTGCTCTCCGTGTGGATGCTGTTCAGCTATATGATCTTCTCGCGCATCGGCCCGTTCATTCCCCCGCCCCCCTTCGTCAACGGCCCCGGCGATGGCTTCGCGCTCCTGATCGTCACGGTCGCACTCGGCTTCATGGGCTCGGTGATGACATCCGGCGCCATCCTCGCCGCCGTCGACGCCATCTACACGCGTAACGACCTCGATCTGCTCCTGTCGTCTCCCGTCTCGCCGTGGCGCGTGCTCGTCGTGCGATCCTCCGCCATCGCCATCGGCGCGCTGCCGATCTATGCGGGCTTGCTCGGCCCGCCCTTGCTCTGGATGGCGATCTTCTCTTCGCCGCTCTGGCTTGCCTCGATCGTCGTGCTCGTCACCATGGCCTTCGCCGCCACGGGCCTTGCGCTGCTGATCGTCACAGGCCTTTTCCGCCTCATCGGCCCGCGCAGCACGCGCGTCTTCGCCCAGATCTTCAGCGCCGTCGCCGGCGCTGCTGTGTTCCTGGGCTTCCAGTATTTCAACATTTCCTCGCGCGAATCCGGCTCGATGACCGGCGAGGAAATGCAGGCGATGATCGCCGGCTTCGCCATAGACCCGAACGCCTTCTGGCTCTTCCCCGCCCGCGCCTTCACCGGCGAGATCACGTCCACCGTGCTCTGGCTCGCCCTCGTCGCCGTGCTGTTCCCCTTCGGCGTCTACATCTTCAGCCGCAGCTATGTGTCGGATGCCGCCGCCGCCTCCGCCATGGGCCGGAAGAAACGCACCAGCGATGTTCGCGTGGCCGAAGTGCGCGGCGGCCTGATGCAGACCATCATCCGGAAAGAGCTGCGCCTCATCTCGCGCGATCCGCTTCTCCTCTCGCAGATCGGCCTGCAGCTGCTCTACCTGCTCCCGCTGGGCTTCCTCCTCGTCCGCCCCGACAGCGGCATGCAGCTCACCGAAGCCGCCTTCGCCCCGGCCCTCTCCCTGCTCGCAAGCATGCTCGCCGGCAGCCTGATCTGGATAACCGTCTCCGCCGAAGACACGCCAGACCTTCTCGCCTCGGCGCCCGTCTCTCCCCGCATGGTCGACCGCGCCAAGCTCACCGCGGCCATCGGCCCCGTGCTCCTGCTGATGACCATCCCCCTGATCGCGCTTCTCGCGCGCGATCCCTGGGCCGGCGCATGGGCCACGGCCGGCGTCATCTCGGCGGCCTTCGCTGCCGCCCTCATCGGGCTCTGGCGCAGGAATCCCGGCTCGCGCCGCGACTTCGTGCGCCGCCGCGCCAAGGCCTCCGTGCTTGTCGGATTGGGCCAGGCCATCGTCACGCTCGGCATCACCGGCGCAGTCGGCCTCGCCGCCCATGGCCTGCCATGGCTGGCCATCATCCCCGCCATCCTCGCCGCAGCCTTGCTGGGCGCGTTGTATAAACCGACGCCCAGCTTTGCCGTTGCGGACTAAACCTTGATCGCCTGCGCCGGCAGGTCGGCGAACTTGCGGCCGTCTTTCGCCATTTCGCGCAGCAGGTTGGAGACCTTGATCTCCGGCACCACTTTCGAGACGCGCTCGACAACTTCAAGCACGCGCTTCGCGCCGACCTTGTCGCCCAGGAACATCGGCCCGCCCTTGTCCTGCGGGAAGCCATAGCCGTTGAGCCACGTCACATCGATGTCGCCCGAACGCTGCGCCATGCCTTCTTCAAGGATCGCCGCGCCCTCGTTGATCATCGAGAACACGCACTCTTCCAGAATCTCTTCGTGGGTGACCTTGCGCGCCGCAACGCCCGACTTGGCCTGGTATTCCTTGACGATCGCCTCGACTTCCGCGGACGGCGTCGAATTGCGGGCCGCGTCATAGTCGTAATACCCTGCGCCCGACTTCTGGCCGCGGCGCGGCGTGCGCTCGCAGATCATGTCGCGCAGCGGGTTCGCCGTCTTCGCGCCCGGCTTCCAGCCGATATCGAGACCGGCGAGATCGCTCATCTGGTACGGGCCCATCTTGAAGCCGAACGCGTTGAACGCTGCATCGATGTCCCACGGCATCGCGCCGGCCTGCACCAGATAGCCAGCCGCCTGTCCACGACGCGCCAGCATGCGGTTGCCGATGAAGCCCGGGCACACGCCGGCCAGCGCCGCGACCTTGCCGATCTTCTTGGCGAGATCCATCGACGTCGCGACCACAGCGTCAGACGTGTGACGCGCGCGCACGATTTCCAGCAGCTTCATCACGTTGGCCGGCGAGAAGAAGTGCAGGCCGATCACGTCCTGCGGGCGCTTGGTGACGGAAGCGATCTCGTTGATGTCGAGATACGAGGTGTTGGTCGCAAGGATGCAGCCCGGCTTCGCGATCTTGTCCAGGTCAGCGAAGATTTCCTTCTTGATCGCCATGTCCTCGAAGATCGCCTCGATGATCAGGTCACAGTCGGCGAGGTCGGAGCGGTTCAGCGTGCCTTTCAGCAGGCCCATGCGGATGCCGACTTCTTCCTGCGGGAAGCGGCCCTTGTCGGCCGAGTTCTGGTAATTCTTCTGGATCACGCCGAGGCCGCGATCGAGCGCCGCCTGCTGCACTTCCACGATCGTCACCGCGATGCCGACATTGGCGAAGTTCATCGAGATGCCGCCGCCCATCGTGCCGGCGCCCAGCACGCCGACCTTCTTTATCGGCTTCAGCTCGGTTCCCGCCGCCAGCCCCTGGACGCCCCACGAGGCCTTGGTCGCGGCCGAGATGTAGGCCGAGATTTCGTCGGCAGTTCCGGCGGGGGCGGTCAGGCTGGTCATGGGGTGTTCCTCGACTTCTGCGGCGCGGCATTCCCGCGTCCGGTTTCGTGAAAAAGCGCGTGTTTCCGTGCCGCGACGACAGGCTGCCGTCAACTGAGAGGGTTAAATCCGCCTCCGCGACAGGTCTCCGACAGGCCGGGCACACGCCTGCGACATTCGGCCTGCACATTGTCCCTACGTCACATACTTGCTTGTCAGCAAACTAATATGTTGCACTCGGACATGACCTTCCGACGGACCCCCGGCAAGGACGACACGCTCGAAGCGCCCGAATCGCAACGCCAGACACAGGCGGAGCGGCGCGAGACGGCGGAGCGTGCGATCCTCGAAGCCGCCAAGCGCATCGTCGCCGAGCGTGGCCTCGAAGATCTGTCGATGAGCGACATCGGCGAAGCCGCCGGCTATTCGCGCGCTCTCCCGGCACACTATTTCGGATCGAAGAGCGCGCTCATCCATGCGCTCGCTGACCACATCCTCGCCGGCTATGGCGAGCGCATGCGCTCCGGCTCGACGCCCAGCCAGGGCCTCGACCTGCTGCTCGACGTGATCAGCTTCTGCATCGACGACGCGATCGACAACCCGGAAAGCCTGCGCGCCTACCAGACCATCCTGATCAACGGCCTCACGCGCCCCGAGCTGAAGCCGCTCGTCGATCGCATGGTCCAGCAATCGATCAACGACATTGCCGGCCTCATCGCCCAAGCCCAGCAGCTTGGCGAGGTCCGCGCCGACGCCGACCCATACGCCGAAGCCTCAATTATTATCGCATCCATGCGTGGAGTTATGTTCCAGTGGCTGATCAATCCCGATCACGTTTCCCTGTCGCGCGTGCGCGACAGCCTGGTGACGAACGTCAGGACTACGCTCAAGGCCTGAGCGAGCCCGCCGCTCGCAGCCTTGAATACTGGGCGTCCGTCCGCGGCGACCAGCCCGCGCTGTTCGAGGGAACGGCGCTGCTGACCTATCGCGACTGGAACGAATACGCCGACATGCTGGCCGATGGCTTCGCCAGCCGTGGCCTCGGCCTCGACGATGTCATCGCCGTGCGCTGCCGCAACCGCATGGAATGGGCCGTCATCGCGCTCGCCTGCGCCAAGATCGAGGCGCGCCTGCTTACCCTCGACGCTGACCTGCCGCCGCGCATCGTGCGCGAGCGCCTGATCGCCAGCCGCGCCGCCGCCATCATCATCGGCGACACCGCGCCGCTACGCATCAACCAAGCGCTCGAAGGCCTGTCCTTCCGCCTGCGCTCCAGCATGGACGGCGCTTTTCCCGGCTTCTTCAATTTCTGGGATCTCTTCCCGCCCGTCGCCCAGCCGCGCTTCGGCCGCACCCAGCCCTCCATGCTGGCCTGGACCGCCGGCCCGCAGGCGCGCGCCGTTGGCCTGCCGCGCCGCCGCACCGCGCCTGCCGCCGTCTCGCGCCCACCCATGGCCGACGAAGGCGTCTCGCTGATCACCGTGCCGCTCCACCGCACCTGGGGCAGCGGCCAGTTCTGGACCGCGCTCTCGGCCGGACGCGCCATCGCCCTGATGCGCCGGTTCGACGCCGCCGACGGGCTCAAGCTGATCGCGCAACGCCGCGTGACGCACTGGTGCGCCCTGCCCGAAACCTTCGCCGAATTCCATCGCCTCGGCGCAGACGCGATCCGCGCAACGGACGTGTCCTCGCTGCGCGATGTTGTGGTCGGCGGCGCGCCCGTGCCGATGGTGCTGCGCGCCTGGCTGGTCGATGTATTCGGTCCGGTCGTCAGCGAGGCTTACGGCTCTACGGAGACGGGCGTGATCTCCAGCCTCCCCGCCGCCAGCTTCACCGCCAAACGCGGCAGCAGCGGCCGTCCGGTCCGTGGCGCCGCAGTCGAGATCCGCGACGCCGGGGGCCACGCCCTTCCGGCCGGCGCCGTCGGCGAGGTCTGGGCCCGCACCCAGCGCACGCTGGAATGCGAGATCGGCGGCAACACCCGCCTGCCCCGCCGCGACGCCGATGGCTTCGTTGCAACCGGAGACGCCGGCCTCATCGATACCGATGGGTTCCTCTACCTCAAGGGCCGCTCGGAAGATCAGCGCGCCGCCGGATAGTCACGCCGCTCCCGATAGGCTTAGATGCCTGCACAGGCGTCAGACCTGACGGGAGAGAAAACATGATCCGGGTAGCTTCCATCGCGCTTGCCGCGATGACCCTTGCCGCGTGCGGTGACCAGACCCCCGCGCCAGTCACAGACCCAACACCACCGCCCGCCGCCGAAGCCGCCCCGCCGCCGCAGAAGGACCCGCTCCTCTCCGCCGTCGGCATCGGCGTCAGCGACCTCGCGAAGTCGACCGACTTCTATGTGAATGTCATGGGCATGGAGAAAATCCGCTCCTACCATCTCGACTACATGGACGAGGAAGTCCTCGGTTACCCCGGCGCCGAAAGCTACATCGTCCTGATGCACTGGACCGATGGCTCTCCGCGCAATTACCGCGACCTGCCCATCAAAATCGTCACCCGCGTGAAAGACCCCGTCGCCCTGGCTGCAAAGATCAAGGCCGCCGGCTACGAAGTCACCCGCGAACCGCAAGCCAGCACGCAGGTCGGCGGCGCCATCGTCGGCTTCGCGAAAGACCCCGATGGCTACACGCTGGAACTTCTCCCGCACCGCCAGCCCACACCTCCCGCCAACTGAGGATCACATGCGCCTGTCCAAACCCCGCATCGCGCCGCTCGCCGACAAGGACTTCACCCCCGAACAGGTCGAGCGTCTCGAAAAATCCCGCGCGAAGGATGGCTCGATCCTCAACATCTTCCGCACGCTGGTGCGCTCGCCCGACGCCTTCCGCGCCTTCTCCTGGTGGGGCGGCTACGTCATGTCCCGCAACTCGCTTAACCCCCGGGATCGCGAGATCGCCATCCTGCGCGTCGGCTGGCTCTGCAAGTCGGGCTATGAGTGGACCCAGCATCATCGCATCGGCCTGCAGTCCGGCCTCAACGCCGAGGAGATTGAGCGTATCAAGCACGGCGCCGGCGCCGATGGCTGGACGTCCGCCGAGAAAGCGCTCCTCGCCGCCTGCGACGATCTCAACCGCGGCCACTTCGTCACCAACCCTGTGTGGTCGGACCTCACGAAGCACTACTCCGAACGCCAGTGCATGGATCTCGTCTTCACCGTCGGCCAGTACACACAGGTCTCGATGATCCTCAACACGTTCGGCATCCAGGTCGAAGACGGCCAGACTGTCGACCCTGACCTGAAGGCGTAAGCGATGACCGGCCGCCTCGCAGACAAGACCGCCATCATCGTCGGCGCGGGCCAGACGCCGGGCGAGACCATCGGCAATGGCCGCGCCATGGCGATGCTCTTTGCCCGCGAAGGCGCCCACGTTCTCTGCGTCGACCGTCATCTCGACAGCGCGGAAGAAACCGTCCGCATGATCGCTGACGCGGGCGGCGAGGCCTCCGCCTTCGAAGCCGACATCACCAGGTCTCCCGATTGCGCCGCCATCGCGCGCGAGGCCGTCGTTCGCCTCAAGCGCATCGACATCCTCGTCAACAATGTCGGCACGGGCCGGGGCGATGCCCCGCCTCACGCCATCGAGGAAGATGCGTGGGACCGCATCATGGACATCAACCTCAAGTCGATGGCGATGACGATCCGCCACGTCCTGCCGGTGATGCGCCAGCAGAAGTCCGGCGCGATCCTCAACATCTCCTCGCTGGCCGCCATCGCGGGCCACCACATGGTCACCTACGAGGTCTCGAAGAGCGCGGTGAACCGCCTCACCACGGTCGTCGCCGCCGGCAACGCCAAGCACGGCGTCCGCTGCAACGTCATCATGCCCGGCCTGCTCGACACGCCCATGGCCATCACCGGCATCGCCGCCGCCAGCGGCAAATCGCCTGAAACGCTCCGGGCCGAGCGAAACGCCCGGGTTCCCATGGGCCGGATGGGTGACGCATGGGACACCGCTTACGCTGCGCTTTTCCTGTGTTCCGATGAGGCCCGCTTCATTACCGGCGCGATTCTGCCGGTCGACGGTGGAACCTCAGTGACAATCGGCTGACCCGGAACTGACGCAGGAGGGCGCCGTATGTTAAGGCGCGCCATACCCCATTTCGGGTTCCATACGCCGCAGCGGTATACAGCCCTGTAGCAAGCATTTACTAAACGATTTGGCCGATAGTCCTTGGCGGGGTGGGTTCGCGATCTAAGTGCCGATGTTCAAGAAGCCCGGTCCAGACAAGCCCGATCCCCTTGCGCAGCGCATGCGCAAGATCGCGGACGTGTCGCACGAAGAGACCACCTACAAGGGCGCCTCGACCAACGCAAAACGCTCCGACCGCAAGCCTACTTTCAAGGCCGCCAGCCTCACGCTGATCTCGGGCGAACGCATCGACGTGGTGGTGAAAAACGTCAGCGAGACCGGCGCCCGCATCGAATTTCTGCGCGACATCATCCTGCCCGACCGCGTCCTCCTGTCGGAGCCGACGCTGCGCCTGCGCACCTGGGCCTATGTCGCCTGGCAGGAACGCGGCAAGGCCGGCCTGGAATTCGTGAAGACTTGAGGCGCAACAGGGGCTTGCGACGACAAGCCGTCTCGACGCCCGGCCACCCGCATCCGATCCTGCCCCCATGAACATCCAGCCCGACGACATTGCGCCACCCGCCCGTGACACGTGGCAGGCCGTACGCCGTGGCCTTGGCCTGCGCTGCCCGGCTTGCGGCCGCGGCAAGGTTCTCTCCGGCTTCCTGCGTCCCGCCGCCAGCTGCTCCAGCTGCGGGGAAGACCTCGCCGCTCTCCGTGCGGATGACGGCCCGGCCTGGGCCACCATCCTCATCATCGGCCACATCGTCTCGCCGATGTTCTTCGTCTTCGCCACGCAGGACGCGCAGACCAGCCTCATCGCCTTCTTCGTCGTCGCTGGCCTTGTCCTCGCCCTCACCGCGCTGATCCTTCCCCGGATGAAAGGCCTCTTCATGGCCCTCATCTGGTCCACCCGCGCCAGCGAAGTCGTGCCCGAGACGGATTGAGCCCCAGACCTTGAACCACCGCCCTCACCCCGCTCGTCCCGACGAACGTCGGGAGGAGGAAACATGCCTCAACGCCCGCAGGCTTGAAGCCTCAAGTCAGGACAAGATGCGAGGGCAGCCCTCCCACGTTCGTCTGGGGTTCGACGCGAAGCGTCGGACGCGGGGAGGGGCCGGCGCCCACTGACCCCAAGAAACAATCAGGCCGGGCAGCAAGGCTCTCGCCCCACCACCCGACCCATTTGTTCAGTCTACAGCCTACTCCGCCGGCGTATGCGGCGTGGCAGGCGGCGGCGCATCGTGGCCCTTGAGCAGCGCCATGTCTTCCGCAGTCGGCTTCGTCGTGAGACGCGCCGCCAGCGGATTGATGAAGCGCTCGATGCTGCTGACGAGCGAGTACACCACCGGCGCCAGAACCAGCGTCAGCACCGTCGACGAGAACAGGCCGCCGATGACCGCGATGGCCATCGAGGTGCGGAAGCCCGCGCCCTCGCCCAGGCCAAGCGCCGTCGGCAGCATGCCCGCGGACATGGCGACCGTGGTCATCACGATCGGCCGTGCCCGCTCGCGGCACGCATCGAACAGCGCATCATAGACATTGTTCCCGCGCTGCTCGGACTCGATCGCGAACTCGACCAGCAGGATCGCGTTCTTGGCCGCAATGCCCAGCAGCAGCACGATCCCGATCATCACAGGCATGTCGATCGCCTTGCCGAAGATCAGCAGCGCGACAAAGGCGCCGGTGAACGACAGCGGCAGCGAGAACATGATGACCATCGGCTTGAACACCGATTTGAACAGCAGCACCATCACCGAATAGATCAGCGCGATACCCGACAGCAGCGCAACGATGATGCCGCGGAACATGTCGTTCATCGCCTGTTCCTGGCCGACGCGGGCGCGACTGACGACCGCATCTCCGGCTTTCTCGGCGGCGAAGATCTCCTTCATCGTCTTGGTGCCGTCGACGGCCCGCGTTGCATCGCCCGATGTCACGCCCGGCGCAAAGTCGGCTTGAACGGACGCCATGCGTTTGCGGTCCATACGCGCGATCACGCCCGGCCCCGCCTCGTAGGACAGGTCGGCCACCGCGCCCAGCGTCGTCGATCCACCGCTCAGCGTCGGCACGCGCAGCTGCCCGATCTGCGCGAGGTCCTGCCGCACTTCGTTCGGCAGCCGCACACGGATCGCCAGGCGGCGTTCGCCCTCGGAGAATTTCGGCGTGTTGGCCTCGATGTCGCCGGCCGTGGCGATGCGCGCAACCTGCGCGATCGCATCCGTCGACACGTTCAACCGCGCCGCTTCCGCTGCACGCGGGCGAATGATCAGCTCAGGCCCCGGCGGATCCGGCGACATGCGCGGATTACGGATGACCTTGTCGAGGTCCTTCATTTCATTCAGCAGGGCGAGCTGCGCCGTGTCGAGCGCCGCGCCGTCCTCGCTGGTCAGCAGGATGTTGACATCGGAACCCGTCGGCCCGCCGCCGCTCATCAGCGCCGTCACGCGGATATCCGCGATCTGCGCCAGCTGCGGACGGATATGCTGCTTCAGCTCCTCGGTGCGCATCTTGTGATGATCCTTCATCACAAGGATCGCCGAGCCCGACGTCATGCCCGAACCGCCGCCGCCGCCATTGGCCGCCGCAGCCTGGCCGCCGGAGCCGCCGGAGCCGATCGAGATGAACACGTCCTGGGTGTCGGGCTGCTTGACCAGCAGCTCGCTCAGTTCAGTCGCCGAGCGTTCCATCTGTTCGCGCGTCGATCCCGGCGGCGCCGAGATGTCGAACATGATGTAGCCGGGGTCTTCTGTCGGGATGAAGCCGGACGGCAACGCCGCGACAGAGGCAAGACCGCTGAACACGGTAATGCCGCCGATCAATGACGCGATCAGCCTGTGCTTCAGCGCCCACCGCAGCGTGGATTCGTAGAAGCCCGGCAATTTGCGCGCATCCAGGTGCGCCTTCGACGGCTTCAGGAAGTACGCCGCCATCAGGGGCGATACAAATCGCGCTACCAGCAGTGAGAACACCACCGCCACGGCGACCGTAATGCCGAACTCGATGAAGAACTGCCCGGGCATGCCGCCCATGAACGAGGTCGGCAGGAACACCACGACGATCGCCGCCGTGGTCGCCAGCACGGCGAGACCGATGGCGTCGGCCCCCTCCATGGCGGCGCGGAAGGGCGTATAGCCCGCCAGCGTTCGCTTCTGGATATTCTCGATCTCCACGATCGCATCGTCGACAAGGATGCCGATAACGAGCGTCAGGGCGAGCAGCGTCACCACGTTCAGGGAGAAGCCGAACCACGAGATCACCCAGAATGTCGGGATCAGCGACAGCGGCATGGCCAGCGCGGCGATAACGGTCGCGCGCCAGTCGCGCAGGAACAGGAACACCACCAGGGCTGCGAGGATCATGCCCTCGATCAGCACGTCCTGCGTCGCGTGGAAGTTGGCCTTGGTGTCGTCCGTGATAGAGAAGATCTTGGTGACCTTCAGCCCCGGGTTGGACTTCTGCAGCCGCTCGATCGCCGCATAGGTCCCGTTCTCGACGTCCACCTCGGACGCGGTATCGACCTTGATGATGTTGAAGCCGACAACCGGGCGGCCATTCAGGCGCGCAAACGCGCGGATCTCCGCCGAGCCGTCGCCCACATCGGCAACATCCGACAGCCGCACATAGCTTTGCCCGCCACGCAGCGGGATCGACAGGTTGGCCAGCTCGGCCACCGTCGCCGTCTCGCCGAGCACCCGCATGGTGATTTCGGAGCCACCCACCTGCGAGACGCCGCCACCATAGTTGCGGTAGGAGCGTTGCAGCGCGTTGTTCACATCAGCCGCCGTGACGCCGATCGCATCCATGCGGATCGGGTCCAGCGTGACGTTGATTTCGCGGTTGACGCCGCCCACGCGGGCCACCTGCCCCACGCCCTGGACCGACTGCAGGTCACGCCCAATCGTGTCGTCGATGAACCATGACAGGTCCGCCTCGCTCATCGTCGGATGCGAGACGGCGAACGTCATCAGCGCCCCGCCGGTGAAATCCAGCGAGTTGACCAGCGGCGGCTGGATCGAGGTCGGCAACTGGTTGCGAACCTGGTTCACCCGCTGCTCGACATCGTCCTTCGCCTTCTGAAGGTCGGTGCCGATCTTGAACTGGATGATGGTCGTCGACACGCCAAGCGTGACGCTCGACTGCAGCATCTCGATGTCCGGCAGGCTGGCGATCGAGTTCTCGACGATCCGCGTGACCTGGTTCTCGAGCTCGGTCGGCGCCGCGCCCTCCTGCACGACGGTGGCGACCACCATCGGGAAGGAGATGTTCGGGAACTGCTTGATCGGCAGGCGCGTGTACGAATAGAGGCCCGCCACCATGAGCAGCGTGAAGGCGACCACAACCGGGATGGGGTTGCGGATCGCCCAGCTTGAAATCGGCAGGTTCATCTTACTGGGCTCCCGGCGCGGCAGCGGCAGGCGCCGCCCCGTCCTCGAAGGGCTTGATCACATCGCCGTCCAGCGAGAACGACGCGCCGACAGCCAGCACGCGCGACCCCGCCGGCGGACCGTCCACCAGCTGCACGTAATCTCCCGCGCGCTCGCCCAGCTTCACCGAGACCTGCTTCACGCGATTGTCGTCGCCCACCAGCATCAGCGAGGGACCGCCCGACTGGTAACGCACCGCGCTCGCCAGCACGCTCACCACGCCGTTGACGGCGCTGTTGAAGCGGGTCTGGGCAAAGCTGCCCGGACGCAGCGCCTTGTTGTACGGCAGCGCAATGCGGGCGCGGCCGAGGCTGGTGTTGGCGTCAACACGCGGCGACACGAAGCGCACCTTGCCCTGCAGCGTCTCGCCCGTCGTCAGCGTCACGGAAGCGCCCGTGCCGTCCTTGATCAGGCCCAGCTTGGCGTCCGGCAGTTCAGCGTCGACCTCGATCAGGCCATCGCGCGCGATACGGAAATACGGCGCCGCCGTCGCCGGCGAAGAGATGTCGCCCGGACGGATCGTCCGTTGCAGCACCGAACCCGCCACCGGCGCGCGCAGCGTCATGCGCGACTGGCGCACCTTCATCTCGTTGACGGAGGCCTGCGCCGCCATCCAGGAGGCTTCCGCGCCAGCGGATTCCGCCCGGCGTTGTTCCAGCAATTCCTTCGAGAAGGCGCCTTCCTTCTCCAGCATCGACGCGCGCTCGAACTGGTTCTTCTTGAAATCCCAGTTGGCTTTCTGCGTTGCCAGCGTGGCTTCCGCCTGCGCGATCTGCGCCTGCAGCAGCGTGTCATCCAGCTTGGCCATCGGCTGGCCCTGTTTCACCCAGTCGCCCTCGTCGACGTAAACCGACGCGACGCGATAGCCGGAGAGTTCAGTGCCGACCGCCGCTTCCTCGCGCACGACCAGGCGGCCCGTGGCGACCACTTCGTCGGCCATGTCGCGGTTCTCGATGCGCGTGACCCGCATCGCCTGGGTCTCGCCCTGCGCGACGGTTGCCGACGCATCGGCTTCTTCAGCCGGCGCCGGCTTCTGGCCGCAGGCCGCAAGGCCGAGCCACAGGACGCCTGCGCCCGTGATGATGGCGGCGGAGGCGATTTTGGTGCGCTTGTGCATGTTCTTCTGTCCTGGCGCGGTCGGGGAGATCGAGGCGTTATTGTCTACGTCGAGGACGGCCCGGCTGGACCGTTTCCGACGCGGGTTCGGCAAAACTTTGAGCCATCCGGGCTGGCGCGCCCCTGAATCCACCCCACCTGAATCCACCCCATCGGCCAGCCCAGCGGGCTCGGCCGGCGAAAAATCGCGCGCAGCAGACCAGTCGCCTGTCAAAACAGGCGATGAGTGGTCGCCGGCTGGGGTCTCTTTAGGGAGGTCCATCTGCCCAACTCGGAAACTCTAGCGTTTCCCTACTTCATTCTGTTATAGACTGCAAACATGGTGATCGCGTTAAACCGATCACGTTTGGACTATATTAGGTCACTACACTGGAGCTCGCATGCAGGCGCCGACGGAACCTGCGGAAGTCGTTTCGCCTCGTGAGCGAATACTGGCAGCCGCCCGCAAGATCTTCCTCGATAGCCCGCCCGAGCACGCCACCATGGACGCCGTCGCGCAGGAAGCGGGGATGTCCAAGAAGACGATCTACCGCGAGTTCAAGAGCCAGGTTGAACTCCTGGGCGCCCTTCTCCTCGAAAACGTCGCCGACATGGGCGCCTTCCCCGCGCCCCAGCCCGATGAAGACATCGAGCTTGAACTCTACGGCGTCCTCGTCCGCATGGTGACGCACTTCACCAGCCCGCGCTCGATGGCGCTGGCCCGCCTGATGATCTCCGAAGTGCGCCGCTATCCCGAACTGATGAACGCCGCCAAGCCGAAAGGCTTCCCGCGTGAACTCCTCGCCAACTGGCTCGCCTCCCCCACCGTCCGCGCCCGCTTCACCATCGAAGACGCCGACGACGCCGCCGCCATGCTCTTCGGCATGGTGATGCAGGACTCAGGCTTCCGCCTCATCGTCGACAGCCACGCCACCATGCCGCCCCACCAGATCGAGACCCGCGCCCGCCGCGCCGTGCAGATATTCCTGAAGGGCGTACGCAAGGGCGTCTGATCTCCGGACCGCGCACTGACGCGCCCCACACCGCCCTACCTATGAGGTCATCCTCAGGCTCGTCCCGAGGATCCCGGTTATCTCCCGCGCGGGATAGTCCCCTCTTGGCCCGCCCCCATCCCCCTTCGGGTACTTCCTCCGTTTCACGGGGGAAGGGTTTCGCCGCCGCCGGTTGTTGACCTCTTCCCCTGCGAAGCGGGGGAAGTACCCCGAAGGGCGGGGTCAACGCGAAGCGTTGACGGGCAGGCCACACGCGCAATCGCCGAGAATGAGGGAAACTCGCTGTACAAATCCAAGGGAAACAGAGGCGCCTGTTT
>JAOATF010000072.1 GCA_030158285.1 Hyphomonadaceae bacterium
TGTTGCAGCGTCGTGCGCGTGTGCCTGCTCAGCAGATAGTGATGGCGTCTCACCCCGCGTTATGCACGCGGGGGCGTAGGCGTTCGTCATATCCCGTGCCTAGGGTGGCGCCGTGGCGAACTCACGGGGAGCAGCATGCGGGAAGAAACTCTAAGCGGCGCGGGCGGCGTCAAGATCAATGTCAGGTCATGGCCGGCGGCGGGCAAGGCGCGGGCGGTGGTGGTGATCAGCCACGGCTTCAACTCGCACAGCGGGCAGTATGCGTGGGCGGCGGAGCAGCTGGCGGCGGCGGGGTACTCCGTATACGCCGCAGACCTGCGCGGTCGCGGCAAGTCCGAAGGCGAGCGGTTCTGGGTTGCGGACATCAAGGAGTATGTCGGCGATGTGGACTTGGCGGTGCAGTTGGCGAAGTCGCGCGAGCCTGGCCTGCCCATCTTCATGCTCGGACACAGCGCGGGCGGCGTCGTCGCATGCACCTATGCGCTTGACCGCCCCAACGAACTCGCCGGCCTGATCTGCGAGAGTTTTGCGTTCAAGGTGCCCGCGCCGGACTTTGCGCTCAACACCATTCAGTGGCTGTCGTCCTTTGCTCCACGCCTGAAGGTGCTGAAACTGAAGAACGAGGATTTTTCGCGCGACAAGGCGGCGGTGGCCGCGCTGAATGCCGACCCACTGATCAAGGACGAGACACAGCCGGCGAAAACGGTTGGCGCGCTGTGGGCGGCGGACAAGCGCCTCAGGAAGTCATTCCCGCAAATGACGCTGCCCGTGTTCATCCTTCACGGCTCGCTCGACAAGGCGACCGTCCCGCAGGGTAGCCGCTTCTTTGCCGAGACCGTGGGGTCGAAGGACAAGACGCTGAAGATCTACGAGGGCTATTTCCACGACTTGCTGGCCGATACCGGCAAGGAAGGCGTAATCGCGGACATTGTCGGCTGGATCGGCAAGCGCGTTCCGGCCTGACGGCTATTCCGCTGCCAGGAGTCAGTCTCGACAAGTCAGGGCAACCGCTGGCAACCTGCACCCTGTAGTCACTACAGGGTGCAGCAATGGCTGACAGCTATTCCATCGGCGCGCTGGCAAGCGCCACAGACACCAAGGTGGAAACGATCCGCTATTACGAGCGCATCGGCCTCCTGCCGGAGCCGGCGCGAACCAGCGGGAATTACCGGGCGTATACGCCGGGACATCTGGACCGGTTGAGCTTCATCCGCCGTGCCCGAGCGCTGGGCTTCACACTGGATCAGGTGCGTGCACTGCTCGACCTGTCGGATCGCAAGGACAATGACTGCTGCGCGGTGGATACGTTGGCGCGGGATCACCTGACGGACGTCGACCGCAAGATTGCCGACCTCAAGTCGCTGCGCCGCGAACTGAACAGCCTGCTCGCACAGTGCCAGCAAGGCACGATCGCGGATTGCCGCATCATCGGAGCGTTGTCGTGAGCCGCGTCTTCGGCCCCAACGAACTGCTCGACTGCTACCGGCGCGGCGTCTTCCCCATGGCGGACTCACGCGACGATCCGCGCCTGTTCCTGGTCGACCCCGACCTGCGCGGCGTGCTGCCGCTCGATCGCTTCCACCTGTCGAAGAGCCTGCGCAAGGTGATCCGGCGCGACGACTTCGAAGTGCGCATCAACACCAGCTTCTCGCGCGTGATGGAGCTGTGCGCAGAGTCCGCGCCCGACAGGCCCAACACCTGGATCAATTCGCCGATCCTCAACCTCTACAGCGCGCTGCATCGCGCGGGCAACGCGCACAGCGTCGAAGCGTGGCGCGAGGGCGAGCTGGTGGGCGGGCTTTATGGCGTCAGCCTGAAAGGCGCGTTCTTCGGCGAGAGCATGTTCTCGCGCGCGACGGACGCCTCGAAAGTGGCGCTGGCGCACCTCGTCGCGCGGCTACGTGCGGGTGGATACAGGCTGCTGGATACGCAGTTCGTCACCAGCCATCTCGAGACGTTCGGCGTCGAGGAAGTGCCGCGCGATGACTTCCACGTCCTGCTGAAGGACGCGCTACAGGTCGACGGCGTTTTCGGAACGCAGGCCTATTGCGGGTTGGACGTGCTGCAGCTGATCACCCAGACGTCGTAGGTCGGGTGTTCGAGGGCGTTGAGGCCCGGAGACGACGCATACATCCAGCCGGAGAACAGCAGGCCATCCGGCCCGATCGGCTGCGGCCCACGGTTCATCTGCGGCGTCGCAGACGCGGGCTTGGCTTCAGCCGGGCCCTCTTTCGCCAGCGCATTGATCTCGAGGAACGCGGCGGCTTCCGGCGCATCCTGCGGGCTCGACTGGTAGCACGCGCGCACCGTCACCTTGATGCGGCCATGCGTGATCGACTGGCCGACCTTGGCGCTGATGTCCGTCCAGTTGCCGGTGATCTTGTCGAGCGCGCGCAGCTTCACGCCGCTGGAGGCCTGCAGCTTGCCGCCAGCGGGCTCGGCAACTTGCGGCTGTTGCACGGGCGCGGGCGTCGCCGGTTGCTGGTTCGGGTCCTGCGGTGGCTGCGCAATGGCGGCCGCGCCAAGGGCGAGGCCCGCCGCAGCGCCAGCAATGCTCAGTCGGGAAAGCCAGTTCATAGCGGGGCCTCTTCAGCCGTGTTACCGCCCCCTTGATCGCCCCCGCCGGACGCGTTGCCAACCGCTTCAAGCAGCAGGCTCATGATATCTACAGTTCCGCGGGTGTAGTCGAACACGCCAGTGCCATCGACCGGCAGGCTCTCGTCCGGATCGCCGCCGACGAGCACAAAGATATAGCTCCCGCCCAGCAGGCTGTCGGACTGGATCTGCGCCGTGGAGTCGACCGGCAGCACGATGTCCTTGCGCAGGCTCATCTTTACGATGGCCTTGACGGTCTTCGGATCGAAATCGACAGACGTCACCTGCCCGACTTTCACGCCAGCCACGCGCACGTCCGTTCCCGGGCCCACGCCATCGGCGCGGCCAAACTTGGCGGTCAGCGCATAGCTGTCGCCCGTTGCTGCGCCCGATTGCTGGGACAGCGAGAACACGAGGAAGAAGCCCGCCACCGCAATGACAGCCAGCCCCACCAGCGTTTCGAACAGTGACTCGCGCATCAGGGTTTCCAGGCTTCGTAATCGCCGGTGCTCGCGGCGCGTTGTCCGCCTTCAGCCAGCGCGCCCGGCGGGCGATAGGCATCAAGCGTGCCCGTGAGGTTGGGCTTGTGCGCCTTCTCCCACGACTTCTTCGGCAGCGGATCGACAGTCGGCGGCTTGGCGAAAGTGTAGTGCAGCCAGCCATGCCATTCAGCCGGAACCTTCGTCGGCTCGGCATAGCCGTTGTAGATCACATAGCGGCGCTTGCGGCCTTCGAGGCTCGGCTTGCGCTCTTCATAATACTTGTTCCCGGCATCGTCCTTGCCGACATAGTTCGCACGGCGGCCAATGTCGAAGCGGGCGCCGATCGTGGCTCCGTTCCACCAGGTGAAGATCGACTTCAGCATCTCGGCTCCGCAGTGAATTCAGTTAGATAGGCACGCGTTCGGCGGCGCGAATATGGCGCCCGCGAAGAACACGGTCCAGCGCACAAACTGATTGAGTTTGCAACAGTTTTTCAGGCGCCTAGGGTTGCGGCATTGTCGCTTGCCGAATTTTGGCGTGAAGACATAGTCACGATTCTGGCCGGATAGAGCCGTCTGCGAGGTGGGGACATGACTCGATGAAAATATTTCGGCTGGCTTTCCTGACGGCTGTCTTGGCGTTTGCAGTCGCACCACATGCCGCCGCTCAGGCAGCCGTTGCAATTGGCCAATGGCCTGACGAAGGTCAGCGCGCCGCTGCGATGGCGCATCTGGACGCGTTGATGGCCGCACAAGAGACCACGCAGATCGGCGAGACGATTGTCGGCGGGATCCCGGAAAAGGGCTATTCGATCTCGGAGTGGTTCAAGGTGGACCCGGACCAGCCCGTCACGATCGTCCTGACGTGCGATGGGGAGTGCTCGCGCTTAAAACTCGAGGTCAAAGGTCCGGATGGATACGGGGATGTGAAAGGGGCGAGCCTAGGCGCACAAGAAACCTCTGTCTCGCTTCCGGCCGGCCATCCGGAAAGACTGAGGGCGAGTATCAGCGCAGCCTGCAGTGCACCGGCCTGTGCCTATGCGGTCGGCATCTACGGCACGACGGTCCTCACCCTCCCGATTGCATCTACGCCTCCGGCAGCGAAGCGAGATATGCTGACGGTCGGTCTGGACGCTAAGGCGGCCCGCGACGGCTTGAAGCGCATCGGCGACATCAAGGTTCAGGATATCAAGGACCTGAAAACACACGACTTCAATTTTATGGCCTATCCTGGCTTGCCGGCCCTGATCATCGGCGAATGCGAAGGGAGCTGCGGCGACGTTACGCTTTCGGCGACCAACAAGGAGGCGGTGCCACTCGGCGCACCCGCAACCGGCCCGGTGCCACGGCTCGAGATCAGTGCGGCAGCTTTTGAAATGAAGGTTCATGCAACCGCCAGCGCGTGTTCCAGCGACACGTGTCGTTTTGCCGTTGGTGTTTATCGCAAATAGTCGCGCTTGCGCCGACAAAACTGTGGGTAGGAAAGCGCCCCGAGCCTGTAAAATCTGGCTGATTCGCGCGAACCCGCTCACCCTGCGGCAAAGGTAGAGATTGTCATGGCCGAAACCCGCAAGGCATCCGCCCGCCATCTGGCCCGGGTTCTGGAAACCGGGGCGGCCCTGCTGGACCATGGCGACGCTGAGGCGGCGCCTGCCCGGCTGGTCAACGCCCACCTGACCGCGATCCGCACGCTCGGCGGCGAAGGCGAGGCGGCTGAGGCCGTCTGCGAGGCCATCCGCACCCGCCGCATGACGCCCATCGCCCCCGCCAGCCGGATCGAGGCCATGATCGCCTCGCCGCTGGAACCGGCACAGCTCCTCTCCGCCATCTCGGACGCGACCTCTGTGGCCTCGGCCCGCGCCGTGGCGACGCAAGCCTTCGTGGCGGTTGCCGACGCGCTGGAAGCCCTCACCATCGAAACGGATGATCAGGGCCGGCCCACCACCTCCGCCCTGATCGACGCCTTCCGTGCCGGCGCGGACGCGGAACTGGTCGAGATCGCCCTCTGCACCCCCGGCGGCCCCCGCGCCGCCGCCATCACCCTCCGTCGTCAGGCCACCGGCGCGCGCGAACCCGGACGCCAAGCCTATCTCATCCCCGGCTGGACGGGCGTGGACGCGGGCGAGGTTGCTGCCGCCATCGAGCGCGTCAGCCGCACGCGTCTCGCCGTGCGCATCGGCCTCGGCGCCGAGGTGTCCGAGCCGAACCAGCCCGCCATCGTCGTCAACCTGGCGCGCTACGCCGCCTCTGGCGATTTCGCCCTGCTGACGTCCGAGCTGAACGCGCTGACCCCCATGGCGCCGTCCTGCACGGTTCACCTTGCGGGCCTCGCCGCCGCGGTCATGTCGCAAGGCGTCGCCTATGACAGCGAGGATGGCGTCGCCGCCGCCGTGAAGATCTGCGCGCTGGCGAAGCAGGCTGCCGACAGCCTGTCGGTCGACCATCCCTCCGCCGCCGCCATCCAGTGGCTGCAGGTCGAAAGCTGCGGCGCCGACCCGGTCGACCTGCTGCTCGCCAGCGAAGACGAACAGAGCCCCGAGCTGTCCCAATGCGTCGCCGCCGCGCTCACCACCGCCGCCTCCAAGCAAGAGGCCGAAGATGTGCGCCTGCGCATCCTCGGCGCCCGCACGCTCGACCAGATCGACGGGCTGGAACGTCACCGCCTTGAATCGCGCGGCCTGCCGGAAGATGCGCTGGAGCGCATTGAACAGGCCCTCAAGGAAGGGCTCAGCCTGTCTGCCGCCTTCTCGCGCTGGGTTGTCGGCGACGATGTAATCCGCAAGCGTCTGGGCCTCAACCCCGAGGCCTACGACACCGATGGCGAGGCGCTCCTGCGCGCACTCGGCATCTCCGCCAAGGAGATCGACGAGGCGCGCGTGACAGTGCAGGGCCGCCGCCGCCCCGTCTCCAACCCCAAATCCCCGCTGGCCCGCATCCTCGCGCGCTCGGACGGTGTGACGCCTGAAGCCCGCGTCCGCATGGCCAAGGCCATCGCGCCCATGCTGGCCCGTCCGCCCGTCATCACCATTGCCTCCGGCGAACAGTCGGACACCACCCGCATGACCGTCCACGCCTCCGTCCGCGCCGCCATGGGTGCCGGGCTGGGCGTACGGATCGAGGCGGGCCGCCCTGCCGTGGATGCCGAGCTGCAGCAACGCATCTCCGAAGCCAAGCGCCGCGCCCGCGCGCCGTTGGCGGCCGAAACCCAGGCCCCCACCTTCGAACGCCAGCCGCACCCGACCGCGCCATCCCACGCACATGGTCACACGCACAGCCACGACCATCACGTCGAGGAGTACATCGCCGAACGCCGCCGCCTGCCGGATCGCCGCAAGGGCTACATCCAGAAGGCCACCGTCGGCGGCCACAAGGTCTACCTGCACACCGGCGAATTCGACGATGGCGAGCTCGGCGAGATCTTCATCGACATGCACAAGGAAGGCGCGGCCTTCCGCTCGCTGATGAACAACTTCGCCATCGCGATCTCGATCGGCCTGCAATACGGCGTGCCGCTGGAAGAGTTCGTCGACGCCTTCGTCTTCACCCGCTTCGAGCCTGCCGGCGAAGTCACCGGCAACGACCATATCCGCAAAGCGACCTCGATCCTCGACTACATCTTCCGCGAACTCGCCGTGTCCTATCTCGGCCGCGATGACCTCGCCGAGATCGAGAACGTCAGCCATGACGGGCTGGGGAGTGGCGCGAACGAGGGCGAGGAACCCACCGTTCCGGTCCAGCCCGTCCGCCCCGAGCAGCTGATCTCCAAAGGCTTCAGCCGCGGCGTGATGCCCGACAACATCGTGCCGTTCACCGCCCGCCGCGTTGCCGACCGGCTGGAAGAAACCGAGGCGCCTGCCACAACGCCGCAGCGAAGCATTGATTATCTGTCAGACGCCTGCCCGACCTGCGGGCACTTTACGTTGCGGCCTGACGATGGTGTTGCCGTCTGCGAAGCTTGCGGCGCAACGGTTCAGACAGCCTAGGCACTTTCTGCCCAGCCAGAGCGAGACGGTACTGGCCGTCTGCGGCGCCATCGCCGCTTGTTGTCCTGTTTGCGAACGCGTAGCAGCGCGCCGCACGTAACCTTGCTCTTGTTTGGAATTCAGTAACGCGCCTGAGCAATCCTTACCGGCCGTACACGTAAACACCTCGAATAGCTCAGAATACCGCCTGCAAACTGCCTCGATTGAACTCTTTCTATCCAACTGCGTTGGTTAAGGGACGACCGGGGCTGTCCGGCAAAATCTGGAACGGGACTTGAATGGTTCAGCGCATCGTACTCGCAGTGGTCGCTATCGGCCTTATGTCGCTCTCTGTCCTGGTTTAAATGATCCTCTCCTTTCGGGTTCTGATCGCAGTCGCCGCAATCGGAGCGATGAGCCTCACGGCTCTGGCGCAGACGCCCGAAGAGAATGAAGCCGCGCGCAAGGCTACGGTCGAGCGCCTGCTCAAGGGAGAGAAGGTCTGCAAGGATTGCGACCTCTTTCAGGTCGACCTGTCCTACCAGGATCTCGACGGACGCGATCTTTCAGGCGCCCGTCTCCGCCAGGCCGACCTCAGCCTCTCCACCTTCGACAAATCGAAGTTTCACGGCGCCAACATGTCGATCGTGAATGCGTTCGGCATCCGCGCCGAAGGCTCGGACTTTTCCGATGTCGATTTCCACGACGCGTCGCTGGTCGGCGGCTGGTTCGGCGGCTCGAAGTTCGACAACGCCAAATTCGACAACGCCAACCTCTCCGGCTCGGACTTCTCGTCCGCTACCGGCCTCACGCAAGCCCAGCTGACCACCGCCTGCGGCGATGATACGACGAAGCTGCCGGAAGGCCTCGTCCTGGCAGCCTGCAAATCCGCCTAGGCGGCAGGCGACTCAGCCACCGGCTCAGGCGTCTTCATCCCCTCGATCACCGCCCTGAAGCAGTTGCACTTGGCGAGGTCCGCACAGGCCAGCGCCTCCAGCCGCTCGACCAGGCCCGCCGTCAGGATCTCCTGCTGCGGCTTGTCGAGGATCAGCGCGGCCAGCTTCACAGCCCGCGCCTGCGCATGCGTCAGGCGGATCGTCGTCTTGAACGGCGCGCCGAGGCTGCCGAGGTTCAGCTGCGTGGGCTGCTTGATCGGCACCCAGCCTGATCCATCAGGCTCGGCCGGCTGAGCTGCGCGCGGCGCGGGCCACGCCTGCGCAACATCGTTGAGCTGGACCTTTGTGGCCGCGACTTCCGGCTCAGCGTCCAGCCACGGCGGCGTGGGTGCACGGGCGGCCTGCTGCTGGGGCGGCGGCGAGGCCGGCGCGGGCACGACGGGAGGTTGCCATGGCCGGTGGCCAAAGCTCGGTTCTTTCGACGGGTGCGCCTCGCCCTTGCGGGCAAGAAGACTGGCGCTCAGGGACGCAAACAGCGGAGCTGACATGGCGTGGGCCTCAGTGCGTGGGACGGCGGCCGAAGCTGCGCGACTGGCGGCGATCAACCTGTCCAGTCGGCGGCCCGCGATCGGCCTTGCGGCGGTCCAGCAGGTTGCGATCCGGCGGTGGCACGGTCAGCAGGTCCGTATCGGCCTGACGGCGCATCATCGCTTGCTGTGGCGGAGGTGACGCTGCCCGCTGCGGGGGAGCAGGCGCTGGCCCACGGCGATCCCCGGCGCCGGTGGCATTGGCGACCGCGATGCTGGCCCAGGCGGGCAGATCGGCATCCCAGTCCTCGTCATCCTCCGGCACAGCCGCGGCGGCCAGCAGCGGCGTTTCCGGCGTGAGCACGGCCGTGGAGAAATCAGCGCGCGGCTTCTCCGCCCAGCGCACATCCGTGCCGCCATAAAGCTTGGCCAGACGCCCGCGCAGGAACAGCCACAGCTGCGAGACTTCCTGCGCCGAACGCGATTCCGGCTGGATGTCGCCCACTGTGCGGCCGTCGATCATCGAAGCCGCAAAGTCGACGCGATGGTGCAGCGTGACCGGCGCGACAACGCCATGCTGGGACAGCGCAACGGCGGTCTCCGAGGTGATGCGCGCACGCGCCGTCGCGGAGTTCACGACGAACACCAGCGGCTTGTTCAGCGTGTCGGCAATATCGACGGTCGGGCCAACAGCGCGAAGATCGTGCGGGCTGGGGCGGGTCGGCACGACCACCAGGTCGGCGCGCTGCACAACGTGCGCAATCGTCTGCGTCACCGCCGGGGGCGTGTCGATCACGATCAGCTTGAACCCGATGGACTTGAGATGCTCAAGGCAGGCATCCAGCTCCTGCAGCGAGGCCTGCGCAAACGCCGGCGTCGAAGCTGCGCGGGCGTTCCACCATTTCGCCAGCGACCCCTGCGGGTCGGTATCGATCAGCGCCACCGGGCCATCGCCCGCTCGCTCCGCCTCGACGGCGATGTGCCCGGACAGCGTGGTCTTTCCAGATCCACCCTTCTGCGAGGCAAACACCAGAACGCGCACGCCGTCGTTCATTTCCCACTCCCGGCCAGACCAGTTCGGGCAGCGCACACGGCCCGATTAGACCCGAGCGTCGCCCCGCCGTTTTGACGCGCGCTTAGACAGATGCGTGGAATTTGGCGGATAGCGTTAGGACGTGTGAACGTTAATTGACGTGAGGCGCCAGTGCTCGCCAGCGCCCATTCCACAAGGGAAAATCGTGGTTTCGAAGGGCCCGCGCGCCATCGTTAGCGCGCTCGCGCTGCGTCCGATTTTAATTCAGAAAAATGCGCACGATCACCGAATAAGGATCGGGCCTCTTACGGCGTCACGCACCGAAACCGGAAGAAGTCGCCGTTCGGGCCCGTCACGAAGCCGATCTCCGCCGTCTTGCCCGTCTGGCGACAGTACATCTCGCCCTGCGCCATCTGCGCACCCATCTTCTCCGGATCCGGCGCGGCTCCCGCAGGCCCAATCGGCAAGCGGAAATAGCCATCAGCGTCCAGCATGAAAGGCGCGGCCGCGTCGGCAGTGTCTTTGGCCGCCTCCTGGGTCGCGCAGGCGGAAGCCGCCAGCATGGCGATCGCGGCAATCATCTTCTTCATCATATCCCCCCCTTGCAGATGTAAGACGTGTCAGGCCTTCGGCTTCTCGTGAACCCGGATGCCCAGCTCGCGCAGCTGCTTCAGCGACGCATCGCTCGGCGCGTTCATCAGCAGATCCTGCGCCTGCTGGTTCATCGGGAACAGGGTGATCTCGCGCAGGTTCTGCGCGCCACAGCACAGCATGACGATGCGGTCCACGCCCGCCGCCATGCCGCCGTGGGGCGGGGCGCCGAACTGGAACGCGCGGTACATGCCGCCGAACTGCTCCTCGACATCGGCCTTGGTGAGGCCGGTGATCTCGAACGCGCGGACCATGGTTTCCGGGCTCGCGTTACGGATGGAGCCGGATGCGATCTCGAAGCCGTTGCAGACCATGTCGTACTGGAACGCCTTGAGCGACAGCGGGTCGCGATCGCTGTTCAGCGCCTCGAGGCCGCCTTGCGGCATCGAGAACGGGTTGTGCGCGAAGTCGACCTTCTTGTCGTCCTCGTTCCATTCGTAGAACGGGAAGTCGACAATCCAGCAGCAAGCATACTGATCCAGCTGCGTGAGGCCGAGTTCAGCGCCGACGCGGTTACGCGCCTCACCCGCGAACTTGTAGAACGCCGACGGCAGGCCCGCGGTGAAGAACACCGCGTCGCCGACCTTGAGGCCGAATTGCTGGCGGATCTGTTCCGTGCGTTCCGGGCCAATGTTCTTGGCGACCGGGCCCGCGCCGCCTTCTTCGCCTTCGCGCCAGAAGATGTAGCCGAGGCCCGGCTGGCCCTGTTGCTGGGCCCAGGAATTCATCTTGTCGCAGAAGGCGCGGCTGCCGCCGCCCGGTGCGGGAATGCCCCACACCTCAACCTTCGCGTCCTTCTCCAGCATGCCGGCGAAGACCTTGAAGCCCGAACCGCGGAAGGCGTCAGAGACATTGTCCATCTCGATCGGGTTGCGCAGGTCCGGCTTGTCCGAGCCGTATTTGCGGATCGACGTGTCGTACGGAATGCGCGGGAATTTCTGCGTGACGGGTTTGCCGCCGCCGAACTCCTCGAACAGCTTGCGCAGCACGGGCTCCATCGTGTCCCACACGTCTTCCTGCGTGACGAAGCTCATCTCCAGATCGAGCTGGTAGAACTCGCCCGGCAGACGGTCGGCGCGCGGGTCCTCGTCGCGGAAGCACGGCGCGATCTGGAAGTAGCGGTCGAAGCCCGCCACCATCAGCAGCTGCTTGTACTGCTGCGGCGCCTGCGGCAGCGCGAAGAACTTGCCCTGGTGAATACGGCTCGGCACGAGGAAGTCGCGCGCGCCTTCGGGCGAGGACGCGGTGAGGATCGGCGTCGAGTATTCGGTGAAGCCGACCTCGCCCATGTGCTTGCGCATCGCGGCGATGATCTGCGTACGCTTCACGATGTTGGCGTGCAGCGTCTCCCGGCGCAGGTCGAGGAAGCGGTATTTCAGGCGCACGTCTTCCGGGTAATCCGGCTCAGCGAACACCGGCAGCGGCAGCTCCTCGGCCACTTCGGACAGGACCACGACGTCCTTCACCTTGAGGTCGATCTGGCCGGTGGCGAGCGTGGCGTTCACCGTGCCCGGATCACGCGCGACAACCTCGCCGGTGACCGAAAGGACGGACTCGACCCGGATCCGCTCCAGGCGGCCGAAATGGGGGTTGGAGGGCGTCACCACGCACTGGGTGATGCCGTAATGGTCGCGCAGGTCGATGAACAGCAGGCCGCCAAGGTCCCGCTTGCGGTGGACCCAGCCGGACAGGCGGACCGTATTGCCGACGTGCTCCGCGCGCAGCTGGCCGCATGTGTGCGTCCTGTAGGCATGCATCGGGGCAAAACTCCTGCTTTTCCCGCTAAAACCGGGGGATTTGGCTTGCTAGAACGGGCGGACAAGCGCATGTCGCCGACAAGCTTGTCAATATCGCCCATAGTCTGATTCTTGTCGGGCAACTGGGACCTGGTCAGGAGACGAGGATTTGAAGGACGACGACGGCGAAATCCGCCTGATCACGGACACGGCGGCGCTGGAAGCGGCCTGTGAGCGGCTCGGACAGGACGATTTCCTGGCCGTGGACACCGAATTCCACCGGGAAACCACCTACTGGCCGCAGGTCTGCCTGATCCAGGTGGCCTCCTCCGATTATGACGTACTGGTCGACCCGCTGGCCAAGGGCATCGACCTCGCCCCGCTGCTCAAGCTGATCGCGGACCCATCCCGTACGAAAGTGTTCCACGCCGCCCGGCAGGACCTCGAAATCTTTGCCCGCCTGATCGGCCATGTGCCGGGCCCTGTGTTCGACACCCAGATCGCCGCCATGGCCAGCGGGCTGGGCGACTCGATCAGCTACGAAAACCTCGTTTCCCGCGTCGTGAAGGGAACGGTCGACAAGTCGTCCCAGTTCACCGACTGGGTGCGCCGCCCGCTCACCGAGAAACAGCTGCGCTATGCGCGCGGCGATGTGGTCTACCTCCGCGAGATCTACAAGATCCTCCGCGCCAAGCTGGAAAAGCAGGGCCGCATGGAGTGGATCGAGGATGAGCACGCGGCGCTGCTCGACCCCGAAATCTACGCGTTCGATCCGGCGACCTCGTGGAAGCGCCTGAAGATCCGCAAATACCGCAACGACTATCTCGCCGTCCTCGCCAACGTCTCGGCGTGGCGCGAGCGCGTGGCGCAGGAAACCGACAAGCCGCGCCAGCGCATCCTGAAAGACGACGCCATCCAGGAAATCGCGCAGCAGAAACCGCGCACGCTGGAAGCGCTCGAGCGCATGCGCGCCGTGCAGCAAGGCTTCGGCAAGTCGCGCCATGGCGCCGGCCTGCTCAACGCAATCAACGAGGCGGTCGACAATCCCGACAAATACGCCCCGCAGGTCGACGAGCCGGATCGCGCCGGCCCGCCGCCGGGCGCCATCGTCGAGCTGCTGAAGGTGCTGCTGAAGCAGGTGTCGGATGACGCCGGTGTCGCAACCCGCCTGATCGCCAACGCCGCCGACATCGAAACACTGGCGCGCGACAGCAACCCGGACATCGACGCCCTCAAAGGCTGGCGCCGCGAACTGTTCGGCGAAAAAGCCCTGATGCTGAAAACCGGCAAGCTGGCGCTGGCGGCAAGCACCAAGGGCGTGAAGATCATCGAGGTGTGACTACCATCGCCTGATCAATAGGGAGCGGTCGCCCGCCTGCACGACCGCCCACGCTCCGTCCGGCGATACGTCGATCCTGGAAACCGCTCCGAGCGATCCGAGATCGGTGGCTTGGCCTGTCGACAGATCCCATGCGCGCACGTGGCCATCCGCGCTCGCGACAACAGCGACGGATCCATCCCGAGACATCGCATAGGCATTGACCTCGCCGAGATTCAGCAGCGGCCGATCCGCGAGAAAGCCGGCCAGCAAGGCCCTGGAATTTTCGACCCTTCCGTCTGGCAGGGTGCGCGATCCCTGCTGTTCGGCCAGTATGACTGATCCATTGGCGGCGACTTGATGAACCCGGCGCGAAGCATCACGCGCGTCATCGGGCATGATCTGGCGCGGCGGTCCACCTGCAAGGCTTTGCAAAATTGCGCCGCCGCTGCCCTGAACCAGGGCTACGGCGCCATCCTCGCTGATCTCGATATGTCCGGACTTGAACACGTTGCCCTGAAGCGGGGCTCGCTCCATGGACACAGGGTCCAGCAGCTCAAGCCTGCCCTCACTGGAATTGAGGATGACAAACCCCGACTGGTCCGGCTTCGGCGCGCAGGACAGATTCTGATGGATCTGCCTCACATCGCCGGTTCGCATGTTCCACAGGTGCATGATCGCGCCCTGTGAGGTGACCTGCATGAACAGTTCGAAATCGCCTGCGGCGAGGCACTGAACAGCCGCCCCCGCGGTAGGCGCACGATGCAGCTCTCCGCCGGCGCCCGCCTCGATCAAGAGCCGGCCGGTGTCGCGCTCCTCACCTTCGAACCGCACGATTCCTCCGCTGAGCAGCTGAACTCTGAAGTAGTCCTTCGACCACGGATACCGCGCGATTTCGCCCGATGCGTCGAACACGCGCACGGGCGTCTCAGGCGAATCCTCGGTGTAGGTCATGAGGAACCTGCCGTCCTCACTCAGCACCACGTCTCTTGCACCGAAGGCAGGGGCGGAGAACCGCGGGGCGGCCAGTCCAGGCGCCCACACTTCGAACCGGTCGCCTTGCAGAACGGCGAGGCCTGATCTTGTCGGAAAGGAAAACAGGCTTGACCACAGCGTCCTGGGTGTTCGCAAAACGTGGTCGCGTCGCAGCTGGACGCCATATCCCGCATACAGGATTACCAGCCCGCCTTCGACTGCGACTGCCACGGGCGGTCCGTAAGTCGCGGGCTGTCCATCGCGATGCACATAGGGCCGTGAGCGGACATAGTCTGCTGGGGTCGCAAGCGTCCACACGCGCCCTCTGGTGCGGTCGAAAGCCTGATAGGTTCCGTCAACGCACGCGACCACGATGCTGCCAGCAGTCGGCTCGATGGAGCGATGCGGGCAAAGGGATGGCGCCGCTGCCGTGAAGGCGGGCAGGTTTGCACAGCCCGCTGCTGCCAGCAGTGCGAAGAGACTGGCGCACCGCGCCTTCCAACTGGCCAGCATTCCGCCCTCCCACGCAACCGATGCCCTCGGGCAGATTATGTATCCGGGCGTAGCCTCTTCAATACGGGGTTGCAGGCGGAAGCGCGCTGCCGCAACGGCGCCTTCGATAATTTTAACCTCTCGCTAACCATAAACCGGCGTGGTGGGGCCTGATAATGAGGCCCTGCCCGTGACCGATTCCATCGGCGCCAATGCCAACACTGCCCAGCGCGCGGAAGTCTTCGCGGCGCTGCGCAATGCATCCGCGAAAACCGGCGTCGGCTTCGACTACCTCGTGAAGACGGCGCAGCGCGAAAGCAATTTCGATCCTAACGCCAAGGCGGGCACCTCCTCCGCCACCGGCCTGTTCCAGTTCACCGACACCACCTGGATGAACATGCTGGAGCGTTACGGCCCGCAGCACGGCGTCTCCACCGAAGGCAAGACGCGCAGCGAACTGCTGGAGCTGCGCAAGGACGCGAAGCTCTCCTCCGTCATGGCGGGCGAACTCGCCGGCGAGAACGCAAAGATCCTGCAGAAGAAGCTCGGCCGCCCCGCCACCTCCGCCGAACTCTACACCGCCCACTTCATGGGCCCGTCCGACGCGGCGCGCATGATCGACGCCGCCCGCAACAACAGGCCCGGCGCCGCGGCCGAACTGTTCCCCTCCGCGGCGCTGGCCAACCACAACGTCTTCCACGGCAAGGACGGCGCAAGCCTCACCTCCGCCCAGCTCTACGCGAAGCTGACAGGCGCGGTGATTGGCGATGCCGACAGCGGCAAGGTTCCGGGCGCGCAACTCGATGCGCAACCGCAGATGACGCCGGCGGATGTCCTGCTGCAGGCAAAGATGGGCGCGGTGAACATGACGTCCAGCCTGATGACCGCGCTGTTCGGCCTGCAGGAAGATCGCGGCTAGGCCGCCTGCTCAG
>JAOATF010000073.1 GCA_030158285.1 Hyphomonadaceae bacterium
GTCGAGACCGAGCTGATGCTCGCCGACATGGAAAGCCTCGAGAAGCGCAAGCAGGGCGTCGAGAAGAAAGCCAAGGGCGGCGACAAGGAAGCCATCCAGACGCTGATGCTGATCGGCAAGGCGCTGGAACAGCTCAACGCCGGCAAGCCCGCGCGCGGCGCCAGCATCGACAATGAGGACCAGAAGGCCTGGAAGATGCTCCAGCTGCTGACCTCGAAGCCTGTCTTCTACATCTGCAATGTCGACGAGAACTCAGCCGCCGAGGGCAACGCTTACTCTGCGAAGGTGCTGACCCACGCCAAGGCCGAAGGTTCGGCCGCTGTCGTGATCTCGGCGAAGATCGAATCCGAAGTCGCGGTTCTCTCTGATGAAGAGCAGAAGGAATTCCTCGAAAGCCTCGGCCTCGAAGAGCCGGGCCTCAACCGCGTGATCCGCGCCGGATACGAACTGCTCGGCCTGCAGACCTATTTCACGGTCGGCCCGAAGGAAGCGCGGGCGTGGACCATCAAGAAGGGCACGACGGCTCCGCAGGCCGCCGGCGTCATCCACGGCGACTTCGAGAAGGGCTTCATCAAGGCCGAGACGATCGCTTACGCCGACTACGTCAAGTTCAACGGCGAGAGCGGCGCGAAGGAAAACGGCAAGGCGCGTCAGGAAGGCAAGGAGTACGTCGTCCAGGATGGCGACGTGATGCACTTCCGCTTCAACGTCTGATCGGGGACCGCCGGACCAAAGCCCGGCGGCCCGATATTTCTAGTTCTCCCAGTAATACGGCGCCATCTTCGCGTTGCCCGTGACGATCTCGTTCATGGTCACCGGCTCGTACAGGCGGCCATTGATCATCACGCCGGAGATCTTGTCCGAGTTGCGGATGTCGGCGAGCGGGTTGGCGTCGAGCACGACGAGGTCGGCCAGCTTGCCGGCCTCCAGCGAGCCGATGTCCTTCTCGAAGCCGAGCTTGCGCGCGGGCAGGATCGTGCCGGCCTGCAGCGCCTGCAGCGGCGAGAAGCCACCGCGCACGAACGACCACAGCTCCCAGTGCGCGCCCATGCCTTCTTCCTGGCCGTGGGCGCCGATGGAGACGTTCACGCCGCGCTCGAGCAGCTTCTTGGCCTGGGCTGCGGATTTCGCATCGACGAAATCCTCTTCCGGCGCCTGCGTGCGGCGGACGTTTTTGGGTTGCAGGATATGCGGCGGCACGTGCTTCGACAGGATCGGGTGACGCCAGACATCCGTGTGCGAACGCCAGTAGGGATCGCCCGCAAGGCCGCCATACGTCACCACGAGGGTGGGCGTGTAAGCGACTTTCGTCTGCGAGAAGAAGCTGATGACGTCTTCATAGAGCATCATCTGCGGGATGTTGTGCTCCAGCGCCGTGTTGCCATCGGCGATCAGCGCCATGTCCTGCGCGAACAGGGAGGCGCCCTCGGCCACCACCTGGATATTCTCGGCGATGGAGGCGGCGACGACCTGCTGGCGCTGGTTCCGGCGGGGCTGGTTGTAGTTCTTGATGCCGGCCGCGCCCTGCACTTTCAGGCGATGCACGTGCGCGAGGGCGTCGTCATAGGTCTTGATGTCGTTGAGCGTGCCGCGGCTGCGGGCGCCGTAGACGATCTCGCCGGTGGAGAATGTGCGCGGCCCCACGATGAGGCCGGCGCGCTGCATCTCTTCGGAGACGAAGGCTTCGCTGGCGGCGTTGGAGGGATCGAACACCGTCGTCACGCCAAGCGACAGGTGCGCCAGCGCGCTCCAGTTCTGGTTGGGGATGATGTCATCATCGCCTTGCGGACCATGCGCGTGCGCATCGATCAGGCCGGGGATGATGGTCTTGCCGGCCACATCCATGCGCCGCGCGCCGGAGGGGATGGTCACCGATCCGGCCTTGCCGATCGCGGTGATGCGGTTGCCGGTGATGACGATCACGCCGTCCTCGATCACGCCGCCCTGCGCATCCGCCATGGTGACGATGCGCGCGCCGGTCAGCACGGTTACGCCCATGGGCTTCGCGGCCGTGACGGGAATGGAAAGATCAACGCCGGTTTCGGGCGCCTTGTAGGCAGGCTTCTCGCCCTCCTTGGCCGGGGCTGTCGGCATCATCGTATCGACGGAGCCGGAATAGAGCGTCGGCCCGAGGCTCCAGTTGAGCTGCTTGCCGCCCCTGGTCCACGAGAGATAGGTCGCGCCGCCCTTGCTGGCCTGCACCACCGGCATCGCGGTGGCGCCCTTGCCCGAGCCGATCTCCTGCGGGCCCGCCGTCAGCGGCATCACATAGGCCGCATAGTTGTCACGGAAGGCGACATTCCTGCCATCGGGCGACACTTCGTAGGCGGCCACCATCTCGGCCTTCGCGTGCGTGCGTGCAGCCTCGCCATTGAGGTCGACTGACACCAGCACGCCTGAAGGCCCATCGCCGCGCGTGAGGAAGATGCGGTCGTTCACGGCGCCATAATGCGGGGCAGTTCCGCGCTCGGTCACCTTCGTCATCGCGCCACCTGCCGCCGGAATGCGATAGACGCCCGGATCGTCGGAGCGCAGCTGCGAGAGCAGGTAACCGCCCGCGCCTTTCTCGAACACGATGGTCTGGCCATCGGGCGAGAAGGACGGCCGGCGATAATGGCCCGGCACGCTCGTGATCACCTTGCCGCCCGTTCCATTGGCGGCGACCGTACGGATGCGGCCCATGCCAGCGTCCGTCCACTCGACATAGGCCAGCGTCTTCCCGTCGCGCGACCACGCGGGGAACAGCTCCATCTCCTGTCCCTTGGTCTGCGTCAGGCGCGCCGGCGCGCCATCGGGCAGCGTCCGCACATAGAGCTTGCCGAGGCTTTCAAAGACGACGCGCTTGTTGTCCGGTGAGACCGAGACGAAACGCGGCATCTTGGTGCGGAAGCTATCCGGCGCGACCTCGACCTTCGGCTGCGGCGGATCGATCACCACGCGCGTATCGTTGACGCGGAACGGGATCACAGCGCTCTGTCCACTCATGTCCACGCGACGGATCTTGCCGCCGGCCCAGAACACGATGGATTTCGAATCCGGCATCCATTCCATGCTGGGATAGAGGCCGTTGACCGCCCACGTCTCCTGCTGGTCCTGATCCAGCGTGTCATAGACTTTGCTGAGCTGCCCCGTCTCAAGATCCTTCACATAGAGCTTCGAAAGATTGCGCTCGCGGCGCACGAAGGCCAGCTTCTTGCCATCCGGCGAAGGCGTGGCCCGCGTGGCGCCGCCGGCGCCCGAAACCGCCGTGCTCACTTCACCGGTCTCGAAATCATACTTCTCGATCTCGAACAGGCTACCGTTGGAATCCTGCGCATATTCGAAGATCGGGCCCGCCGACACGTTGCGCGTGTAATAGAAGCTCTTGCCATCCGGCGCGTAGATCGGCTCGCCCAACTCCTTCTGCAGGTTGTCGCTCGCCTTCTTGACCGCGACATACCCGTCCCCGCCACCGACATGGTAGATCCAGATCTCGCCGGTGCCGAGCGAGCGCGCCGTGGTGAAGTGCTTGCGCGCCGCGATGAAGCGCCCGTCCGGGCTCCATGCCGGCTCGTTCAGGAGACGGAACTCTTCCTTCGTCACCGGGCGCTTGTCCGAGCCGTCGACATTCATGACCCAGATATTGTCGCCGCCGCCGCGGTCGCTGGTGAAGGCGATGCGCTTGCCATCGGGCGAGAAGCGCGGCTGCATTTCATAGGGCAGGCCTTCGGCGATCCGCGTCGCCGTGCCGCCCGTGATGGGCATGGTGTAGATGTCGCCCAACAGGTCGAACGCGATCGTTTTGCCGTCCGGGCTGACGTCGACATCCATCCAGGTGCCTTCGTCGACATTGATGTTCACCGTGCGCGTCGGCAGCGGCGGAGCCGCCACATCCCATTTCGGCTTTTCGTCCTTGGCCGGGACCTGCGGCGCCTCCTGCGCGAACGCATACGTAGCCGCCGCCACCGCGACAGCCGCGCCAATCAACAGACGAAACTTCATGAATCCCTCCGGCCACTGATCTCAGCATAGACCTGGCTCGATGCGCGACGAAAGGGGGCGCCCGTCTCCCAAAAACTTCGCTCTTGAGGCAATCGCGCGCCCTATCGCTCCGGGTCAAAGCCCGCTAAACCCCGCCGTCAACGCCTCATGTGAGCATTCACCCCGTGTCCGACACATCGACCCAGTCGGCGTCCGCCCCGATCCGCCGGCTGCCGCTGGCGGAGTTCGTGGCCATGACGGCGATGCTGATGGCGCTCAATGCCCTCGCCATCGACATCATGCTGCCGGCGCTGCCGGACATGGCGATGTCGTTCGGGCTGCTGCCGGTCACCGATCATCCGCTCACCTGCCCCGCCGTGCTGGATGCGGGATCGAACGATCACCAGCTGATCATCGTTTCCTACATGCTGGGCTTCGGCGTCTCGCAGCTGTTCTACGGGCCACTGACCGACCGGTATGGCCGCCGCAGCGTGCTGTTCGTTTCGCTGGCCTGCTATTCCATCGCGGCCGTCCTCTGCGTGTTTGCGCCGACCTTTGACCTGCTGATCGCCGCCCGTGTCTTCATGGGCGCGAGCGCGGGTGGCAGCCGCGTGATCGCGGTCTCCGCCGCGCGCGACCTCTATGTCGGCCGCCAGATGGCCAAGGTGATGTCGCTGGTGATGATCGTGTTCATGACGGCGCCGATCCTTGCCCCGTTCTTCGGGCAGATGATGCTGCACGTGATGCCGTGGCACGGCATCTTCTGGTTCCTCGCCGGGTTTGGCGTGCTGATGTTCCTGTGGGTCTACTTCCGCCTGCCGGAAACCCTGCCGCCGGAACGCCGCGTGCCGCTCAACCCCAGCTCGATCCTGCGCAGCTACTGGAAGGTGTTCCGCACGCGCGAGGCTCTGGGCTACACTATCGCCTCCGGCTTCCTGTTCGGCGCGCTGATGAGCTACATCTCGTCCTCCGAACAGCTGTTCCACAATGTCTACGACACGGGCGAGATGTTCCCGCTATGGTTCGCCGGCGCGGCCGTGGCGATGACGGCATCGAACCTGATCAACTCCCGCGTGGTCGAGCGTTTGGGCATGCGCAAGATCTCGCACACGGCCCTGATCGCCTTCGTGATCGTCAGCGCCATCCACGCCGCCTTCGCCCTCGCCGGCCCCGTCGATTTCACGATCTTCTACACGCTTCTGATCGCGGCCTTCTTCTGCATCGGCTTCCAGGGCCCGAACTACAACGCCATCGGTATGGAACGGCTGGGCGCGCTGGCCGGATCGGGCGCGGCGCTGATCGGCTTTGCGTCCTCGTTCGTCTCCGCCTCGATCGGCGGCCTGATTGCGCGGCAGTTCGACTGCACCATCACGCCGATCTTCGTCGGGCATTTCGTTCTCGGCGCCCTGGCCTTGGCTGTGATCTTCATCACCGAGCGCGGCAAGCTGATGCAGTCGCATCACTGAAGTAAGGGGTGAGTAGGGAATAGGCAGTGGGGAGTGGTGAATAGGTCTTCGGCGACGTAAAAGCAGTGTCGCTCCCAAGCACGATCACTATTCCCCACTGCCTATTCCCTACTTCCTACTCACCCGAGATCGCCATGATCACCGTTCATCACCTCAACAATTCCCGGTCCCAGCGCGTGCTCTGGCTGCTTGAAGAGCTGGGCATGCCGTACGAGGTGAAGCGCTATCAGCGCGACAAGAAGACGATGCTGGCGCCGCGCGAGCTGCGGGCCGTCCACCCGCTCGGCAAGTCGCCTGTCATCACCGACAATGGCCACACCCTCGCGGAGACGGGCGCGATCATCGAGTACATCCTCGACACGTACGGCATGGGTCGCCTGATCCCGAAGCCTGGCACGCCGGAGCGCCTGCGCTACACCTACTGGCTGCACTATGCCGAAGGCTCAGCGATGACGCCGCTGCTGCTGAAGCTGGTGTTCTCGCGCATTCCCGCCAACGCGCCGGCGCTGATGCGCGGACTCATCGGTTCGGTGATGAAGCAGGCGCAAGCGCGACTCTCCGATCCGCAGATCGCCATGCACATGGGCTATTGGGATGATGAACTCTCGAAGTCGCAATGGTTCGCCGGCGCCGAGTTCACGGCGGCGGACATCATGATGAGCTTCCCGCTCGAGGCCGCCGCCCATCGCGCCGGCGCACGTTCACGTCCGATGATCGCGGCCTTCCTCGATCGCATCCACCAGCGTCCCGCCTACATCGCGGCGCTGAAGAAGGGCGGCCCCTATGATTATGCGAGCTGAACGGCATGTCGGCCGGCTTTGCTGAATTCCTCGTCGCTGCGATCGTGATGGAGATCACGCCCGGCCCGAACATGACGTGGCTGGCCCTGCTCTCCGCACGCGAGGGGCGGATGGCGGGACTGCAGGCCGTGGCCGGCATCGCCAGCGGACTTGCCCTCCTGGCGGTCATCGCTGCCACGGGGGTCTCCGCGCTGATCTCGGCCTGGCCTGCCCTGTACGAGGCGCTGCGGTGGGCCAGCGTGGCCTTCCTGCTGTATCTGGCGTGGGAAGCGTGGATCGGCGAGAAGGACGACGGCAAGCGCCCCGATCTCGGCAAGCACTTCCGACGCGGGCTGGTCGTCAACCTGCTCAATCCGAAAGCGGCGGCCGTCTTTGTGGTGATGATCCCCAGCTTTGCAGGCCCTGATCCGTCTGTCGGCGCGCTGGCGGCAATGACGCTTGCCTACCTTGCAATCGCCACGCTGGCGCACGCCCTGATCGTCGCGTTTGCAGGCAACTTCCAGAAGGCGATGGCCGATCCGCGGCGCGAGGTGACCGTCCGGCGCGTCTTCGCGATCGCCCTCGCCGCCGTGGCGATATGGTTCGCATTCACCAGCGGGCGGACATCATGAAACCGCGCGAACTTGTCGGCACAGCAAAAGTCCCGGGCGGCGTCGAGCTGCGCCTCGTGCGGCATGGCGACGATCACATCATCATGGTCGACAACAACGAGCTGATGAGCAGCCGCGTAGGTGGCTCAGAAGAAGCGCTGGCCACGATGACGTGCGACCGGCTGCGTAATGCGGCCGCATCGCACCTGCTGATCGGCGGCTATGGCATGGGCTTCACGTTGCGCGCCGCCCTCACCCGCCTTGGCCCTTCCGGCCGCGCGACTGTCGCCGAGATCGTTCCGGAAATCATCACGTGGGCGCGCGGGCCCATGGCCGCTCTCACCGCCGGATGTCTTGATGATCCGCGCGTTGAGCTGCACGCGGGCGATGTCGCCGCCGCGATCAAAGCCGCCAGCAAACGCTATGACGCCATCCTCCTCGACGTGGACAACGGCCCGTCCGGCCTCGTCCGCGCCGACAATGACGGGCTCTATTCGATGAAGGGTCTCGCCGCTGCACGCGGCGCGCTGAGACCCGGCGGCGTCCTCGCCATCTGGTCCGCCGCACCCGATGCGGCCTTCACCCGCCGCCTGAAGAATGCCGGGTTCAAGGTCGAGGAAGTCACCGTCCGCGCGCGCAGCAATGGCAAAGGGCCGCGCCATACGATCTGGTTTGCGGCGACCTGATATTCTTTATCGTTGTTGGCATCCGCCCGCTGCGCGGTCGGCCCCCTCCGTCATGCTTCGCATGCCACCTCCCCCGCCTCCGGCGAGGGAGGACCACAAGCCGTGCGGTCTGTGGTCCTGCCCCGCGCGAAGCGTGGGGAAGGTGGCCCGCAGGGCCGGAAGGGGCCGACCGCGCAGCGGGCGGTGCAGCTCACTGCCCTTCAGCCGCCGGGCTTTCCACGCGCCACCCCGCGCCGTCACCCTGCTTCATCAGATCGCACAGCCATGGCAGCGCCGCGCGCAAATGCTCAGACACCCCGAACGGCGCATTCGCGATCACGACGCCGGCGCCCGCCAGCTTGCCTTCGCCGATGGCGCGCACCCACAGGTCAGCGACCAGGATTTTCTCGGGCTCAATGCCGCCATCCTCGATCAGCATCGAGGCGAGCTCGCCATCGAAATCCTGCACCTGGTCGAGATTCTTGATCGGCCGCCAGAAGACATAGACGCCCTGCGGCCAGCGCTTGATCGCGCCGCGCGCCGCTTTCAGCATCCAGTCGAAATCCGCCTTGCGCGAGCCCGCTGCCACTTCGAACGGCGGGTCAATCAGCACCAGTCCGCGCCGCTCGGGCGGCGGCAGGTAGGCGGGCAGCGCTTCGAAGCCATCGCGCTGTTCAATCTTCACGCGCTTGTCGCGGCCCATCGTCTCGCGCAACAGATCGGCGCTGGGCTCGTGCAGTTCGCACAGGCGCAGCGCATCCGTCTCCCGCATCATGCGCGACGCAATCAGCGGCGAACCGGGATAGTGACGCAAGCCATCTGCATTGAGGCTGCGGATCACACCGAGCCACGGAGCCAGCGCATTGCGTACATCCTGCGGCGCGCCGCTTTCCGCTTGCCACACGCGGCCAACGCCATCCTGCCATTCGGGGCTGCGCTCCGCCTCGTCGCCGGCGAGATCGTATTCGCCGATGCCGGCGTGTGTATCGATGTAGCGATAGGGCGCGGGCTTGGTGTTCAGCCGGTCGAAGCACAGCGCCAGTGCGGCGTGTTTTACCACGTCGGCGAAATTCCCTGCGTGGAAGGCGTGGCGGTAATTCAGGTTACGCTCCGAATCTCGTCGATTTTCACGTAGTTATCATCCGACTTTCAGCGATGAAACTTGCGCGGCAAGCCGTACATACCAATCTATACCGCAAACAGCTTTTCGGAGACTTTGGTGCCCCTTTTCCTGTGTCCTAACGACAACTCCCAAATGCAGAAAATCACACGCGAGGGGGTGGACATCGACATCTGCCCGACCTGCAAGGGCGTGTGGCTCGACAGGGGCGAACTCGACAAGCTGCTGGTCGCCGAGCGCGAGGAATCCGAAAAGGCGATGCAGGCGCAACGCCGGTTCCAGCAGGAAGTGAAATCGTTCGAACAGAATCCTGACGAATGGAAGCGCGGCCACAAGTACGATGAAGGCCAGAAGCGCTATCGCTATGACGGCGACGATGACGATGACGACCATGGCCGCCGCGACGGCCGCCGCCGGCGCCGTGGCGGGTTCGATCTGTTCGACATCTTCGACTAGTCGCCGAAACCCGGATCGGTGTGGTCGCGGTTGAAGCCGAGGCGGCCCACGCTGGTGTGCAGGCCGCCGAGGCTGGCCGCGCCGCCGGCGCCCGGCGTGCCGACGCCGTGATCGTTCGCTGAGCCCGGCGGCGGCTTGCCGACGCCGCGCGTGCCGATGGAGGAAATCCACTCGCCGCCTTCGCAGCCGACGCGCAACGCGCACTTTGGCATGAACTCGCCGTAGAACTGCGCGAGCTGCTGCTGGTCGCGCGGCATGTTCGAGTCCATCGGGCCGGTGCGCTTGGCGAGATCGCGGCCCGCGCACTCCTTCGGCTTCGGCCCGAACTTCACCGCGCACGGATCACTGCCCATCAGGCTGGCGAGCCCGGGCGGCGCGTCAGGCACGACCGGCGGACCGATATAGAAGCTGTTGCCGTCATCCTTGTCAGTGTCGGGCGGGGTGGGCGACGGCGTGGTGGTCGATGGCCCTGCGGGACGCGGCGCGGCGGTCGATGGCGTGGGCGCCGGCCTGGGACGCGGTGGCGGCGTGACGCCAGCCTCGACCTGGGTGAGTTCGGCCGGCGTGACCAGCTGCACCGCCAGATAGGGCCGTTCGCGGCGCTTCTCCTCGGGCGCTGCCGCCGCCATCATTCCCGCGACGACCGTAACGACAACCGCATGGACGGCGACAGAGCCCATCGCCGGCGCGTGTCTGCGCCAGCCCGGCCATTGCGGCCACTGCCCTATCCGCTCCCGCCAGTTCATGCGAGCCAGACTATGCCCGGCCCGCACTCACTCGCGAAAGCATGAAATCTGCCTGTGGTTAGACGATTTCCGTGTGGGAGGTCACAATCTTGCCCACAAGGCCGTACGCCACGGCCTCTTCCGCGCCCATCCAGTGGTCACGGTCGGTGTCCTTCTTGATGCGCTCGACGGTCTGGCCCGTCGCCACCGAGAAGATCTTGTTGAGGCGCTCGCGCATCTTGATGATCTCGCGCGCCTGGATCTCCACGTCGGAGGCCTGGCCGCCGACGCCGCCGCGGGGTTCGTGCAGCAAAAAGCGGGTGTTGGGCAGGCAGTAGCGGTTCTCTTTCTTGCCCGCCGCATAGATCAGCGCGCCGGCCGAGGCGCACCAGCCCGTGCCGAGGATCTTCACCGGAGCCCGCACGAACTTGATCATGTCGTGGATCATGTCGCCCGATTCCACGTGGCCACCGGGTGACGACAGGACAAGGAGGATCGGCTTGTCGCTGACGGCCGAGTAGGCCAGCAGCTGGGCGCACACCGAGCGCGCCTGTTTGTCGTTGATCTCGCCCGTCAGCAGGATGGTGCGCGAATCGAACAGCGCCTTCTCCAGCTGGGAGGAAGTAGCCTCTTCCTTCTTGCCCTCGGGGGCGTCGTCCTCGTCATCCTCGTCGAGGTGGAAGAAATCGGGGCGATTCGTCATGGAAGCTCCAATAGGTCGATCCCGCCATAGGTGGCGGTCCGGGCGGGCCGGGTCAATGGCTGGGCCCCGCCAACCGGTGGGCAAGCTGCACCGGAGCCCGTTCCAGAAAGGTAAAAGCCGCCCCGGCCGTCACGAATCCAGTGTCTGGCGCACTTTCAGGGCCAGTTGGTCGATGGTGAATGGCTTGGAAAGGTGGATCGTGCCGGGGTCCAGCAGGCCATTACTCAGCGCCGCATTGCCCGTGTAGCCGGTGGTATACAGGACCTTCAGCCCCGGCCGGATGCGGGTGGCGCGCTCGGCCAGCTGCCGCCCGTTCATTTCGGGCATGACAACATCGGTAAACAGCAGCGCCATCGGCATCCCGGACTCGATCATCCGCAGCGCATCGTGCGGCGAGGTCGCCTCGATCACGGCGTAGCCAAGCTCCTTCAGCGCCTCGACCGAATAGGCCCTCACCCGCTCCTCGTCCTCGACCACCATGACAACTTCGCCCGTGCCGGACGACACATCGCCATCGATCCTCTTGCGGTCCGTTACCGCCGCCTGTGCATGGTTGCGCGGCAGGTAGATCTTCACCGTCGTGCCAAGGCCGATCTCGGAATAGATCTTCACGTGGCCGCCCGACTGGCGGATGAAGCCGAACACCTGGCTCAGGCCCAGCCCGGTGCCCTTGCCTACCTCCTTCGTGGTGAAGAACGGATCGAACGCCTTTGCCATCACCTGGGGCGTCATGCCTTCGCCCGTGTCGGTCACCGCGATCATCACGTACTGGCCCGCCGCCACCACGGCTTGGGCTGCGTAGGCGTCGTCGATATGCGCGTTCGCGGTTTCGATGGTCAGCTTGCCGCCATCCTCCATCGCATCGCGCGCATTGACCGCAAGATTGAGGATCGCGGACTCCAGCTGGTTCGCATCCGCCAGCGTCTGCCACAGCCCCGCTGACAGCACCGTCTCCACCCGGATCGCCTCGCCCAGCGTGCGCGAGAGAAGATCCGTCATCCCCTGCACCAGCCGGTTGGCATCCAGCTGCTCCGGCGCCAGCTGCTGCTGCCGCGAGAACGCCAGCAGCCGGCTGGTCAGCGCCGCCGCCCGCCGCGCGCCCTCCATAGAGCCCTCGATATAGCGGCCGACATCCGTCTCGCCCTTGGCCAGCTTGCGCTGCAGCAGGTTCAGGCCACTCATCACGACGGCCAGCATGTTGTTGAAGTCGTGCGCGATACCGCCTGTCAGTTGGCCGATCGCTTCCATCTTCTGCGCCTGACGCAGCTGGCTCTCCGCGCTCATCAGCTTGTCTGTGCGCTCACGCACCGCCGCTTCCAGCTCCTCGTGCGAGCGCGCCAGCGCGGCCTGCGCCTCGCGCACGTCGGTCACGTCGGCGTTGACGCCGATCATGCCAAGAAATTCGCCATCGGCGCCGAAGCGCGGCTCGGCATTGGTGTGAAGCGTGCGAACCTGCCCGTCGGCACGGAAATAACGCGCTTCCACCGTGAACCCGCTCTGTTCCGCCATGCCTTTCATGAACGGCGCGGCCAGCACCGGAATGTCGTCGGGGTGAACGGTGCTGTTCCAGTCGAACGTCTCGAACGACTCGTCCGTGACGCCCCAGAACTCGCGCTGCGCCCGGTTGAGATACAGGCACTTGCCGTTCGTATCCCCCATCCACAGCATCACGGGCGCGCTCTCGGCTACGAGCCGGAATCTCTCTTCGCTCTCGCGCAGCTGGGCTTCCGCCATCACGCGCTGCGTCACGTCCGTCGCTTCGACAAAAATGTCCGCGACCTCGCCCGCAGCACTTCGGATCGGCTGGTAGACAAAATCTACCATCCGCGTTTCGGGCAGGCCGGTATCACCTCGATTGATCGCCACCGGCACGCTGCGTCCGACAAACGGCTCGCCCGTGCGATAGACGGTGTGCATGAGATCGACGAAGCCCTGCTCCGCCACCTCGGGCAGCGCCTCGGCCAGCGTCTTGCCCATGATGTCGCGCCGCTGCCCGACCAGTTCGAAATACGCCTCGTTGGCAATCTCGTAGATGTGGTCCGGCCCATGCAGGATCGCCACGGCGCCAGGCGCCTGGCTGAACATGTCGCGCAGGCGGCTTGTCTGCAGGTCGAGCGTCTGCCGCGCCCGTATCTGGGCCGTCGTCTCGAACCCCTGCGTCAGCAATCCGCCAACCGTGCCGTCCGCCTCGTAGAGTGGAATGAGGCTGTAGCTCCACCAGCTGTCGCGCTCGCTGCCGCGCTGCATCGGCAGGTGCTGGTCGGTTACGGAAAACCCGCGGCCGGTGGCGCGCACTTCCAGAAACTGCGGCTCGAGCGTCGCCCACATTTCGGCGCGCGACTCCCGCGCCGGCCGCCCCATCGCCCATGGATGCCGCCCCGCCTGCTGCTGGGCCCAGGCATCGTTGTAGAAGGTAATGAAGTCCGGGCCCCAGTAGATCGCCGAGGCCATGGCCGAGTTGAGACAGACCGCCAGACCCGTGCGCAGGGATTCCGGCCAGGACTCCGGCGCTCCGATCGGCGTGCTCGACCAGTCGAAGGCGCGGATGAGCGCCCCGGCCTCGCCGCCACCCGCCAGAAACGTCTTAACCGGCAAGGATATTCCCCTCAGGCCGCTGAACGGCGCGTTGCGTCATAAGGGCCGAAAACCGCATAGCACAAGCTTATCGCCCGCCTGACGAACCCGGCCCTCGCCCATAATCTAGGGTGATCCCCGCCGCCGTCCACCGCGCGGAAAGACGGGGTCTAGTGGCCGGCGAACCAGACCAGATAGCTCACGTCCACGCCCTGCGCCGATAGCTTGGTGTCGCCCTGCAGCTCCGGCAGGCAGACGAGGAAAGCCGCCCCGGCCACCTTGGCCCCCGCCTTCCGCAGCAGCTTGATCGCCGCCAGCGCGGTGCCCCCAGTCGCGATAAGGTCATCCACCAGCAGCACGCGGTCGCCCGGCTCGATGCCGTCTGTATGCATCTCCATCGAGTCCACGCCGTATTCCAGCTCGTAGCTCTCGGTGATGACGTTGTGGGGCAGCTTGCCCTTCTTGCGCAGCGGCACGAAGCCGGCCGACAGCTGGTGCGCCACCGCCCCGCCAAGGATGAAGCCGCGCGCCTCGATGCCCGCTACCTTGTCGATCTTCATGCCCGCCCACGGCTGCACCAGCTCGTCCACCGCCTGCCGGAACGCCCGCGGATTGCCCATCAGCGTGGTCACATCCCGGAACATGATCCCCTTCTTCGGGAAGTCCGGAATGGTGCGGATTGCGTCCTTCAGTTCCATGGTCGGTCCTTGCTGTGCGACAGCTCTGGTAGAGCATCTCCTCACGTCACGGAAGTGACACCGGGGGAGACCCTCGCCGTTCGCATTGTGTTGCACAGGCTTTGGCCACGGGCCGGAGTCATTCTCGGGCTTGACCCGAGAATGACTCCCTGCCGGTTCAGGTCAGCGACGCAATCCAGTCACCCAGCACCGTCGTCAGCTCAGCATTGTACGGCGCGCCCTGAATCTGTCCGCCACCCGCGAGATTGCCCGCACGCGCTTCCGCCCACGAGCCTTCGACGCCCATGCCATGTCCGGTCCGCGCCAGCGTCGCGTACTTTGCCGTGCCCGGCCGGTAGTGGTTCACCACGTCCACGATCAGCTTGTGATCGCGATCATCGATCGCCGCGTAGTCCACCTCGCCATAGACGGCCAGCGTCGGCGCATCCGCATCGCGCCATGCCGTTGCAAGCCGCTGCTGCCCCACGCCGCGCCAGTAGGCAACGGACCGGCCGAGCATCTGGTCGCCGCCATCCCACCACAGCGCCTGCTTCAGCAGCTCTTCGGCTTCCGGCGACATCTTCGCGATGTCCGACAGCGGAACGTCTTCGAGGAAAATGCGGTTGAGGATAGGCCGCATGGCTTCGGCGAGATCTTCATTCTCTGCCGGGTCCATGCCCATCGAATAGAAGCTCTGCAGCCTGAACAGGTCCTGCATGTAGTCATGCCAGTTGCGCATCACGCCGCCATAAACCGCGATGCCGCGCATGCCCTTCGTTTCCGCCGCCAGCAGTGGCGCTTCAACGCCGCCCATGGAATGGCCCAGCAAGACGATCCGCTCAGGCTTCACGCCATGCTTGCCGGTCAGCGTCTTCAGCCCCTCGCGGAACGCCGCCATCTCCGTATCGAAATCCGTGTCGACACACGCCGGCCCGCCCTGGCTGTCGCCCATGCCCGGCTTCTCGACGCGATAGATGCCGATGCCGCGATCCGCGAGCCCCTGCGCCAGATTGTGATAGGCGCTCTTCGGATCGACGCCCTCCATCATGCCGCAGTAATAGCCCTGGATCAGGTAGACGACCGGCCCGTCTGTCTTCGCGCCCTCCGGCGTCACCATGATGTCGCGCAGCAGCCCGCCCTGGAACGGCACAGCGCCATAGACCGTCTTCGCGCGCTGATAGGTTTCCATCGAACGCGCCAACGCTGATGTCTCCGCCGATGCCGCCTTGCCATCGCGCGTGTAGGACAGCTTCACCTTCTGCCCGGCCCGCAGCTTGTCCGCCTGCACCACCAGCGCCTTGTTGTCCGCCGTCGGATCACCATTCACCGCCGTGATGACATCGCCCGTCTTCAGCCCGGCCTGCTCCACCGTCGATCCGGGCCCCACCTGCAGGATGCGTGCGCCGCCGCCCGGCGCCGGCTCGACCGCAACCCCCAGCATCGCCTTGCGCGCCAGCGGCCCCACGACGGAGGTCTGCGCGACGGCCTCGGACAGCCCCGAAACACCAGCGCCCGATCCCATCAGCGCCGCGACAAGAGCGATCTGCTTCAGCGATTTCATGCTTCCCCCGCAAATTATCGAATATCGATAACAAAGCACGCGCTGACGATTAGGACGAATCGACATTCACGTCGCCCACTGCATTGCGCAGGCGAGGTGTATGAA
>JAOATF010000074.1 GCA_030158285.1 Hyphomonadaceae bacterium
CTGCGAGATGTGTATAAGAGACAGGTCCACAGTATGCCCTCGCTCGCCTGCGGGCTCGGATAGGTGAAGGTGTTGATCGCCAGCGCCCGGGTCGCCATCGCCACCGCGCCCGTGAGGCCGTGCAGCTCCCGGTTCGGTTTCAGGCCCGCCTCGCGCGCCACGCGGCCGACAAACCGCACATAGTCTTCCGAGATCGCGCTCATGATCGGCGTTACGACTTCGCGGATCTCCGGATCACTACGAGACCCGATGCGGATCTCGTTCAGCGCCATGCCTTCCGGCATGCGCTGCGTGGCCATCGACAGGTCCATCACGTGGCGATAGCGGTCCAGGCCCGGCGGATGCTTTTCCATCTCCTCGGCCCGCACATGGTTCAGCTTCTCGTGCGCGTATTCCACGGTCGCGATGATCAGCGCCTGGCGCGTCTGGAAATGGTGCATCATGGCGCCACGGCTCACATGCGCTGCATCCGCCACCTTGATATTGGTGACGGCGCCGTAGCCCCACGTGTCGAGGCACTGGATCGTGGCGTCGAGGATCAGCTTCCGCGTCGCCGCCGAACGATCGACATTCTTGCGGCGCTCAGGCTTCTGGCCAGCGGCGTGATCGTCGTCCGCGTCGTGGTGCGGATGATCTGCTTCGGTGCGGGTTTCGTCCGCCATGTCGCTTCCCGGTCAGGGTCTGTGACCCCCAACCCCATGACCGGCATTCTCCCCCGGCGGGGCAATAACCGCAAGCATGCGGTTTGCAGCCGCGCCGGGGCGCGCTAAGCGTTGCGTATAACGCAAGGGAGTTCCCATGGGTACGATTGAGCGCATCGATCCGGCAGACGCAGGCCTCAGCGCCGAGCGCCTCAACCGCATACCCGAATTCTTCCAGCCCTATATCGATAAGCAGAAACTCCCCTGTGTGGCGGTGTTGGTCGCGCGGGGCGGGCAGGTGGCCCACCTGTCCTTCCAGGGCGCCACAGAGATGGGTGGTTCGCGTCCTATCGACGAAAACACGATCTACCGCATCTATTCGATGACCAAGCCGATCACGTCGGTCGCCGCCATGATGCTGTTCGAGGAAGGCACGCTTCGCCTCGACCACGAAGTCTACCGCTACATCCCCGAATTCCAGGACGTGATGGTGCTGGGCGACGACGGCAGGCTGGTAAAGCCCGCCCGTCCCATCATGGTCCGCGACCTGTTCCTCCACACCTCCGGCCTCAGCTACTCGTTCCTGATGCAGGGCCCCGTGGACAAGTACTACAGGGACAACCACATCGAACACTTCGCCTGGAAGGGCGACCTCAAATCCTTCTGCGAAGCCATCGCCAAGGCGCCGCTGGCCTTCTCGCCCGGCGATCGCTGGAACTATTCCAATTCAACAGACGTCCTCGGCCGCGTGGTCGAAGTCGCGTCGGGCATGAGCCTCGACCAGTTTTTCCAGAAGCGCATCTTCGGCCCGCTCGGCATGACCGACACCGGCTTCACCGTTCCTGAAGCCAGCCTCGATCGCCTGATGGCCTGCTATCGCCGCAACCCGGAAGACGGCGTCATCTCGCTCTCTGATGCCGGCGGCGCCAAAAGCGTCTACGCCAAGAAGCCGAACGTCTTCTCCGGCGGCGGCGGCCTGGCCTCCACCATCGGCGACTACCTGAAGTTCTGCCTGATGCTCGCCAATGGCGGCGAATACAACGGCGTGCGCATCCTCTCACCGAAGACGCTCGAATACATGACCATGAACCATCTCCCCGGTGGCAAGACGCTGAAGGACATGGGCGACAAGACGTTCTCGGAATCGCGCATGGATGGCTCCGGCTTCGGCCTCGGCTGGGCCGTCACCACCGATGTGGTGGCCACGATGCAGCCCGGCTCCGTCGGCACGTTCTCATGGGGCGGCATGGCGTCCACCTTCTTCTGGATCGACCCGGTGGAGGACATCATCGCCATTCAGATGACCCAGCTTATGCCCTCCGGCGCCTATCCCATCCGGCCCCAGCTGCAGCAGCTGGTCTACGCCGCGATCGAGGAATAGCGCTCAGGTAACTGCCGCGCGCGCATGGAAGGCCGGCGTGTCCCACGCCCGCGTCTCCAGCATGTCGGCCAGCTGGTCCATCGCATCCCACACATCCACGTAGCGGATGTAGAGCGGGGCGAGCCCGAACCGCATCGCATCCGGCGCCCGGAAATCCGGAATGATCCCACGCGCGATCAGCGCCTGCACGACCGCATAACCCTGCGCGTGCCGCACGCTCACATGCCCACCGCGTCGTCCCGCGTCCTTCGGCGAGATCGCCTCCAGCCCCATCGCCTCCGCCCGCGCAATCACCAGGTCGCCCAGAGATCGCGCCTTCGCTGCCACATCGCTCAGCGCGAACCCGTCAAACGCATCCAGCGCTGCATCGAGCGCGGATAGCGACAATACGCCCGGCGTCCCCGCCGCAAAGCGCGACACACCCTCACGCGGCGCATACCCCGCATCAAACGCAAACGGATCGGCATGCCCGAACCAGCCCGAAATCGGCGACTGCAACCGCGCCGCCAGCTCACCCGCCGCATAGACAAACGCCGGCGCCCCCGGCCCGCCATTCAGGAACTTGTACGTGCACCCCGTCGCCAGCCTTGTGCCATCCATGGCCAGCTTCAGGTCGAGCACGCCCGTCGCATGGCTGAGATCCCACACGATCACCCCGCCACTTGCGCGCGCCACGCGCTCCGCAGCCGCCACATCAAGAATGTCCGACGTCCGGTAATTCACGATGCTGCGGATCAGCACACCGCCCGTCCGCTCCAGCGCGGCAAGCCCCTGATCCGCCTCCACGCGCATCATCTCCGCGCCGGAAATCCGCGCGAGCCCGTCTGCGACATACTGGTCCGTCGGAAACTCGCTCGCCTCGACAATCACCGTCCGCGACTTCGCCAGCGGCAGCGCCGCCGCCGCCAGCTTGAACAGGTTCACCGAAACGCTGTCCGCGACGATCACATCCTCCGCGGCCACGCCAATCAACCGCGCCAGCTTCGCGCCGACCGAGCGGGGCAGGTCGATCCACCCTGCCGTGTTCCACGACCGGATCAGCCCGTCCGCCCACTCCGCCCGCGCCGCCTGCTCCACGCGCGCCAACGCTCCATGCGTTGCTGGTCCCAGCGAATGCCCATCGAGATAGATCACCCCTGCCGGCAGCGCGAACTGCGCCCGCGCGCCCGCCAGCGGATCGGCGCGGTCCAGCGCTTCGCAGTCCGAACGGGATCGGGGCAGGCGGCCTTGCGTCATGCCCTATCTGCGATGGCTGCCGCTCTCCTTGCAATGGCCCGCTTGCAATGGCGTCTCCGGCTTGCGAGTGAATCGGCATGCGTAGTCTTGCCCTTGCCGCCCTCCTGTCGCTCGCCGCCTGTTCCGGCGGAGGCCCGCAGCCGTCCGTCGCCCCGCAACAGGCCGAGCCGGGCAATCCCTCCGCGCCCGCAAAGCTGATGAGCTGGGAAGACCTCCTCGGCCGCCCGCCGGTCACACCCACGCACACCATCCAGTGGGCCCCCGGGGCCACCGACATCGCGGACCTCTGGTTGCCCGATGCCCCTGGCCCGCATCCGGTTGTCGTCATGGTCCACGGCGGCTGCTGGCAGAAGCAGATCGCCGACCGCACGCTGATGAACTGGGCCGCCGAAGATCTGCGCAAGCGCGGTCTCGCCGTCTGGAATATCGAGTATCGCGGCGTCGATGAAGACGGCGGCGGCTATCCCGGCACTTACACCGATGTCGCCCGCGCCGCTAACGCCCTCCGCGACCAGGCCGCAACCTACAACCTCGATCTCAACCGCGTCGCCGCTTTCGGCCACTCCGCTGGCGGCCATCTCGCCATGTGGCTCGCGGGCCGCCCGCGTCTGCCTGCGCAAAGCCCCACGCGCATTGGGGATCCGCTGAAACTCGTCGGCGTCGTCAACTCTGGCGGCCTCGCCGATCTCGCGGCCTCGAAAGACGTAACCGCCCGCTCCTGCCTTGCCGACATCTACGACAAGCTCGTCGGTGACATCAGCTCCACCCGCGCCAACGTCCTCTCGGATACCTCGCCCGCACTCCTGCTCCCCCTCCGCGTGCAACAGGTCAGCGTCAACGGCTATCGCGACCGCATCGCCCCGCCCGTCCTCGGCGAGTCCTGGACGCGCAAGGCCAAGGCCGTCGATGATCCCGCCCGCGTCGAAGTCGTGATGGATACCGGCCACGTCGAACTCGTCTCCCCCGGCACAAAGGCGTGGGAGATCGAAGCCAAAGCCCTGCAGGACATGCTCAGATGACCGAGACCGAGCTCATCGTCATGGCGCGCGACGTGAACGCGCAATATGCGGCGCTGTTCGGTCAGATCATTTCGATGAACTTCGCGATGATCCTCGCGATCTTCTATTTCCTCAACCGCGCCGAGTGGCGGCTGAAGGCCGGCGCGTACATCATGTACATGGTGGGAATGCTGATGTTTACCGGCATGCTGCTTCAGCAGGCCAACTTCAAGTCGATCGCCCTGCGCGGCCTCGAAGCAATCCCGGCCGATGCGAGGTCACAGCAGGCCGCGGAATTTCTCGATATCAGCGGGCAGTGGGTGTTCACCTTCACGGCTTTCTTTCTCAACGCGGCGCTGTGGGTGCTGATCGCCTGCGTGACCTACCTGCTGTTCATGTGGCGCAAGGACAGGCCGGGCGTGCCGGCGCCGTAGGTGAACTGTACGGCAGGGAGCTAGCGCGTCTCGTCCGTCATCCGCACGATGACTTCCACCGCGCGCACTTTCGAACCCTTCGGAATTTCCGGCAGGCCCTCAACGCGGATCGAGTCGCCCGGAATGTCGTGCAGCACGCCGTTCTGTTCAAAGAACAGGTGGTGGTGTTCCGAGATGTTGGTGTCGAAATACGTGCGGTCCGTGTCCAGCGTGATGCGCTTCATCAGGCCCGCCGTCACGAACTGGTTCAGCGTGTTGTACACGGTGGCCAGCGACACCCGCACGCCCGCCTTGCGCGCCATGATCGCGACGTCATCGGCTGTCACGTGACGGTCGCATCCATCGAACAACAGCCCGCCAATGGCGATCCGTTTCGGGGTCGCGCGCAGGCCGGCCGATTGCAGTCGAGTCTCGATCTTCATGGTGTTGCTAGAATGGTTCTAGTTTGCCCGAAAAGCAAGGTGACAGGGCCGCGCAGGGGAAAACCGGCCCAAAACGCCTGTAGACGGCGGTTCTGTGGATAACTCCCGCGCAAATCCGGTGGACTTCCAGCCGTTCAACTATGCTATTAGTCGATAGCACGAATGAGGGGTCGGATCATGTGGCTGCGGACAGGCATACTGGCATTGACGCTCGCGGCCTGTGCCTCGCCGCCCGCTATTACCCCGGCATCGACCCCCACAGCGATCGTCGCTCCCGCAGAGGATCCGCTGGCCGCCGCCAGTCGCAAGGCTGTGCAAGCCTATGTCGATCGTAACGAGTTCTCCGGCACGGTGCTCGTCGCCAAGAATGGCAAGCCGGTCTTCCGCGAAGGCTTCGGCTTCGCCAACCGCGAACTCAGCGTGCCGATGACGCCCGAAAGCGTCCTGCGTCTCGGCTCCATCACCAAGCAGTTCACCGCCGCCGCCATCCTGCAGCTGGCTGAGCAGGGCAAACTCAGCATCGATGATCCCGTCAGCAAGTACTACGCGGCCGCCCCCGCCGCTTGGAGCAAGATCACCGTCAAGCACCTGCTCAACCACCGCTCCGGCATCCCCAGCTACACCGGCCTGCCGGGCTTCTTCGAGAAGCAATCCACGCTGGCCCGCACGCCCGCCGAGATCGTCGAGCTGACGCAAGCCATGCCGCTGGAGTTCGAACCGGGCACGCAGTTCGCGTACAACAACACCGGCTTCGTCCTCCTCGGCTACATCATCGAGAAGGTCAGCGGCCAGACCTATGCCGACTATCTGCAGCAACACATCTTCACGCCGCTCGGCCTCAAGCACACCGGCTATGACGACACCAAAACCCTGCTGCCCGGCCGCGCCGCAGGCTACGGCTTCGCGAACGGCGCATGGAACAATTCCGACTATATCTCGATGACGCTGCCGCACGCCGCCGGCTCGCTCTACTCCAACGTCGATGATCTGCTGACGTGGCAGGACGCGCTCTTCGCCGGCAAGGTCGTCTCGCCCGCATCGTTCGCCGCAATGACGGCTGATTACGGAAATTCCTATGGCTTCGGGATCGGCAGTGGCGATTTCCAGGGCCACAAATCCATCCGCCACAGCGGCGGCATCCCCGGTTTCTCGACCTACATGTCGCGCTTCCCCGATGACGGGATGACGTTCATCGTCCTGTCCAACCTCGAGACCGGGGCGTCCAATCGCATCTCGAACGAACTCGCGCGCCTCTGGCTCGGCCTGCCCACACCACCGCCTCCGCCGCCACTTGTGGCGGTCGAGGTGAAGCCCGAAGTGCTGGATCGCTATCTCGGCGTCTATGAGCTGACCCCAGGCTTCAATATCACAATCACGCGCAATGGTGGCACGCTCTCCGCGCAAGCCACAGGGCAGGACGCCTTCGCCCTGACGGCCACGGCGGAAACGGAGTTTCAGTTCCAGCCCGCCGGCATCCGCATCGTCTTCCCGGCCGGCGAGGGCCCCGCGCCATCCTTCACCCTGCATCAGGGCGGCCCGCGCGAGGCCAAACGCATCAAGTCCAACTGACCGCTACATTCGGGCGCACTCACAACGCGGTGTGACCCGGCCACGGGGCTTGCTAAGCCGCGCCGCCCGCGGATACGCAGGGGTCAACGCCGCGCAGTCGGCCGCCCCGGGAGATGCACCTTGACCACGCCGTCCTCATCCAGGGAGTCCACCGGCCCGCTCGCGGGCGTGAAAATCCTCGACCTGTCCACCGTCGTGCTGGGCCCCTACGCCACACAGCTGATGGGCGACATGGGCGCGGACGTCATCAAGGTCGAGAACGGCACGGGCGACATCATGCGCCACGCCGGCCCGTCGCCCGCTCCCGGCATGGGCGCCATCTACATGGGCTGCAACCGCAACAAGCGCGCCATCCTGCTCGACCTCAAGAACCCGGATGGCATCGAGGCGATCAAGCGCCTCGTCAAACAGTGCGATGTGTTCTTCACCAACGTCCGCATGGATGGCCTGAAGCGCCTTGGCCTCGGCTACGAAGACCTGAAGAAAATCCGCGAAGACATCGTCTACGTCCACTGCGCCGGCTACGGCGCCGATGGTCCTTACGCCGGCAAGCCCGCCTATGACGATCTCATCCAGGCCGGCTCCGGCATCGCCGATCTCTTCCACGTGCGCGATGGCGGCCCGCCGCGCTACATGCCCGCGCTGATGGCTGATAAAGTCTCCGGCCTCCACGCCGCCTACGCCACCATCGCCGGTCTCTTCGCCCGCTCGCAGACGAAGCAGGGCCAGTTCATCGAAGCCCCGATGCTGGAAAGCTTCACCGCCTTCAACCTCGTCGAGAACCTCTACGGCCACACCTTCCAGCCGCCCATGGCGCAGATGGCCTACACCCGTTCGTCCAGCATCAACCGCATGCCGTACCCCACCAAGGACGGCTATATCGGCATCATGCCCTACAGTGACAAGCAGTGGGTGACGTTCTTCGAACTCGGCGGCCGTCCCGAAGTGATGACCACCGATCCACGCTTCTCCACCTACAACGCCCGCACCGCCAACATCGGCGCTCTCTACCAGCTCGTCGGCGAAGTCGCCGCCACCAAGACCACCGACGAATGGCTAGCGCTTCTCGGCAAGGCCGACATCCCCTGCGCCCGCTGCGCCACGCTGCAGGAAGTGCTCGAAGACCCCCACCTCCGCGCCACCGGCTTCATCCACGAACGCCAACACCCCGCCGGCTTCTCTTATTTGGCCCTCCAGCACCCCGTAAACTTCACCGGCACCCCCGCCGACATCCGCCGCGAACCGCCGCTGCTGGGCGAGCACACGGTCGAGGTGTTGCTGGAGCTGGGCTTCACGCAGGCCGATGCGGAACGCATCGCTACGGACGCGGCGAAGGCGAAGGGCTAGCCGCCCCCTACCTCAACGCATCAATAACCGCATTTACCAGCGCATCCTTGCGCTTCTCGAACTCGGGCAGCTGCGCATACGGGATCATCATCGGATGCGTCTTCTTCACCGCGTCCTTGGCCTTCCCGAACTTCCAGCCATCGGCCTTTTTCTGCTGCAACCACTGGTCATGCTGCGCTGATGCCGGCGCGTCGGGATTGGCGATGCGCCACACGACGGAAGCTTCCGACGACTCCTTCATCCATTTTGGCGCACGGCTCCACGCGGGGGAGGGTGTCTGCCCGTTCGTTTTCTGCCAGACACGCACCGCCTCATGCATCACCTCGGCGATGCGTGCGATGCTCGCCGCATCCAGCTTGCGGCCGCCACGCTTCATTTAGTGCTCCAGTCGCGAATCTTCGCGAAGATATCCGGGTCGATCCACACGCCTGAGTTGGCGAGCCCCACCGCCCCCGGCGTCGACCGCGTGCCATAGGCGTGCACGCCCACCACCGTCGGCGTCGCATATTGCCCGGCTTCCGGCAGCACATAGATCGGCGCGCCGGATTGCCCCGGCGTCGTATCCGTCTTGTAGAACATCCGTCCGTTGTCGATCGACTCGACCGGCGCTGCGTGGTGCCACAGCTGGGCCGCGATCTGCGGCGCCGTGTCGGCGAGCGCGCCCGGCGGACGCTCCTCCTTCATCTCGCCCGGATATCCGGTCACATGCGCCCACACATCCATCAGGTCGTCGCGCGGCTTCGATGCGAGGCCGAACCAGCCCGTGCTCTTGCCCAGCGGCTTGTCCAGCTTGATCACCGCCGCGTCGAATTTCGGCGAGAAGCTGCTCTTCCAGTTGTCGTGCGCAAACTGCTCCCGCGCCAGCGCCTCCCCATAGGGCCGCTGTTCGCCACGCAGCCGCTCGATGTTCAGGCCGGGGATCACTTCCACATGCTGCGCAAACTGCCGGAACTCTGGCGAATAGATCACGTGCCCTGCCGTCAGCACCGTATCCTCGCCGATCAGGCACCCCGTGCCGATCATCAGGCGCGAGCCCCAGCGCGCGCGGATGGCGCAGATCATGCGCCACGGGCTCGCCTGCGTGTCGAGAATGCGGGTGCGGTTGTCCGTGCCGATCACGGTCTCTAGTTGCGCCGCGCGCCTGTCCTCCGGCTTCGCCTTGCCCGGCTCATAGATCAGCTCCGGCGCGTAGGCCGAAATCCCGGGGATCGGGCTGCCCGGCGATCCCGGCACGTACAGCGATGCACGCGCGGCCACGGCGGGCAGCACAAGCTCCTCAACCGGTACGGGCGGCAACGGCGCCGGCGCCGCAATGGCGCGATTTGGCGGGCCCCACAGGTAAGGCGCGCCCGCCACAGCTTCCGGCCGCGCCTTGTCCATCGTCTGCGCGATGGCTTCGCGAATGCTGTAGATCCAGATGCCTTCGTTCGCCGCGTAGGTGCCGGGCTTGTCGTTCAGCTTGCGCATGTCGCGCGCCCCGGCGTGATGCACGCCCAGCAGTGTGATGCTGTCCGCGTCGAACACCGGGCTGCCGGAATTCCCTTCCACCGTCGGCGTGCGATAATGCACGCGCGTCGGTTCTGGCTTGGCGCCGCGGCACACCGGCCGCCCGCTGCCATCCTTCTCGATGATGCTTCCTTCCGGCCCGTTGTGATCCAGCAGGATATTGTCGGCGAGCGAGAAGGACAGCTCATCGGCATTGGGAAAGCCGATCACATAGCAGCGCCCGATGCCATTATCGTCGCGCGCATGCGGCCCCAGCGACGCCGTCACCAGGTCCGTCAGCGGAACCACGCCAGCCGGCAGTTTTCCCGCAGGCTTCAGGATGGTGATATCGTGCGCCTCGATATTGGATTCCCACAGCACTTCCGCGAACGAGGTCTCGAGCGGCTTGTCGTCGTCCGACATGAACTCGGCCTTGCAGACATCCGCTCGTCGTCCGCCCATCGTGCCGCTTGACGACACCACATGATGGTTCGTCACGATCACCGGGTCCTCGCCCCATCCCGCGAACAGCACATCCCCGCGAATGGCAAAGCCCGTGCCGATGCCGGTCGTCGTGCCCCCACGCGGACCCGTGATGCGGCACACCGCGCTCGATAGTTGCATCTTGCGCTTGATCGACTTGCGCGTGATCGGGCTGTTGTCGCCGAACTTTTTCTGCAGCGCCTCGGCCGAAGCTCCCGTCACACCCGCAAGCCCGCCCGGCGCGGGGGCCTTCTGCAGGTCGTCAATGTCCTGCTCGGTCAGCTTGATCTCGCTGCGCGTCATCCGCACGCGCATGGATTGCAGCGCGGCCGGCGATTTATCATCTGTCTTGTTGCGCTCGGCCACCGTCTCCAGCTTGGCCAGGATCGCCGCCTTCACGATGCGCACCGGCTTTCCATAAACCGGATCCGCGCCATCAAGACCCCACACCTCGCGCAACTGCCGCAGCGATGCGCCCAGGCTGAACGCATCCACCTGCGGATGCTCGGCAAACACCGCATAGGCCCGCGCCGCCGCGTCCAGCAACGGCCCCGGCTCCTTGCTGTTCATCGCCAGCGCGACCAGCGCCTCGCCGCGCGTCGCCTCGGCCCAGACATCCGGCTCCGCTGCCGACGCAATCACCGCGAGCACGTCATTGGCGAGGCCCTTGATCCCGTCGATCTCGTTCTCGCCGCCCGCCAGCTCGGCCCGCACGGCCATCTGCGCCACCGCCACGGCGTTGATCGCCTGATAGGTCGTCGCCGACGTCTTCACTTTATTCCAGACAGCCATGTAGGCGTTGAACGATCGCTCGACATAGAGCCGCAGCGTCTCCGGCTCAGCGGGCGCCTTCGGCGTCTCCGGTTTCCACGCCGCCACGAACATCTGCTTGTAGATTCGTCCCAGCAGGCCATACGCCTCCTGCACATCGAACGCCTTCTTCTCGTCCTTGTCGTCGATCTCGCCCGCCATCAGCGGCCGCACCAGATCAAGCGCCGTCTCGAACACGCCCATCTCGACCAGCGCCTGGATTTCCAGCCGCCGCGTCTTCTGTGTATCCAACCCCTCGGAGTTCATCTCCGATGTCAGGATATAGAGATCGTCAAACGCGCGCGTCTGCTTCAGGCGCTCGGCGAAACCCTTGAGCATCTCATAGCCCGGCTTCCCCATCGTCTTGCCGCGCGCAACGATGTTCAGCAGCTGGGCCATCTGCGTCGTCGTGTCTGTCTTCCGCAGAACCGGAAACAGCGCGTCGATATCCTTCTGCAGCCTGTCCTTCTGCAGCGCCTCGTCGATGATGGCCGGCGCGTCCGGCGTCGGCAGTCCGCCCGCTTCATCGGTCATGGACGCTCTCCCTCGAGCGATTTGCGGAGCTCGCTGAAATCGGGGGCCGCAACGCGCAGGCCCAGTCTTTCCTCGGTGTCCTCCATCAGCGCGCTTTCCGTCTGCCGCCCGGCCGGCGCCGTCACCAGTAGCGGCTCCACGCGCGCCTTCAGCTGCGCCAGCTGGTCCATCCACGCATGCAAGTGCTTGCCCAGGCTCGGCGTCGTCTGCACCAGCAGCCGGTAGAACCGCTCCCGTGCCAGCAGCATCCCCTCGATCAACCCGATCGTATCGGCCGCCTCAACCGCCAGCCGCTCGCTGGTCTGTTTGCTCCACTCACCGCTGCACGCGAACGCCGCCAGCCCCGCCCCCTGCTGCAACAGCCGTATCGCCTGCGCCGCGCCGTGGTTCACCGCCGCGTCGAACATCACCGCCGCCAGCGCTTCATTCGGCATGTCCGTGCAATGCGCCGCGCGCCAATGCCCCAGATAGAAAATCTCCGCGACATCCCGGGGCGTCAGGCTCGCCAGCGAAACCCCCGCCAGCTCCCCATCCGTGATCGCCGGCGTCTTCAGCCGCAGATAGTCACGATACGCATCGATCGAGAGCCCGCCCGTCTCGCCCGCCTGCTGCAACACATGCGCAAGGCACACCGCAAACGGCCCCTGGCTCATCCACGCAGGCGTCTCGCCTGCCGCCGCTTCCCGCGTGCGAATATCGTCCTGCATGAAGAAGCCGAGCGCCGATTCCATGTCCGCAAGCTCGCCGGACTCGCCGCTCTCCATCCCGCTCAGCTCGGACGCAAACTTCCGCCGCACCGCCGCGGTCAGCTTCTTCGCGTCCTGCGGCGTCAAGTCCGGCGATGTCTCCGCCGTCAGCCGGAAGTTCTCGATCGCCGCGATCACATCGCCCCGCGCGATCTTCGTCTCGCGTATCGCCGTCCACGCCTTCACCAGGTCGGGCAGGGCCATCCAGTCCGGCCGGTTCACCTCGCACTGCAGCCGCACCACAGCATAGGGCGACGTGATCGGCCCCTTCGCGTTCGACAGCTTGTTGGTGTTCGCGTTGTGCGTCAGCCCCGTCCGGTCTTCCGTGTCGCGGATGAATGCAAACACGCCGCTGGGCGAGGGCGAGCGCAGCGTCTGCTTGAAATGCCCCAGCGACTCGATCTTGTCCGCATCCAGCAGGTCGTCGATATTGGTCTTCAGGCTGCCGATCGTATCCGTCGCCGCCTTCGCCACCGTGGCCACGCCCGCCGCCGCCGGCGCCATCTGGCTGACAAAGCTGGTGGCGGGTGAGGTCGCGAGATCGCTCGCCGTCTTCAGGATGCCCGCCAGGAAATCCTTCTCGCGCACCTTGGCCAGCGTGAAGTCGACATCCAGTTCCTCTCCCGCAATGATCCGGGGAACCAGCTGCAGGTCCACCAGTGTCACACGATCTTCACGGGCAAATTTCGGCCGGCCATCGCCCTCGGTCGGGTACAGCCCCAACAGCCGCTTCCGGCCATTCTCCCCGTCCATCGCGTTGTGCGTCACCGACGCCCACACCACCGGCGCGAATTTCGACATCGCCATGAAGCCGCCGCCCGGCATGTGGACCGACAGCAAAGCCACGGAAAAATAGGTTTCGTCCGGCCGGAACGGTGCGCCCGGCGGGCCGACAGGAACCATGATGAACTCGCCAGATCCCCCCGGCATAACGCACATCCCCACGCTTTTCCTGATTGTTAGCACGCAGTTTTCCGCCGTTACAGTGTTTGCGGCTGTTGACGTTTCCCCCTAACGTCAGGCCTCCCGTGGTCAGCGGGGCGTACGGGGAGTGTCCATGGCTGAAGCCCACGCCGAGGTGAGTGGACGCCCCGTCGGTGGCCGTGGCCGCATGGTGGTCCGCCTGCTTGGACTGGTCGGCGTGCTGTCTGGCGCAACCGCGCTGGGCCTTGCCGCCACAGGCTGGATCGCCCAGTTCGGCGAGCCGCGTGAAACCCGCGAGTGGGCGGATCTGATCGTCCGTACCGTGAAGGTGCTCCTGCTGTCGGACATCTATTACGACGACTGGAAACCCCGCGCCCTTGTCTGGCTGGAGCCCGCCCGCGCGCTCGGCGTCTTCGCTTCGCTCGCCATCGGCGCCCGGCTGCTGACGCTCGCCATCGGCGCGCGCGTGTCCGACTGGTTCGTCCACACCTTCACCGGCGGCCACCATGTGGTCATCGGCAATGGCCCCGCCGCGCAGGAATACGCCGCCACCCACAACCGCCTGTTCAAGGGTCGCGCGATCCACATGGCGAAGGAGCGTCTGCCCGCCTCCCATCGCCTCGCCACGCTCGAACGCCGCGGCCCGCTCGACATGCAGCTGCGCCACGCCGCCGCCCGCCGCGCCAAACGCATCGTGGTGGACGAGGGCGACGACGCCGATACCTGGCAGACCGCGCAACTCGCCGCGCAACTTTGCCCCAAGGCCGATGTCCTCGCTCACATCACTGACCCGTGGATCCGCGACCGCCTTAGCCGTGACCGCTCCAGCACCCAGCGCCCCACCCCGCGCCTCGCGCCCTTCTCCTACGCGGGTGGCGTCGCAAGACAGGTGATGCTCGCGCATCCGCCCTTCCTGCTCGCCCAGGCGCTTGAGGCCAAGGCCCAGCACATCCTCATCGTCGGCTTCGGACAGGTCGGGCAGGAGGTCGCCCGCGAGTTCATCGTCACCTCCGTCACGCCCGGCGACGCCAAGCTGATGGTCACCGTCGTCGATCCCGACGCCGAAACCAGCCTCGCGCCCGATTTCAACGGCCGCCACGAAGAACTGGTCAAGCACGTCGATTTCGACTTCATCGGCGGTGACTTCCGCCTGTCCGACACACGCACCAACAGCCTTTTTGAACGCCTGAAGAAGCGCGCCGAAAAAGGGCCCGTTTGCGCCGTCTACGTCGCGATCGATCTCGATCACAAGCCGCTCGGTCTCGCCTTCGCCATTCGCGCCATGGCCCTGCGCCACGGGCTCTTCCTCGCTCCCATTTTCGTCTGCGCCCAGCACGGCGCAGGCCTGCCCACCGTGCGCCACGGCATCGGCATGGTCGGCGGCCCGCCGGAGGTGCAGGAGGAGCGCGAGAAGCAGGCCACCACCGAAGGCAAGCTCTGCAACCTCCGCGTCGTCTCTTACGGCTCCTGGCCCGCCGCCTTCGACGGGGCAGGCATGCTGGAACATCCCTACGACACGCAGGCCCGCCGCTATCACGAAGAGTACTCGCGCCTCTATGCCGAGGCTGAGCGCAAGACATCCGGCGCCGTCACCGGCGGCGTCACGCCCTGGTCAAACCTGCCGGACCAGCTGCGCATCTCCAATCGCCGCGCCGCCGCCCACATGCGCGCCAAGGCGTTCGCGGTGGGTTACGATCTCGGCCGCTGGCTCGCCGCCGATGGCGGCTACCGCTTCACGCACGAGCTTCCGCCCGCCGCCGGCTCTTTCAAGGACGAAGCTGATCCCGATCCCGTCATGTCGCGCCTCGAACACCAGCGCTGGATGCTCGACCGCTTCCTAGACGGCTGGCGCCCCGGCGGCCGCAGCGACTACTACCGCACCCGCAAGACACTCGTGCCGTTCGATCAGCTCGCGCCAGACGAAGTCGCGAAAGACAACGCCGTCGTTGAAACAACCCGCCTCCTCATGAAGGAAGCCGCGTCCGGCAAGCGCCGGAAGAGCTGATCGCCCACCGCCCTCTCCACAGAGGTCATCCTCGGCGTCGTGCCGAGGATCCCGGTTGTCTCCCGCGCAGCAGAGAGCACCTCCCCAACCACCAGCCTCGCTAGTGGGGTCACCCTCGGGCTTGTCCCGAGGGTCTCGGTTGCCTCCGGTGCGGGACAGCAAACATTCCCACCGAACCAGCAACCGGGATTCTCGGGACAAGCCCGAGAATGACCCCGCTTGGTGTTGCCGCTCGCGCAACACCCCAAAAACGAGGGAAACTCGCTGTACAAATCCAAGGGAAACAGAGGCGCCTGTTTCCAATGATCTCAAACACCTGGCTCCAAAAGATGAGGGAAACAGAGCTTTGGATTCCATGGCATCATGCA
>JAOATF010000075.1 GCA_030158285.1 Hyphomonadaceae bacterium
GCATCCACCCCGCGCTGTTTGAACAGTGATCAGCTGCCCTCCTGCGGGGTCGACGCAGTGACTATAAGCCCGTGCATGATGCCATGGAATCCAAAGCTCTGTTTCCCTCATCTTTTGGAGCCAGTGCTTTGAGATCATTGGAAACAGGCGCCTCTGTTTCCCTTGGATTTGTACAGCGAGTTTCCCTCATTCTCGGGGTTTCAGCTGGTGTCATTCCGGGCGAGCCAAAGGCGAGGCCCGGAATCCAGGGGCTGCGGGCGCTGGCTGTCCCTGCGCTGATCCAACCGAGACTCTCGGCACAGGGCCTAGGGTGACCTCATTGGGAGGGCGGTGGTTGGGTGCCTGTTCGCTGCTCCGCAGCGACGGCCGGGCGGGCGCCCGCGGTTCAGAGGATCAGAATGCGCGGGTGATGGTCTGGTCGGCGAGGAGGGCGAGTTGGTCGCGGAATTCGCCCGGGGTGGCGCGGGTGAGGGCGCCGCGGGCGGCGGCGGCTTCTTCGCGGGCGGTTTCGAGCGTGCGGTCGGCGGCGCCCGAGGCGCGGATGAGGTGGATGGCGTGGGCGAGGTCGGTCTCGTGCTGGTCGCGATCGCCCATGACGCGGTCCCAGAACTTGCGGTCTTCGGCGCTGCCGGTCTCGCGGGCGTAGATGACGGGCAGCGTGATCTTGCCTTCCCGGAAATCGTCGCCGACGGATTTGCCGATGACAGCGGTGAGGCCGCCGTAGTCCAGCAGGTCGTCGACGATCTGGAAGGCGCGGCCGAGGCGGCGGCCGTATTCGCCCATGGCGTTGGCGACGGTATCGTCATTCGTGGCGGTGTAGGCGCCGGCGCGGGCGGCGGCTTCGAAAAGGGCGGCGGTCTTGGCCTCGACGATGGCCATGTATTCGCCGAGCGCGAGTTCGGACTGGCCGAGAGCCGCGAGCTGGCGGACTTCGCCTTCGGCGATGACGCAGCTGGCGCGGCTGAGAATGTCGAGGATGCGCAGGTCGCGCGTTTCGGTCATCAGCGTGAAGGACCGCGCGAAGAGGAAGTCGCCGACGAGGATGGAGGCGGAGGCGCCCCAGACGTTTTTCGCGGCGGCCTTGCCACGGCGCAGGTCTGAATCGTCGACCACGTCGTCGTGCAGCAGGGTGGCGGTGTGGATGAACTCGACGGCGGCGGCGAGCTTGTTGACGGCCTCGCTGCCCTTGCCGCCGACAGCGCGGGCGGAGGCGAGCGTGAGGACGGGGCGCAGGCGCTTGCCGCCGGCGGCGATGAGGTAGCTGGAGAGATCGGGGATGGTCGCGACAGGGCTGGCCGCGCGCTCCGCAAGGAGGCGTTCGACATCGGCAAGCTCAGGCGCCAGCAATTCCGTCAGCCGATCCATCGGCGTCAGGGCAGGGGCCGGTTGCATCTTGGCTTCGGCGTGAAGGGCCAACTGCTATCCCTTGCGGTTCCCAACCGTCTTCTCGGATGCTGCTAATATAGGATATTAGTGCCGTGAGAAGCAGGTCCAGTAACAGGAGTTCCACGCTTCAGTGCGGCGTGGCAAGTTGTCGCGAGAATGATCGAGGTTTTGCGCACAAACAATGCGGTCCGGCTCAACTATGCGGTTGTGCTGCTGGAGCGCGCGGGATGCGAGCCCTTCGTGGCCGACCGCTTCATGGCGTCTGCCGAAGGGGGGATTTCGGCGTTCGAGCGCCGGATTCTCGTGCCGGACGAGCTTGAGGCCCGCGCCAAGGCGGCGCTGAAGGAGCTGGATACGCCGCCGCCAGAAACGAACGACTGGGACGTCGACCCAGAGTGAGCGGGCCGGGCACAACACAGGACAGGTTTCTGGACGGGTCAGTGACCGTGATCCAGCCGGCGACGGGCTATCGCGCCGGGATGGATGCAGTGCTGCTGGCGGCGTCGTTGCAGGGCGAGGGCGGGGAGACGTTTGCGGAGGCGGGGTGTGGCGCGGGGACGGCGTTGCTGTGCGCGGCTTACCGGCTGTCGGGGTGTGTGTTCACGGGGTTCGAGCGCGCGGACGGGGTGCGGCAGCTGGCCATTGAAGGCGTGATGGCCAATGCGATGACGGGGCGGGTCACGGTGCGGTCTCATGATGTGGGGACACGGCCGCGCGAGCTGGAGAACCAGTTCGACCAGAGTTTCTGCAATCCGCCGTTCTTTGATCCCGGAACTGTGCGGGCGCCGGCGCCGGAGCGGGAGGACGCCTACCTGGCCGAGACGCCGCTGAAGGCCTGGATCCTGTTCCTGCATCACGTCACCAAGCCGGGCGGGCGGATCACGCTGATCCACCGCGCGGCGATGCTGGGGGAGTTGCTGGAGCTGCTGGGGCCGCGGACGGGGGAAATCGAGGTTTTGCCGGTGCGGCCGGCCCCCGGCGCGGCGGCGGGCAGGGTGCTGATACGTGCACGGAAGGGGCTGCGCCGGGGGCCGGTGACCCTATATGATGGACTGGAGCTGCATGAGGCAGCTGGCGGTCCCTCGACGGCGCGGGCCGCGGAAGCGCTGAAGGGTGGCGCGCTGGAGTGGAGATAACCGCCATGGGCGGCGTGATCCTGCTGGGTATTGTTGTGCTGCTGGTGGCGATCCTTGTGACGCCGGCGCTGCGCGCGCGGCGTGAGCAGAAGCCGCCGACGCCGGTTGAGCCGGGGCAGGACGAGCCGCACGAGGTGGTGGTGCACCGGCTGGATGATCATCGCGGCAAGAAGCCGGGCGATGAGAGCAAGCCTTCCTGATCCGTTCGGCCTGACGAATTGAGACGAACTAACCGCGTGGCGACCTGCCAAGGGCGCCGCTTTGCCTCATCCCTGACTCGTTTGAAGGCGAGGTAGAAGCCGCTCCCGCGACGCCGATTTCCGGCTGCGACAAAGTGGCGGGCGGGGATGCGCGTGACGGCGCGCGTTCTTAAATCGACGTCAACCCGGGGGATCGAGGTTCGTGCACATGCAGGTTCTGATTCAAGGCATATCCCTCGTTCTCGCTTTCGGGATTCTCGCCGTGCTGGCGGTGAAGCCGAACGGTGGACGCCGCTGAAGCTGCGCCGAGTGAACCTGCGCCGCGTGACTCTGGCCTAGGCCACCATTTCCTGCATGTTGACGCGGACCTGATCGGCCGCACGGCTCGCTGACACGCGGGCGTCATCCATCGACATCGCGATATTGCCGACAATCCTGTTGATCGCGCTGATCGACGTGAAGGCGGTCTGCATCGTGGAGGAGATCTCCGAGGTGGCGGCCGACTGCTGTTCGACGGCGGCGGCGACGGAGGAGACGTTGCCGGTGATCTCGTTGACCGAGCCCTGGATCGCTTTCAGCGACTTCACCACGTCAGCGGAGACGGACTGCACGCCGTGAATCTCGGTCGAGATGGTCTTGGTGGCGGACGAGACTTGCGCCGCCAATTGCTTCACTTCGGCGGCGACGACGGCGAAGCCACGTCCCGCTTCGCCTGCGCGCGCGGACTCGATGGTGGCGTTGAGGGCGAGCAGGTTGATCTGCGAGGCGATGTCGTCGATCAGCTCGACAATGCCGGACATCTGCTGGGCCGTGCGGGTGAGGGCGGCGGTTTGCGTGTCGGCGGAGCGGGTGAGGTCGAGCGCGCGGTCGGCGGAGGATTTCGAGGACGAGACGCTGGCGGAAATCTCGTTGATCGAGGCGCTGAGCTGTTCGGTCGCGGCGGCGGCGGACTGGATGGTGTCGGAGGTGGTCTCCGAGGCGGCGGCGACGTCGGTGGTTTTCTGCGAGACCGACGAGACGCTGTTGACGATGGCCGAGATGTCTTTCTCGATGTCGGCGGACAGGCGCTCGTTGCGCATGCGGCGCTCGACGGTGGCGGTGATGTCGGTGGCGTATTTCACGACTTTCACCGGCACGCCATCGGCGTTGCAGATGGGGTTGTAGCTGGCCTGGATCCAGACGGCGCGGCCGCCCTTGGCGACGCGCTTGTATTCAGCGGCCTGGAATTCGCCGCGGCGAAGGCTGTTCCAGAATTCGGCATACTCGCGGCTGGCGGCGTAAGCCGGGTCGACAAAGAGGCGGTGGTGACGGCCCTTGATCTCGTCGAGGGCGTAGCCGAGCACGCCGCAGAAATTGGCGTTGGCGTTGAGGATTGTGCCGTCGAGGTTGAACTCGATGACGGCCTGGCTGCGATTGATCGCTTCGAGCTGCCCGGTCGCGTCCATCGCCTTGTTCTTCTGGTCGGTGATGTCGGTTGCGAACTTCACCACGCGGATCACATGGCCCTTGCTGTCCATGATCGGGTTGTAGCTCGCCTGCAGCCAGACTTCCTTGCCGGTGCTGGTGACGCGCTTGAATTCCTCCGCAACGAACTCGCCGCGATTGAGGCGGTCCCACAGGCGGCGGTAGTCGGGGCTGGCGGCATCGGCGGGCGTGAGGAACATGCGGTGGTGGTGGCCGCGGATCTGGTCGGCGGAATAGCCCATCGCCTTGCAGAAGTTGTCGTTGGCCGAGAGAATCGTGCCGTCGGGGGTGAAGGCGATGACAGCCATCACGCGGTCGAGCGCGGTGACGGTCGCGGCGTCAGACTGGGCGCTGGTGCGCGACGCGGACTTCGTGATGCTGAACAATACCTTACCCCAACCTGAACAGCGGCAAGGTGACGGGAGGCCATTATTCAAAGGTTAAGCGAGCGCGATCCTCAGCACACGGAGCAAAGAAAATCCGTTTGCTATCAGCATCATTGCTTGTAGCGCGTGGTTAACAACGCAAGGCCTGCCGTGAACTAGTTCACCAGCACCGCCATGTTTCCGCGCACCTGTTCGGTGGCGTGGGAGGCCGAGGACATTGCATCCGCCATGGCGCCGATGCCCTTGTCGATGGCGGTGACGGAGGTGGCGGCCGACTGCATGGTCGAGGAGATTTCCGAGGTTGCGGCTGACTGCTGTTCGACGGCCGCGGCGACGGAGGCGATGCTGGTGGTGATGGTGGTGACGGCCGACTGAATCAATTTCAGCGAGGTCACGACATCCGCCGAGACGGATTGCACGCCCTTGATCTCGGTGTTGATCGTCTTGGTCGCCGACGAGACCTGGGCTGCGAGCTGTTTCACTTCGGCGGCGACGACGGCAAAGCCGCGTCCGGCTTCGCCCGCGCGGGCGGATTCAATCGTGGCGTTGAGGGCGAGCAGGTTGATCTGCGAGGCGATATCGTCGATCAGTTCGACGATGCCGGACATCTGTTCGGCCGTGCGGGTGAGGGCGGCGGTCGAGGCGTCGGCGGTGTGGGTGAGATCGAGGGCCTTGTCGGCGGAGGTTTTCGAGGAGGAAATGCCGGCGGAGATCTCGTTGATCGAGGCGCTCAGTTCCTCGGCTGCCGCGGCCACGCTCTGGATGGTGTCGTTGGTCTGCGTGGCGGCGCCGGCGACTTCGCTGGCCTGGCGCGAGACGCTGGTGATGTTGCCGGCGATGCCGGAGAGGTCGCGCTCGATATCAGCAGAGAGGCGCTCGTTGCGCATGCGGCGTTCGACGGTGGCGGTGATGTCGGTGGCGTACTTCACGACCTTGAAGGCGACGCCATCGGCATTCTTGATCGGATTGTAGCTGGCCTGGATCCACACGGCGCGGCCGCCCTTGGCGACGCGCTTGTATTCGGCGGCCTGGAATTCGCCGCGGCGCAGGCTGTTCCAGAAGTCGGCGTATTCGGCGCTGGCGGCGAAGGCCGGCTCGGCGAACATGCGGTGATGCTTGCCCCTGATCTCCTCGAGGGCGTAGCCCATCGCCTTGCAGAAATTGGGGTTGGCGTTGAGGATCGTGCCGTCGAGGTTGAACTCGATGACGGCCTGCGAGCGGTTGATCGCTTCGATCTGGCCCGTCGCGTCCATCGCGCGGGTCTTCTGCTCGGTGATGTCGGTGGCGAATTTCACGACGCGAACAACACGGCCGCTGCCGTCCATGATCGGGTTGTAGCTGGCCTGCAGCCAAATCTCGCGATTGCCCTTCGCTATCCGTTTGAACTCGCCGGCGACGAACTCGCCGCGATTCAGGCGGGCCCAGAACTGGCGGTAGTCTTCGCTGGCGGCGTAGTCGGGGGAGGCGAACATGCGGTGATGGCGGCCCCGGATCTCATCCGCCGTGTAGCCCATCGCGCTGGAAAAGTTGGCGTTGGCGCTGATGATCGTGCCATCGGGGCCGAACTCGATCACCGCCATGACGCGGTCGAGTGCGGCAATCATGCCCGCGGAATCGCGCGCGGCGGGGCCGGAGGAGGGGGGGCGGGAGCGGAAAGTCGCGAGCATGGAGTGGCCTGAGCTTGCTACTTGCGGTTGCTATTGGCACAAATTGCTCCTGTTAAATTAAGCAAGTGTTGCGTTTACGAATTGACCCTGAGGTAAAGGGGGGTCTTCTCGGTGAGTGACACCGAAAGCGGCCCGCTCTAGAGAGATGCGCCTCCCGGGAGCCGTCATGAGTACGCCTGCAATGCGCGACATCCAGAAGCCGAAAAGCTTTCAGGAAATCATCCTGAAGCTGTCGAATTACTGGTCGTCCAAGGGCTGCGCGATCCTGCAGCCTTACGATATGGAAGTCGGTGCGGGCACGCTGCACCCGTCGACCACGCTGCGCGCGCTGGGCCCCAAGCCCTGGTATGCCGCCTATCCGCAGCCGAGCCGGCGGCCGAAGGACGGGCGCTATGGCGAGAACCCGAACCGGCTGCAGCACTATTACCAGTATCAGGTGATCCTGAAGCCGAACCCGCCGGACATTCAGGACCTCTACCTCTCGAGCCTCTACGAGATCGGCATCGATCCGAGCGTGCACGACATCCGCTTTGTCGAGGACGACTGGGAGAACCCGACCGTGGGCGCGTGGGGCCTCGGCTGGGAAGTCTGGTGCGACGGGATGGAAGTCTCGCAGTTCACCTACTTCCAGCAGGTGGGTGGTCTCGATGTGCGGCCGGTGTCGGGCGAGCTGACCTACGGGCTTGAGCGTCTGGCGATGTATGTGTTCGGCGTCGATCGCGTGTATGACCTGCCGTTCAATGATCCTGAGAGCGAGTATCCGCTGAGCTATGGCGATGTGTTCCTCGAGAACGAGAAACAGCAGTCGGCCTACAACTTCGAGCATGCCGATACCGAAGTGCTGCAGCGCTGGTTCTCGGATTGCGAGAAGGTCTGCAAGAAGTTGCTGGCGCTGGAGAAGCCGTTGCCGTTGCCGGCCTATGAGCAGGCGCTGAAGGCGTCGCACATTTTCAACCTGCTGGATGCGCGCGGGGTCATCTCACCGACGGAGCGGCAGAGCTTTATTGGCCGCGTGCGGGACCTGGCGAAGGGGTCTGCTGAGGCTTGGGAAGCATCGCAGCGTTAGAAAGGAAGCCACACGTGGCGCTCGCCCAGTTTCTTCGAGCTGCCTGGATGGTCATGGTTGTGGTTGGCGCGATTTGCTCGATCGTGACGCTGGCCAACATTCTTCCGAGCTGGAGCGGCTCTATTGCCTGGCTGGCGCCGGGGCTGACATCGCTGTTGATAGGATTGGAAGCGTGGCGGCCTTTCAACAGCGATAGCCCGACGATATTCCATAGGCTTGTCATAGGGATCAGTGGGGCGGCCGCTCTTGTCAGCTTGCTTGTCGCTCGTGCGCGGTTTCGCGATGAGGTCGATCTAGTCATTATCATCGTCGTTGCGCTGATCGTTTCAGGTATTCTGTTCCGCCTTTTCCGAACACGCGCCTGAATGCCGATTTCGTCAGCGGGGCTTCCTCTCCGTCTCGCTTCGCGATCCACTTCCCCCGGCTTTGCCGGTGGAGGCAACCCAGATGGAAAACGGTATGACAGGTGAAGGACAGTTGCGCGGGATCTACGTGGTTGGGGCGCTGGTGCTGTTCATCGTCGAGTTGCTGATCGCGCTGTTCGTGACGGACGGGTTTGTGCGCGGGTATCTGGGCGATGTGCTGGTGGTGGCGCTGGTCTATGCGGCGTTGCGGGCGATGACGCGGATGAGCGTGGCGCAGGCGCTGGCGGTGACGCTGGGTGTGGCGCTGGCGGTGGAGATCGGGCAGGCGCTTGGCGTGTTGAAGATGCTGGGGCTGGCGGACAACCGTCTGGCGGCGATCGTGTTTGGCGGCGTGTTCGATATGCTGGATGTCGCGGCTTACCTCGCGGGCGGGGCGCTGGTGGTGATCGGGGAGTTGAGTTTCCGGCGGCGCGTGTGATCGCGGTTGCTCGCGCCCCCTTGCGATGAGGGACGGATTGGCGGGATGCTGCCCGTTCAAGACAATACCAAGACCAGACGATCAGGGAGATAAGCGATGGCGGGACGCGCGGTGGTTCTGGGCGGGGGCGGGACGCTGGGCGTTGCGTGGGAGACGGGGCTGCTGGCCGGGCTTGAGGCTGAGGGCGTCAGCATTGGCGGGGCGGACCTTTATCTCGGCACATCGGCGGGATCGATTGTCGGCAGCGCGATTGCGCGGGGCGTGTCGCCCAACATGATGGCGGAGATGCAGATCGCGGTGGCGCGGCAGCAGGCGGCGACAAGCACGGGGCCGGCGGCCGGGCCGCCGCCGGATCTCTCCAAGGTGATGGCGTTCTTCATGAGCCTGCCGGAGACGGGCGAGCCGCCGGTCGAGAAGCGCCGGGAGATCGGCGAGGTGTCTCGCACGTCGGCGACAATCCCCGAATCGCAGATGCTGGCGCAATTCCAGACGCTGGGCGTTGCCGGCGCATGGCCGAAGAACTTTGCCTGCACGGCGGTCGACGCGACGAGCGGCGAGTTCAAGGTGTGGCGCGAGAGCGATGGCGTGGACCTGACGCGCGCGGTGGCGTCGAGCTGTTCGGTGCCGGGCATCTATCCGCCGGTGGCGATCAATGAGCGCGTGTGGATGGATGGCGGCATGCGCTCGGCCACCAATGTGGATGTCGCTGCGGGGCATGCGCGCGTGCTGGCCATTGCAGTGATCCCGATGGCGATCGCGGAGCCGCGCATGCTCGCGCGCATCAATGCCGAGGCGGAGGCCGTGCTGGCGGCGGGCGGCCAATTCCATGTGATCTCGCCCGACGCAGAGACGCAGGACGTGTTCGGAATGAACATGATGGACCCGTCGCGCCGGATTCCGGTGATCGAGCAGGGGCTGCGGCAGGGCAAGGCGATTGCCGCAGCGGTGCGGGCGTTCTGGGGCTGATCTCAGGCCGGCTGCGGGCGGCAGGATGCGCCTCGGTGCGTTTTCGGCTAGGCTCCACCTCGGCTGGAGGGGAGACACGACGATGCGCGCACTTTTGATTGCCATGGTCGCCTTGAGCGCCGCGCCGGCGATGGCGCAGTCGCAGCGATGCGAGATCACGCGTGAGGCGGGTGGGCTGACGACAGCCGGCTCGCTGGTCACCGATGGGCGTAGCGCGCGCAACATGATGCTCGATACCGGGCCATTCACGGCAACGCTGCAGCTCGCGCCCGAAGCCAAAGCCAAGGGATATGCGGTCGGCAACAGCAAGCTTGTTTTCCAGACGCTGCGCTATGGCGACTCCATGCCTCGCGCCGACTGGCAGGTCGCTGGCTCGATGGTGACAAGGGAGGGGGGCTTCACGCTGGAATGGCCGCGGCTGCTGCTCAACGGCAAGCCGGTGCAGGACATGCTCGTCCGGATCACCGCAGGAGAGATGACGGACACCTGGGGCTACAGCGCAGCCAGGCGGCCGGACCGGAAGGGCGTGAGATTCGCCTGGCCGGACAGCCCGTCGACGCTGCGCAGCTTCGACAATCTAGGTTATGGAGAGGATGAATTCGACGCGCTGGACTACTGGGCTGAGTGGGAGCCCGAGCTGGCGAAGCGTGGGCCGATCGAAGTCGCGTTCACCGACAAGGCGACAAGCCAGCAGATCGGCGTCGCCACGCTTGTTCAGCTGGACGCGGTGGCGGCGCAGGCGCGGCTTGCGGACGATGTGAACGCGCTGAGGAAGGCGTTTGCGGAGGGGCGCTGCAAGGCGTCCTAGAGGCGCTGCCTGCGCGAGGTCGTTTCACGATGGCCCGGCGATCAGTTAGGATGACGACATCGGGATTTGGGGGAGGCGCCCATATTGATCCGTATCGCAATTGCTGCCTGTCTCGTGACCATCGCTGCCGCGCCGGCGTGGGCGGTTGATGACTGCAAGACGTCGGTGAACCGGGGTGGCCACGCGGCGCTGATGGACGGTCTTGTCGAGGGTACGACGTTGAAGGCCTTGCGGGCGGTGTCGGCGGCCAGAAAATGCGTGGACGCGGCAACGCTGGCAGTCGCCCCGGACGATGCAGAAGACGAAGAATTCTGATGGCATTCAGGGCCGATGCGCGGCAAGAACGCTATAGATGAAAATTGCCTACCATACCCTCGTGCATCTGCTCGGGCTCGGCTGCATGGCCGTGTGCATCGCCATTGTGGCGTCGAAGGGTGACCTGGACCTGCACGTCGGCTGGATCGCGGTGGCGTTCCTGGTGCTGATGTCGGTGGGGATCGTCTGCGGGTGGTTCCCGTGGCGCGGACAGCCGCTGCGGGTGCTGGTGAAGGGCTTTTACGTGATGTCGGCGCTGGCGCTGATCGGGTTTGGCTTTGCGATCGACGATCCGCTGCGGCCGCCGATGTGGATAATGCTGGCGTGCCTCGGGCTGGCGGTGGTGACGCGGATCGTGATCCGCGTGGTGCTGCGGGTGTGGGGCGGCGCGGACGAGGACGGGTCCGAGGTTGCCCTGCCGAAAGCGGTCAACACCGATCCGATGTTCTGATCGTGCAGGGGGTCGGGAGACAGAGATGACGCCGCGCCCGGTTTCGATTGCCGACAAGTTCACGCTGTTCGCCGAGCCGTGGAGCCCGAAGCGGGTGGGGCGGGTGGACGACCATGATGTGCGGCTGGTGAGGCTGCAGGGCGAGTTCCACTGGCATCAGCATGCCGACGCGGACGAAATGTTCCTCGTGGTGGGTGGGACGCTGCGGATGCATTTCCGCGACCGCTTCGAGGATGTGGCGCCGGGCTGTTTCATCATCGTGCCGAAGGGCACGGAGCATAAGCCAGAGGCGCTCGGTGGCGAGTGCCAGGTGGTGCTGTTCGAGAAGGCCGAGGTGGTGAACACGGGCGACGGGGTTCTGAACGAACGCACCGTCGCCGAGCCGGATTATATCTAACCCATACCGCCCACACGTCCCACGCCCAGCAATGACAGGCCGCCGTCGCAGGGGATGATGGCGCCGGTGATGTAGGCGGCGGCGTCCGAGGTGAGGAAAAGGGCGAGGTCGGCGACTTCGTCTTTCGTGCCGAGGCGCTGCATCGGGTTGCCCTTGGCGGATTTCTCCATCGCTTCCGGCGTCGGCGCGAGGCGGTTCATGCCTTCGGTGTCGGCGATGGGGCCGGGGATGATGGAGTTCACGCGCACGCCGAGCGGACCCCATTCGACGGCGATTGTCTTGATCATCATGTCGGCGCCGGCCTTGGCGGCGTTGACGTGGGCCTGGAAGGGGTAGGGGTGGATGGATTGCGGGGCGGAGATGGTGATGACCGACGCGCCCGGCTTGCGCAGGTGCTGGAAGCCCTGGCGCATCACATTGTAGCAGCCGACGAGGTCGATATCGATGACAGCGCGGAAGCCGTTGTAGGAGATGCCGTTGAACGGCGCGACGAAGTTGCCCGCGGCGCCGGAGACGAGGATGTCGATCTCGCCATGGGCCTCGACTGATTTCGCGAAGGCGGCGCCGACGCCGTCATGGTCGCGGACGTCCTGCGCGATGCCGATGCATGTGCCGCCCTTGTCGCGGATGCCTTGAGCGGCGGCTTCGATCTTCTCCGGCGAGCGAGAGAGGATGGTGACCTTCGCGCCTTCGGCGGCGAGGCGCGTGGCGATCTGCAGGTTGATGCCGCTGGAGGCGCCAGCAACGAAAGCAGTCTTTCCGGCGAGCAGGTTGGGCGTGAACGTGGCCATGTGTGTCTCCGTTTATTTTACGATGTAAATATAACAGGACTTTGCCGCTGGCAAGAGGGCTCACAGGGGTCTCGTGAACGTCACTTGCGGGAATGATCCCAGCGGGTAACGGTGCGGCACACAAAAGTCCCCGGCAAGCGGGGCGTCGGGAGAGACGTGACCATGAGACTTGCGATTCTGGCTGCCGGGCTTGCGCTGGCTGCCGCGCTGGGCGGCTGTGCCTCCACGCACAATTCCGGGGCAGCGGCAGGTCAGGCCGTGACGGGGCAGGCGGCGACGCCGATGCCGCCGATCACGATCTATCACCTCGAAGGCCGCCGGTCCGAGCGCGTGGTGTGGCTGATGGAAGAGCTTGGCTTTCCCTATGAGCTGAAGTTCGTGAACAACAGCCTTGGCGCGTCGCTGGCGCAGATCCGCAAGGTGAACCCCGGCATGCCGACGGCGCCGACGGTGATCTACGAGGATCAGGTGCTGATGGAATCGGGCGCGATCATCGATGTGATCCTGCGCCGCCATGCGCCGGGCAAGCTGATGCCGGCGCTCGATAGCAAGGATTATCCCTGGCACCAGATCTGGTATCAGTATGCCGAGGGCTCGCTGCTGCCGCGCGTGGGGACGGACTACAATGTCTGGCAGATCAAGTCGCCGGACAAACGCTCGCCGCTGGTGGATTCCGAGAACGTCATCCGGTTTGCGGACGACTGGCTGGGCAAGCATCCGTATTTCGGCGGGGCGGAGTTTTCCTCGGCCGACATCATGATGGAATTCGCGCTGCGCTATACGCTGCTGCTCAACATCGTGGACAATGAGAAGTATACGAACATCCTGGGCTGGCTGGATCGCATGCATGCGCGTCCGGCCTATCAGCGCATGGTGGCGAAGGCGCGGCCGAATGGCATGCTGAGCCCGCCTGTACCGCTGCCGGACGAGGCGCGGCCGCCGGCGCGCACGGCGTCATCACCGAACTGAAAACAGAAACGACTTATAAAAACGACTCTGGGAGAGAACCATCATGAAACTTCATCTTGGCGTTGCGCTTGCCGCGCTCGCACTCGCGGGCTGCAGCTCGATGTCGGCAACGCAGGGCGCGCCGGAAACGACTGTCGCCACGGCGGTCCTGCGGCCGATGGAGATGCCGCCGATCACGATCTATCACCTTGAAGGCCGCCGCTCCGAGCGGATCGTCTGGCTGATGGAAGAGCTGAACCTTCCCTACACGCTGGTGTTCAAGCGCGGCGACCTCGCGGGCTCGATGGCGGAGATCCGCAAGGTGAACCCGGGCATGCCCGTGGCGCCGACCGTGACGATCGGCGACCAGGTGATGACGGAGTCGGGCGCGATCATCGAGACGATCATCAACCGCTATGCGCCGGGCAAGCTGACGCCGGCGATCAACACGTCGGACTATGCCGACCACCTGATCTGGATGCACCATGCCGAGGGCTCGCTCGCCGGCCGGGTGATCGCGGATTACCGCGTGTGGATGATCAAGCCGCCGACGACGCGTTCGCCGCTGGTGGACTCGGACGCTGAAGTGCAGTTCGCGGAAGACTGGCTGGCCAAGCATCCGTATTTCGGCGGCGCGGAATTCTCGGCTGCGGACATCATGATGGTGTTCCCGCTCAACTTCGCGATGAAGCTCAACATCGTGGACGAGACGAAGTATCCGAAGATCAACGCGTGGAAGGCGCGGATGGAAGAACGTCCGGCCTACAAGCGCATGCTGGCCAAGGCGCGTCCGGACGGCCTGATCGGCTCGCCGCCGGCCCTGCCAGCCCGCCCGCCTGTGGCGCCGCGTCCGGGACAGCAGTAGACGGGCTGGTGAGTGGGGAGGGAGCTCCGCCTGCTTCGCAGGCAGCCCCCTCCGTCGCTTCGCGCCACCTCCCCCGCCTTCGGCGAGGGAGGACTTCCCCACGATGCCAGCGGTTTGTGGCCCTGCCCCGCGAAGCGGGGAAGGTGGCCCGCAGGGCCGGAAGGGGCCGACGCCGAAGGCGGCGGATGCGGTAACCCGCTTCCACCTGAGGCGATCTCGCTTTAGAAAGCGCGCCATGAGAATCCTTGCATCGCTTGCCTTCCTCGCCACGTTCGCCTGCTCGCCGGCCACGCCGCCCGCAGCGACAACGCCCAACGCGCCGCCGGCGATCCCGGTTTATGGCTTCGACGTGGTGGCGCGGCACCCGCACGATCCCAAGGCTTTCACCGAGGGCCTGCTGATCCATGAGGGCCAGCTGTGGGAGAGCACGGGGGAAGAGGGCACGTCGTGGGTGCGCAAGGTCGACATGGCGACGGCGCAACCGCTGAAGCAGTTCACGCTTGATCCGAAGTATTTCGGCGAAGGCATGGTGATCTGGGATGACCGCGTCATCAGCCTGACCTGGCGCGACCAGGTGGGCTTTATCCTCGACAAGGAGACGCTCGAGAAAAAGAGCGAGTGGACCTATCCGGGCGAAGGCTGGGCGCTGACGCGCGATGACGAGCAGATTTACATGAGCGATGGCACCAGCGCCATTCGCAAGCTGGACCCTGTGACGCTGCAGGAGACCGGCCGCATCAACGTGACGATGAACGGCCGCGCGATCGACAAGCTGAACGAGCTGGAATTCATCAAGGGCGAGATCTGGGCCAACGTGTTCGAGACCGACCGCATCGTGCGGATCGATCCGGCGACGGGGAAAGTGACCTCCGTGGTGTTCCTGCGCGGGCTGCTGACGCCGGCGGAGCGGGCGAAGACGGATGTGCTGAACGGCATCGCGTATGATGCGCCGAACGACAAGATCTACGTCACGGGCAAGTACTGGCCGACGATGTTCGAGATCAAGCTCAAGGACCCGGTGGCCGGCGGGGCGCAGTGAGGGCGCTGCTCGCTGCGTGCGTGCTGGCGCTGACGGCGTGCGGGGAAGCGCCTGCGGCCGATCCTGAGGCGGAATTCCAGCGCGAGCTGTCTGCGGCGAAGGACAAGGCGAAGGCGAACCTTGCGCTGTTCTGGACGCATTTTGGCGAGCCTGCGCAGGACGAATACGATTTCTCGCTGAAGGCCGCGCTGCCGCGTCGCGACGGGCAATCCGGCGTTGAAGAGGCGTGGGTGGAGAATGTCGCGCGTGCGCCGGACAAGATCATCGGCGAGCTGTCGGCGCAGCCGCGTTATCTCGGCGATCTGAAGGAAGGCGCGATCGTGGAGTTCCAGCCGTCGCAGGTGGTGGATTGGGCGTTCATGCGCGGGGACAGGCTGCTGGGGCATTACACGACGCGCGTGATGCTGCCGCGAATGGACACAACGCAGGCGGAATGGCTGCGGCCGTTGCTGTCGGAGACGCCGGAGGGCGGGGTGGCGGAGTAGGGGCCGTTGGTGCGCACGCGCTCGTCCTTCGACGGACGCTCCCGTTGGTCGCTGCTCAGAGTCTGACTCATAATTGGGGCTGTGTTCTGAGGTGTCTTGCGCGGCGGCGGGC
>JAOATF010000076.1 GCA_030158285.1 Hyphomonadaceae bacterium
TCCCAAAGCCCGAAGGGCGTCGGGAGAAGAGCGCAGGGAGAAGGCCGGGATCCAGACTCCGCGCAAAGCGCGGACCCCACACGCACAGCTCTCACCCCGCTCATTCCGAAGTTCGCCGGAATGAGCGGAGCAAAATCCGCCTGAACTAACTCAGGCCACAACCCGAACACCCAACCCCGCGCCCCACCGCGAGGAACGCCCCCGCACGCCCTTCCCCAACCCGCGCCAATCCCCTAGACCTGCGCCATCCACGCGGGGGGACACATTGGTTGGCGACTATGGAATGGCCAAGGCGGGCCTGAACTTCAGGACGCCGGTTCGCGTGTTTGCGCCGCTCGGCTGGATCGCCGCCGGCATTCTCAATCCCGCCGGCTGGTTCGTCCACCTGCTCTGGGGCATGCCTGAATTCAACTATCAGGTCTGGGCCTGGCACGTCGCCGTCCCGCTCGAGCTTGGCCTGCTGTTTGCGATGATGTTCTTGCGTGAAGGCGGCTTCGGCATCGGCTCCGTCGCCGGCATCACCATCATGTGCATCCTCGCCGCCTGCACCGGCACGGGGCCGATCTATGCCGGCATCACCTGGGCCGCCCAGCAGCTCGGCCTCGAGATCAGCGTGCTCGGCAACATCTCCATCGACTCGATGGAGCACGCCTTCGCCCACGCCGGCACCTATATCCGCGCCTCGCTGATCTATGCCGGCCCGTGCGCCATTCCCGCCGTAATCATCCTGCGCCTCGTCGCCTTCCAGCGCGTGCAGCTTCGCAAGGCGCCAGCGACTAAGGCATAGCCTTCAGCGCCGCTTCCAGTCCCGGCCGCAACACATCATCCTTCGTGTCGCTGCCGACGACGACATTCATGTAGAGCGCCTGCAGGAAGCCCATCACATTGTGACGCCAGGCCAGCCCCGCCTCTGACGAAAACACCTTGTCCGCATCCTCCGGCGTCGCCACCTTCATCAGCCAGTCGCTCCATTCAGCTTCGGTCATCACCCCGCGCCCCGCCGCGAACAGGATCGGCCGCGCCAGCCGCTCACTCTCGCCATGAATGTAGAAATCCCCCGCCGGCGCCACCTGCACGCCCACCGCCGAGACGATCAGCTTCAACCCTTCCGCATCGACACGCGGATTGAGCGCCAGCTGCAGCAACAGGTCCGACCCATGCGCCACCGCATGCCGCCAGCCCTCCGTCTCGCTGAACCCGCGATAATCCTTGATGTTGATGAACCAGTGCTGCGCCTCCACCAGCAACTTCACCAGCTCATCCTCTGTCAGGTACGGATCGATCCGGTCCGCCCGCGCCACTTCAGACAACGCCAGCGCCGCAAACGGCTGCCGCACGCCCAGCGGATCTGCTTCATCCAGCTTGCCAACGAGATCCGCGACCAGCGCCTTCTTCGTCGCGTCGCCGAGCTGCTTCCCCCGCAGCATGTGCTTCAGCGCCTCGAATGCGACCCCGTCCCGCAACGCCGGATCATGGCTTCCAAGGCACGTGGTGATCCCCTTGGCGAACGCCTCGCGCGCTCCCACATCGGCAATCTCGAACGCGACCGCTTTCAAAGCGTTCAGCTTCGCGCGATCCCATCCCGCCGGTGGGCATCCCGGCAGGGACGGTCCGAGCCTTGGCCCCTCCGCCGCAGGCGTCGCACACGCTGCCAGAGCCAGCGCCAATCCTGACATCACTGTTCGCTTCATCACCGGATCGTGCGTCGCGCCGGCCGATGTTTCAAGACTGCGCCACGCCCGAGCCGCATTCTCGCCACGCTGCGAGAGCCTCCTCCCGCCGCACAGTCTGGAGGGGACACCATGAAACACTTTGCGATCGCCGCTGTCTGTCTCGCGCTGCTCGGCGGCTGCGCGAGTTATTATACGACGCCCTCGGGCGGCGTGTCGCTCGCCGCCATCTCGGAGAAGGACGAGGCCATCGCCGACGCCTTCAAGCGCGAACCCGCCATGGTCTTTCCCGCCCGCATCGCCATCGCCCGTGTCGCAACGTCCGGCTACCAGAGCATGACCAATTCCGGCTACGGACGCGGCGCCTACAGCGTCATCACCACACGCGACATCGAACGCGAAGACGCCCTCGACCGCATCGCCCGCTTGCCGCAAGTGGCTGACGTCGCGGCGCTTGCCCGCATCATCGTGCCGACCAATCTCACCTCGACGAAGGAACTGCGCGAGGCCGCCGCCCAGCTGCGCACCGACGCCCTGCTCGTCTACACGCTCGACACCAGCTTCCGCACCGAATCCGCCCAGATCGGCCCGCTGCAGACCATCGCGCTCGGCATGTTCGACACCGAGAACGCCATCGTCACCTCGACCGCTTCCTTCGCCATCATCGATGTCCGCACCGGCTTCATGTACGGCGTCGGCGAGGCCACCGCGACCGAGGAAAAGCGCTCCAATCTCTGGGGCTCCGGCGACGCCGCCGACAAGGCGCGGCAAGCCGCCGAGACAAAAGCCTTCGACCAGGCGATGGACGAAGTCGGCAAGCTGTGGACCAGCATCGTCAAGGATCACGCGAAGGCAAACTGACAACGCGCTCTGAGCGCAATCGACATTTGCCCCGTCTTGCGCTCAAGTCCCCCCGTCGCGTCTGGGCGACCTGATCGGGGAAACTGCGTGAAACGTACGACCGCCACCTTGCCTTTCGCGCTTGCCGCGTTCGCCCTCGCGGCCTGCTCGCCATCGCCTCCACCCCCGCCCGCGGCGGACGCCGCGCCGGAATCCGCCGGGGAGCAGACCGGCCATGGCGCCGTCCTCCTGCCGCAAATGGCCTGCGGCCCGGACGCCTTCATCAAGGCCGACACGACCAAAGCCGCGCTCATCGAAGCTCACGGCGCCGAGAACGTGACGGAAGAAACCGTCGCCTGGGTCGACAGCGAGGAAACGGCCGTCGTGCTCTTCGCCAACAACCCCGCCATGCGCGCCGAACTCTTCTGGTTCGGCGAGACGACCGGCGGCCCCGCACATATCCGCGTCGGCGGCGAAGAGACGCAATGGATCGGCCCCAAGGGCGTGATCATCGGCGCCACGCTCGAACAGGTCGAAGCCGCCAATGGCGGGCCCTTCATGCTGATGGGCTTCGAGAACCACAATTCCGGCGAGGCGGGCAACTGGCTCGGCGGCGCCCTGGAAACGCCAGATGGCGGAACCTGCTTCCAGCGCATGAATTTCGACCTGCCCGAAGACACGCCCGCCGATGTCCGCGCCAAGGTCTCGGGCGATCCCGACAAGGTCTTCCGCTCCGACAGCCCGGAAATGCGCGCGGCAAAACCCGTCGTGGTGGAGATGTCGATCGGCTACGCCAAAGCTCCCTCATGACGCCGCGCGAATTCCGCGCTAGTCCGCAGCCATGACCTTCGCCCCGCCCCTTTCCGGTTCCGAACAGGACGAGACGATCGAGCTTCGTCCGAAGTTCGACGCCGATGGCCTCATCGCCGCCATCGCGCAGGATGCCGACACAAACGAAGTCCTGATGCTCGCCTGGATGAACGCCGAGGCCCTGCAGCAGACCATCGACACCGGCCGCGCCGTCTACTGGTCGCGCTCGCGCAAGAGCCTCTGGCGCAAGGGCGACACGTCCGGCCACGAACAGCACGTCACCGAGATCCGCGTCGACTGCGATCAGGATGCGGTGCTCCTGAAAGTCCGCCAGACGGGAGCCGCGTGCCACACCGGCCGCCGCTCCTGCTTCTATCGCATCGCCTCGCCTGCGGGCCTGAAGAAAGACTGAGATGAAACGCTGGGCCGCCTCCCTGTCTCTCGCGGCCCTCGCGGCCTGCGCCAGCCCCGCCTTCCAGTCCGACATCGCCAGCGGCCCGACACCGTGGACGCACACGCGCTTCGACAACGCGCCGGAAGACTTCTCCTTCGCCATCGTCACGGACCTTGAGTCCGGCTATCGCAAGGGCGTGTTCGATATCGCGCTCGCCGAACTGAAACTCCTCCGCCCCACCTTCATCCTCACCACCGGCGACATGATCGACGGCGGCACGGAAGACAGCGACGAGCTCAAACGCCAGTGGGATGAATTCGACGCACGCCTTGCGGACTCCGCGCCCTTCTTCCACATCGCCGGCAATCACGACCTGACGAACGTCACGCAACGCAGCGTCTGGGCCGAGCGCTATGGCCCGCGCTATTACAGCTTTGTCTACGGCAACGTCCTCTTCCTCGCGCTCGACACGGAAGACTATCCCGAAGCGAAGATGCGCGAGATCTACCAGATGCGCGCCGACTTCCTGAACCTGCGCAAGACGGACCCAGCCGCCGCCGAGAAGCTGCCCTATCGCGCGCTGAAGGAATCCCGCACCGGCGAGATCGGCCCCGAACAGTCCGCCTATTTCGAGAAAGCCATCGCAGACAATCCGAACGTCCGCTGGACGATCCTGCTGATGCACAAGCCGGTCTACGAACGCGCCGGCGATGGCGGCCTCGCTCGCATCGAGGCAGCGCTGGCCACCCGCCCCTACACCCTGCTCAACGGCCACCTGCATCGCTACAGCTACAGCCAGCGGCCTTCTGCAGGCGGCGTGAAGCGCGACTACATCATGCTGGGCACGACCGGCGGCGAGCGCGGCTTTGATGGCTCGCCCGGCGCGGTCGATCACTTCATGTGGATGCGCATGGGCCGGGATGGCCCTTCCATCGCCAACATCCGGCTCGACGGCATGTTCGACAAGACAGGCGCGATCCCCGCCGATGGCGCAAAGGTGTGCCTCGACTGGGGCGCGCCGCCTTGCCCATCGCCGCCGACGCGCTAGCCTCCTTCCCGATCAACCGGAACACGCTGGGCCCGCCAGCCGGAGACGACCATGCTCAAACGGTTCGCCGTCCTCGCCACGGCCATCGCCCTCGCTGCCTGCGCCACCGATACGACGCCGCGCGAGCCCACACAGCCTGAAATGTCCTTCGCGTGGAACGCCGCCGCCCTCGCCGAAACGGTCGCCTACGTCCAGTCGCAGAAGACCACGGGCTTCCTCATCATCCAGGACGGCAAGACGATCGCCGAACACAACTGGCCCCTCGGCGACGATCCCGCCGCGCAGACGTTCCGCGCCAACTTCGTGCACGGCAATGCCGCAGGCGGCGGCCTGCGCGAGGATGTCGCCTCGCAGCAGAAGAGCCTCATCGCGCTGCTGGTCGGCGTCGGCGTGGACAAAGGCCTCATCGATATCGAGCGCCCGGTCTCGGACTATATCGGCTCACGCTGGTCGAAAGCCACGCCGCAGGAAGAAGGCAAGATCACCGTCCGCAACCTGCTCGAGATGAACTCCGGCCTGAAGGAGGATCTCACCTTCGATGCCCCCGCCGGCACGAAGTTCTTCTACAACACACCGGCCTACGCCATCCTGAAGCCGGTGCTGGAGAAGGTCGCAAACCAGAAGCTCTACCTGCTCAGCCAGCTCTGGTTCACCAAGGTCGCCAACATGCACAGCACGGGCTGGGAACAGCGCCCCGCCGCGTTCGCCGACGTCGGCAACCCCACCGGCCTCGTCACCACGCCGCGCGATCTCGCCATCATGGGCCAGGTCGTGCTCGATGGCGGCCGCAACCAAACCGGCGCACGCCTCATCTCGCAAGAACAGCTCGACGCGCTTTTCGCGCGCACGAAGACCAACCCGGCCTATGGCCATCTCTGGTGGCTCAATGGCTCACGCGAGACCGTCAACGTCGGCCCTAATTCTCCGCGACGTTCGGGCCAGCTCATTCCATCGGCGCCGAGCGACACGCTCGCTGCCCTTGGCGCCATGGATCGCAAGCTGTTCATCGTGCCTTCAAGCAAGCTCATCGTTGTCCGCACCGGCCAAGCCGCGCCTGACAAGGACTTCAACGAAAAGCTCTGGCAGTTGCTGATGAAGGCCGCTCCGCCCGCGACATCCGACTTCCCGATCATCAAATCGGTTGGGCGCATTCCACATTAACGGACGCCCGCAGAGTTAATCTTTCGCCTCGGCAATTCCTCATTTTACGCCTGTAATTCGCCACGCCCGGCCGCGACCCTCATCTCATCGCCACTGACGTGATGGAGATGAACATGAAACGCGAGCTGGCCGTTACAGGCGTCGCCCTGCTGATTTCGGTCCTGCTGTCTTCCCCCGTTTTCGCCCAGACGAAGCCGCAGGCAATCAATGCTGCGCCTGCGCCGGCGCCCGTTGAAACTGCGGTAGAGGCCCCGGAACCGATCCTCTCGCTCGACGAACTCGTGCAGGGAGATTTCTCTCATGAGGATCGCGCGAAGCTGATCATGCGGTGCATCGGTCCTCCGCCGCGCCCGTTCCATTCCACACAGGGTGATAGCCAGCCCGCTTCCGAACCTGCCGTGATCGCCGACGCGCCGTCACCGCTGCGCCACTAGCGCCCCCTCTGTGCGGGCCTCTGAAACGTGCTAGCTTGCTGGCACGATCAGAGGCCCGGATCATGACTCGCACCCTGCTGCTCGTCCTTGCGCTCCTTGCAGGCGCGCCCGCATTCGCCGCCACGCCTGCGCCGCCGCCGTGCGCCCCGCAAAGCGAAATGCAAACCGCGCGCACGGTCATCTCCCCAAAACCACCCGCGCCTGCGCCATGTGCGCCAGAACCGCCGCGCGCCAGTTGAAACTCAGAGACACGCTTGAGCGGAGACAATTTGCCGAAAGACTTTCTGATCGGATTTTGCCTGGGTTGCGCGCGCACGCAGCTCATTCTGTACGTGATTGTCTGCGTCCCGATCCTCTTCACACGAGGCGCGCTTCCGCCAATAGCTTATCTGACCATCGCGGCGCTCTTGCTTGCGCTATTCGCACTCACCTGCGTTTGGGCCTTTTTCCGCTATCGCAGGGTCAGCAAGCAAAGAGGCGAACCGCCCGGCTGGAACCTGTTATCGGACTATCAACGAGGGCTGGCAGCCTCTCTTATCGGAATGGCCCTGCGCTAAGGCCGGCCTCATAATGAATGCGCCGGCTCTTCCCATCGCCGCCGGTCGTTGCTAACGCAGACCATCACCTGCGGAGGAACGCGCCATGAAGAGCCAAGCCATCGTCGCCTACGGCAAACCGCTCGAGGAAGTCGTCTCCGAAATCCCGACGCCGAAGGGCACGGAAGTGGTCGTGAAGATCACTTACTCCGGCGTCTGCCATTCCGACGTCCACCTGCAGGACGGCCATGTCGATCTCGGCGATGGCGACAAGATCGACTGGTCCAAGGGCCGCTCGCTTCCCCACACGCTCGGCCACGAGATCGAAGGCACGCTCGCCTCGGTCGGCCCGGATGCCGCCGCCCTGCTCGAAGGCCGCGCCGTCGGGCAGCGCTTTGTGGTTTTCCCGTGGATCGGTTGTGGCGAGTGCGCCACCTGTAAGCGCGACCAGGAGCACATCTGCAACAAGCCCCGCCAACTCGGCATCCAGGTCGCCGGCGGCTATTCCGAATACGTTCTCGTCCCGCACCCGAAATACCTGCTCGACGCGACCGGCGTTCCCGAAGGTCTCGCCGCCACCTACATGTGCTCGGGCATCACGGCGTTCTCCGCGCTGAAGAAAGTCCGCACCGCCTATGAAGGCGAAGCCATCGCCATCGTCGGTCTCGGCGGCGTCGGCATGATGGGCCTGCAGTTCGCGCGCGCCATGTTCCCGAACAACAAGATCGTCGGCTGCGACATCGACCCGCGCAAGCTCGACGCCGCGATGGCCGCCGGTGCCCACGCCGTCTACAACTCGAAAGAGGCCGACAGCCTGAAGCAGCTGAAGCTCGACACCGGCGGCGGCGTTGCAGCTGCGGTTGACTTCGTCGGCTCCACGCCCTCGCTCAACTACGCCAACGGCGCCATCCGCCGTGGCGGCGAGATCGTTGTGGTGGGTCTCTTCGGCGGAAAGTTTGCCGCGCCGATCCCGTCCTTCCCGGGCCGCCCCTATTCCATCGTCGGCTCGTACACCGGCCCGCTCGGCGAAACGCGTGACATGATGGAGCTGGTTCGTGCTGGCAAGATCGCGCCGATCCCGGTCGAAACCCGCCCGCTCGATCAGGCCGACGCCACGCTCAACCAGCTGCGCGAAGGTACGATCGTTGGTCGCGTTGTGCTGAAGCCCTAAGGCTTAAGCCGCCTTCTCGACCAGCAGCCGGCGATCGTCCATCGCGGCGGCGATCTTGTGGGTCAGCTCGCGCTGGTCCAGCGGCTTCGACACATAGTCCGTCATGCCAAGCGCGAGATAGCGCTCGCGGTCGCCGCTCATCGCGTCGGCCGTCAGCGCGATCACCGGCAGCTTGCTCCAGGTTTCCGGCGAAGCGCGCATCCGCTTGATCGCTTCCTTGCCGTCCATGACAGGCATGTGCACGTCGAGCAGCACGATATCGAACGCCTCGTCGCGCAGGCGATCCAGCGCCTCCTGCCCGTTCACGGCCTCGACGAATTTCGGCGCCAGCGGTGCGGTGAACAGCTTCACCACCTGACGGTTCACGGCGTTGTCGTCGACCAGCAGGATCTTGATGCCACGCAGACGCGCCAGATCGGCGTCGCTCACGGCCGGGATCGCAGGCTCATTCCCCCGGGCGATGGCGTCGTCATTGGCGGCATCCGCCTGGAAGGTCAGCGTGAACGTCGACCCACGACCCGGCTCGCTTTCCACAACAACATCGCCGCCCATCAGGCGCGCCAGTTGCCGCGTGATCGCAAGACCCAGGCCCGATCCGCCAAAGCGGCGCGAAATTGTCGCGTCGGCCTGTGTGAAGGTGGAGAACAGCTTGTCCATCACGCCACGCGTCATGCCGATGCCGGTATCGGTGACCGCAATGGTGATCATCCAGCGGCCCGTTTCCACTTCGTGCGAACCGACCTTCACGCTCACCTTGCCGCGCTCGGTGAACTTGATGGCGTTGGACAACAGGTTGCCCACGCACTGGCGCACGCGCACCGGATCGTAATGCAGCAGGCGCGGAAGGCCCGGCTCGATATCGAGATCGATGTTGAGCCCGCGCTCTACCGCCTTGGAGAGGAACAGCTGGCGCAGGCGATCCAGCGCCACGCCCAGCTCGCCATCGGCGGCGGAAATCTCGATCTTGCCGGCTTCGATCTTCGACAGGTCCAGCACGTCGTTCAGCAGCGCCGTCAGCGTGCGGCCGGACTCGAGAATGATGTCCACCTTCTCGCGCTGGTCGGTCAGCAAGCCATCGTTGACCAGCGACTGCGCCATGCCCAGCACGCCGTTCAGCGGCGTGCGGATCTCGTGGCTCATCGATGCGAGGAAGTTCGATTTCGCGATGGTCGCCGCCTCGGCCTGCTTCTTGGCCTCGATCAGCGCCAGCTCCTGCGCCTTCTGCTGCTGGATATCCAGCATCAGGCCGACCGCGCGCACCGGCACGCCCTGCTCGTTGCGCTGCACGCGCATGAACAGGCGCACCCACTGCTCGCCGCCATGCGGGCGATACAGACGCGCGTCGATCGATTCAACGCCGCGCGACCGTAGGCAGCGCTCCCAGCTCTCGCGAACCGGCGAAATGTCGTCGTCGTGATACATGCCGAATGGCATCATCGCATGGCGCGTCAGCGCCTCGGCGCCGGCCAGCGCCTGGTATTGCGGCGAGGTCCAGCGTTCGGACGATCGCAGGTCGATCTCGTAGACGCCCGCGCTCGCCGCGCTCATGGCGATCTCGAGACGATCGTGCATCACGGCCGCCTGGTCGCGCGCATCGACGAGTTCAGTGATGTTCTGCGACAGCCCGAAGATCTCGAACTTGCCCGACGGCAGGCGACGGCCGGACGTGAATTGCGCCAGCGTGTGGCGCCACGTGCCATCCGGCTTGCGGCGGCGCAGGTGCAGCGTCGCGGTGCCGCCCTCGGTCGACAGGCGCTCGCGCACGGCGGCATCCTTGTCGAGATCGTCGGGGTGAAGATCCTTCACCACGTCAGAGACATGATAGCTCGGCAGCGGCTCGCCCCGGCGCACCAGCGCTTCGGAGAAATGGAATGTCCCGTCATCCGGGTTGAAGCGGAATACGCCGATGTCGGCATCGCGCATCAGCCGGTCGCGCACATCGATCGCGGCCACCAGCTTGCCCAGCATGCTCCATTCGGCGGTGACGTCGGTCAGGGTGACCATGCCCTCGGCGGCGCCACGGCCCCAGCGCGGCTTCAGCCACCGCTCGCTCTTCGGCAGGACGAAACGATAGACCACGCCATCGCCATAGGATTTGTGTTCGGCCGCGCCGTTTTCCAGCACGTCGCTCAGCTTGCGCCCGGACAGCTGGTCGGCGGCAAGCCCGGTCAGGTGGAAGAAGGCGTCGTTGACGGCGGACACTTCATCGTCGGCATCCACGCGGACGCCGGCAATGCCGAGCGCGCCAAGCTGCTCGAGCCACGCCGCGGCGTCGGTGTCGGACTGTTCGACCAAGCTATAGCCCCTGCCGGCAAGGAAATTGGGGTCCAGCCTTACGCCCGGCGCGTTAATGCAGCCTTGCAGCCGGGGCGCAATCCAACAAAACCGCCGGATTTTCAGGGCTTAACGTAGGGAAATTCGTCCGTTCAGGACGCCGTCCCGCCTCCGCCCATGACCCGCTGGAGCCCGCCCATGCCGCCAACCTCGTTTTCCCGGGCAATGAACCGGGCGTCCGTAGAGGCGAAATAGTCCCGGGATTTGATGGTCGAGACCTTCACGAATTCGGCCTCCACCTGGTCCGCCTTGAGGGTCAGCAGGGTGAAGCCCTTCGAGAACGCGTTGTAGTACAGCACCTCGTCATTGGCCTCGGGCATCATCCAGTTCAGCTCCTCGAACGGCATGCTGTCGCCTGCCCCCGGCGAAGTGACGGAGGTGCAGCCGAACTCCACGCCGCGCTTCTGGCCCTTGTTGTCGTGCAGCTCGTTGGCCCAGGCCGTGTGCGTATCTCCGGCCAGTGTGATCAGCCGCGCCTTGGCATCCTTCGCCGCCGCATAGAGCCGCTCACGCGCTTGCGGGAAGCCGCACCAGGAATCGAGATTCCATTCGAAGCCGTAGCGCGCCGTCGCCCAGAAGCGTTTCGATCCCTGCGAGACCTTCTCGTATTTCTCCGGCGGCAGATGACGCTGCAGGTCAGGCATCTTCACGTGCGCCATCGTCACCTGGTTGCCCAGCACCTGCCACTTCCTGCCGGACGCGGTGGACGCCTTCAGCTCCTCCGCCAGCCACGCTTCCTGCTCGAAGCCCAGCATCGTGCGCTCGGGATCGTTGATCTTGGCTTTCAGCTTGTCCGCGATGGCCGGGCGCTCCGCATCCGGCGCCATGAACATCTCGTCGAACGTCAGGTCCTCGCCGCGGCCGACGAGCCGGCTCTCCAGCAGGAACAGCGTCGCCAGCTCGCCGATGTCGAACTTGCGCCAGATCGCCTCGCGCGCACGTCCCGCCACCGGATCGCGCACCGGCATCCATTCAAGATAGGCCTGCACCGCAGCAGCTTTGCGCGCTGTCCAGTCGCCTTCCGTCTCGGGCTGATGGTTCTCCGCCCCGGTGCGATAGGAGTTGTTGGCGCTCTCATGGTCGTCCCACGTGCAGAACCACGGCGCGATCGCATGCGCCGCCTGCAGGTCCGGATCGGAGCGGTACTGGCCATAGCGCGCGCGATAATCGTCCAGCGAGACGCACTCTTTTTCCGGCACGTGATTGCGACCGAGCTCCTTGCCGATCGCGCCGCCATAGCCGTTGGTTCCGTACTCGTAGATGTAGTCGCCGAGATGGATCACCGCGTCGACCTCGCCCCGCGCCCCGCGCTTGGCGATCTCGCGATAGGCGTTGAAGAACCCGAACGGCCAGTTCGAGCACGAGACCACCGCCATCCGGTAATCCGCCTTGCCCGTGGCCGGCAGCGTCCGCGTCGCGCCACCCGGCGACGCCGCCCGGCCGACCGTAAACCAGTAATAATACAGCTGCCCCGGTTCGAGCCCGGTCACGTCCACCTTGACCGTGTAGTCGCGCCCCGCCGCAGTGTTTACCGTGCCGCGCTTAACCACGTCCTTGAAACCTGAATCCCGCGCCACGCCCCAGCCAACTGCCACCGGCCCGGGCTTCTCCGGCGTTATCCGTGTCCAGATCACCACGCCGGTCGTGGTCGGATCGCCCGAGGCGACCCCATGGCGGAATGCGCCATTGGCCCCGGCGGGGGCCGGTTGGGTGCCCGTTGTGGTGCAGGCGGCGGCCCCAAGACCGGCCACGCCAAAGCCGAGCGCCCCACGTCGTGTCAGCCTGGTCATGGATTAAATCCTCCCGCCGGGTTAGTTGGCCCAGATTCTTCTTGGAATCCCTACCTCGCAGTGCAACGCGACGAAAGCATGACCGCAGAACAGCCCGCCCCCCTCTCCATCACCGTCCCTGCGGAAGCCGCCGGCGCGCGCCTCGACAAATGGCTGGCCGACGCCGGCACCGGCATGTCCCGCTCGCGCCTGCGCGTGCTGATCGAGGAAGGCCGCGTCACCGCCAATGGCCAGCCCGCCACCGACGCCAGCGCCAAGGTGACCCCGGGCGTCGTCTACGCCATCGCGCTCCCGCCGCCGGTCGACGCCCTGCCCCAGCCTGAGAACATCCCGCTCGACATCGTGTTCGAGGACAAGCACCTCATCGTCATCAACAAGCCGCCCGGCCTCGTCGTGCACCCCGCCGGCGGCTCCGAGATCGGCACGCTGGTCAACGCGCTGCTCTATCATTGCGGGCCGGAGCTGACCGGCATCGGCGGCGTCGCCCGCCCCGGCATCGTCCACCGCCTCGACAAGGATACGTCAGGCGTGATGGTCGCCGCGAAATCCGAAGCGGCCCACACCGCCCTCACCACCATGTTCGCCGCCCACGACATCGAGCGCGCCTATCTCGCCGTCACGCGCGGCGCGCCGCGCCCGCTGGTTGGCCGCATCGAGACATACATCGGCCGCTCACCCAACGACCGGAAGAAGATGGCGGTGATGAAGGAGAAGCACTTCCGCGCCGACCACTGGTCCGACGATTCCAGCCACGAGAACGACGTGCCGCAAGGCAAGATCGCGATCACCAACTATCGCGCGCTGGAAACCTTCGGCCGCCTTGATCACACGGGCACGCAACCCGCCGCGGCCCTCGTCGAATGCCGCCTGGAAACCGGACGCACGCACCAGATCCGCGTCCACATGGCTCACATCCTCGCGCCCGTCCTCGGCGACCAGACCTATGGCAAGCACCGCTGGCTACGCGCCGACGGCAAGGGCGCCGCCTTCGAACGCGCCACCACCACCGCCAAGGCCTTCGAACGCCAGGCCCTCCACGCCGCCATCCTCGGCTTCGTTCACCCGATCACCGGGAAAGAGCTCCGCTTCGAACGCGCCCCACCGGCTGACATGGCCGACCTGATCGACGCGCTGCGGGCGATGCCGACATAGGCGACAAACGCGTGGAGCGCTCAACCGATCGCTGACAAAGAACCTCAGCGCTTTTCCTTCATGCGCCACTCATAGTCGAGCCGCCATCCGCACACCGCCATCGGCTGGCCGTTGAACTCGGCCGGCGTGATCTTCGCGGTCTGCGCCCAGGCAAGCGTTGCGCTGTCGAGCGTCGTCGAGCCTGATGACTGTGTCAGCCTCACATCGACCATGCGCCCCTCAACGGAGATGCAGGACTCGAGCGTCGTTGTCCCGCTCTCGTTGCGCCTTGCGGCTACCTCCGGATATTTCGGCGGCGCCACCGATGCGGCGATCGCAGGCCTGCGCGTCAACCCCGGCAGGTTCGTCGTCCACTGCACGAAGAACGCAGGCTTGTCGCTTTGCAGCGACTCGCGCGCGCTCTCATCGGCAGAGGCTCTCGCCTGCTGGGCCGAAGCATCGAGTGGCGCCAGAGGAACTGGCTCCATCGCCGCCGACATTGTCGGCGGTGCAAACCCCGGAAGGGTCGGCAATGAAATTTCAGGCATGGAGATCGGCATTGCGGAACACCCCGCAAGGCCCAGCGCCGTCCCGATCGTAAGCCACCCAGCCCTCGATCGTACTGCAGCAAGCATGCTGCTCCCTCCGTCATTAGGAGCTGCAAGAAGACATCACCGTACTGCACGCGCGATCAGACACAACGCATGCGCGCGCCGGTCACGAGGAATATTTTCAGGGCGAATATTTTCGTATCAGAAGCGCAGCGATCAGCCGGCCTTCGCCATGATCTTCGACCATTCCTCTTCCGACATGAAACCATCCTTGTCGGTGTCGACGAACTGCTTGAACACCCATGCGTGGTAGCCGAGGAATTCCTTCTGCGAGAGCGTGCGTCCGCCCTCGGTGTTGGTCGACTGGTAGAGCGCCGCCGCATTCATCTTCGACTTGCCCTGAAGCGACTCGCGAAACTCGCCGAGGTTCAGTTCGCCATCGCCATCCTTGTCGACCGTTGCGATGCGTCCGACCTGGTAGCCTAGGTACTCATTCAGGTCGCACTTGCCGTCACCGTTCTTGTCGAGGAACTGGATCACCATCCCCGGTTGCTGGGCTGATGCCGCGCCGGACGCCAGAAGGGCCAGTCCCGCCAGAAGTATACGTCTCATGATTTCCTCCCCGTTTTGGCGAAGGCTACCACGTGGTACGGGCCAAGGCGAAGGCGGGAACCCAGCCCGGCGGGCAATCCTGTCCGGACAAAAGCCAGCCCGGCGGGGCGCTTCGCCTATTTCTAAAGGAAAATCAGGGACCGACTCAGGCGCCCCTTGAAAAAATTCCGTGACAGCACAGATACATGCGTGTCCGGGCGGGGAGCCTGTGCAGCCGGCTGTCTTTAGCCGGGCTGCGGCTATCGCGTAGAAACGATCGCGCCTGGCGCCTCTTTAACGCCGCGATCCTGCCCCCCATTTAAAGCTACGGACGGACGGGGGCGGGACCACAATCTCGCCAGACAACCTTCGTAAGTTCGGACTGCCGGCTCCCCGAAATCAGCCATATCGGGGGCTCTCCCGGCAGGACGAAAAAGACAATCCGCGTGCCTCCCCTCCCCGTATCAAGGAGGCAAAGCGGAGATAAAAGAAGGAGAAGAAGATGGCCAGTTTCGCACTCGCGCTCAGCCCCGAACAGGGCCTCTCGCGCTATCTCTCCGAAATCCGCAAATTCCCGCTGCTCGAGAAGAACGAAGAGTTCATGCTCGCCCAGCGCTGGGCCCAGAACCAGGACGCCGACGCCGCTGAAAAGATGGTGACGTCGCACCTGCGTCTCGTGGCCAAGATCGCCATGGGGTATCGCGGTTATGGCCTGCCGATCGGCGAGGTCATTTCCGAAGGTAACGTCGGCCTGATGCAGGCCGTGAAGAAGTTCGACCCGGACAAGGGCTTCCGCCTGGCGACCTACGCCATGTGGTGGATCCGCGCC
>JAOATF010000077.1 GCA_030158285.1 Hyphomonadaceae bacterium
GTCTGGTGCAGGTGGTGGGGCGGGAATTTGCGGCCCTGCTCCTGCAGCTGGAACGTGGTGGGGCGATGCGGGCGGTGCGAGGGATGCATGCCGATCTCCTTCGCCAGCCGTCCACCCTTGCGCAGGTTGCACGGGCTGCACGCGGCGACGATGTTGTCCCAGCTGGTCCGTCCGCCTTTCGAGCGGGGGATCAGGTGGTCGAAGGTGAGATCCTCATGTGATCCGCAATAGACGCACTTGAACCCGTCGCGCAGGAACACGTTGAAGCGCGTGAACGCCGGCTGGCGGTCCTGCTTCACGAATTCCCGCAACGCGATGACGGACGGCAGCCGCATCCTCAGCGAGGGCGAGTGCACGTACTCGTCGTATTCCGCGATCACGTCGACCCGCTCGAGGAAGACGGATTTCACCACCTCCTGCCAGGGCCAGAGGGAGAGCGGATAGTATGACAGTGGTCGGAAATCGGCGTTGAGAACGAGGGCTGGCCACCCGTTCGGCGCGTGTGAAACTACTTGGGTCATGTGGGCCCGTCGTCTTCGACAGGTCAGGCAAATGCCAAATGCCGGACCCGTCCGGTTCCCCAATCGCGCCACATGGCTCCAGCGACCGGGGTGATGATTCTTCGCATAACATCGTAACAGGGGGGCGACATGGCAAGCCCCACCCCGGCCTTCCCGTGCTGAACGCCCCGTAATGCTGGCCGGAAAGTCACGCCCGACCCGCCGCCTGCCCCGCCGCTCGACAGGGGTGGACCGCCGAGGCAGGGTCGCTTCTCCCCATCCGTGAGTATGCCCATGCCGCTTCGCTTTCCCCTCGCCGCCCTGTCGATTTCGGCGCTGTTGATGGGCTGCACCGCCATGGATGCGCCCGGCGCCGCCGTCGCCAAGGTCGATCCGGTGCGGATGAACGAGACTGTCCGTGTGCTGTCGGGGGATGAGTTTGAAGGCCGGGGACCGACCACGCCGGGCGAGGAAAGGGCCGTCAGCTGGATCGCCGGGCAGTTCAAGGCCATGGGGCTCGAGCCCGCCGGCGACAACGGCACATGGTATCAGATCGTGCCGATCAACCGGTTCGTGCACGATGGCCCGGCCGTCATCACCGCAAGCGCGGGCGGCCAGACCATGACGTTCGCGCGCGGGACAGACGTCATCGTCGGCAGCCACCGCCCCGTGCCACGCATCACGCTGACCGACACGCCGCTGGTCTTCGTCGGCTATGGCGTCACGGCGCCGGAGCGCGGCTGGGATGACTTCAAGGGCGTCGACGTGCGCGGCAAGATCGTGCTGATGCTGGTCAACGATCCGGACTTCGAAGTCGCTGCTGACAGCCCGACGGCGGGCAAGTTCGACGGCAACGGCATGACCTATTACGGCCGGTGGGTCTACAAGTTCGAGGAAGCGGCGCGACGTGGCGCGGCAGGCGTGCTGGTGATCCACGAGACGGCGGGCGCCGGTTATCCGTGGACGACGCTGCAGAACTCATCGACGGCGCCGGGGCTCGACATCGTGCGCGCCAATGTCGAAGCCGAGCGCGTGCAGGCCCAGGGCTGGATCCAGCAGCCTGCGGCGGCGAAGCTGATGCAGGCGGCGGGTCTGGACTTTGCCACGCTGAAGGCCTCGGCCCAGAAGGCGGACTTCCGGCCTGTCGACCTCACGGGCGTGACGTTGTCCCTGAATTTCGGCCAGACCTACCAGCGCCTGACGACGCGCAATGTCGTCGCCCGGTTGACCGGCACGACCCATCCGGACGAGACGGTGATGTACGGCGCACACTGGGATGCGTTCGGCCGTGCAACGCCCAACGCGGCGGGCGACGACATCTATAACGGCGCGGTCGACAACGCCTCGGGCGTTGCGGGCCTGCTGGAGCTGGCGCGGCTGTTCGCCGAAGCGCCGCGCACAGGGCGATCGCAAGTGTTCGTCTCATGGGCGGCGGAGGAAGCAGGCCTTCTTGGCGCGTACTATTACGCGGCGCATCCGCTGGTCCCGCTGGAGAAGACGGTCGCCAACATCAATATCGACTCTCTCCTGCCCGGGCCGGCCGAGCCCGAGATCGTGGTGATCGGCTACGGCAAGACCGACCTGCAGGACCGGCTGGAGCGGGACGCCAAGGCCGTGGGGCGGAAGCTGATCGCCGATCCGGCGCCGCAGGTGGGCGCCTTCTATCGCTCCGACCATTTCCCGCTGGCGAAGATGGGCGTGCCGGCGCTGTTCCCCGCGGCGGGTTTCACCGGCGCGTCAGAACGCAGCCGCGTCTTCGTGCGCGATCGCTATCACCAGCCCACAGACGCGTGGGACACGACATGGTCGATGGAAGGCGCCGCCGAGGATGTGCAGCTACTGTACGGCGTCGGCCGCTGGCTGGCCGATGGACGCAACTGGCCGAAATGGACGGCCGGCAACGAGTTCGAGGCTGTGCGCGAGGCAAGCAAGGCGCAACGGAAGTAGCGGCTTACGCCCCGCCGCGCTGTTCCTCGCGGACGGCGTTGATGTAGGCCCAGAGCATGTGCGCGGCGACGCCGCGATACGGCCGCCAGCGTTCGCCGGTCTTCAGGAATTTCTTCGGCGGGTGGCGTTTCCGCTCGCCGGTGATCATCCGGTAGGACTCGCTGAGGCCGATGTCGGCATGCGGGAAGACATCCCAGCGTCCGAGGCAGAACATCAGGTAGACGTCCGCCGTCCACGGGCCGATGCCCTTCACGGCGACAAGCTCGGCCTGCGCATCTTCGTCCGACGCTTTCGCCACGCGGCGGAGGTTCAGCGAACCGCTCTGGACGGCTTCCGCGATGGAACGGATGTGGGCGATCTTGGGCCGGGAGAGGCCGCACGCGCGCAGGGCATCGATGTCGGCAGCGAGGACGGCCTTGGGCGTGATCTTGCCGAGCAGCACTTCCACCCTGCCCCAGATCGTGCCGGCGGCTTTGGTGGAGAGCTGCTGGTAGGCGATGATGCGGGCGAGCCCGGCATAGTCGCCCTGCCGCGTCCGCCACTCCGGCACGCCGACACGGACATGAGCGGCCTTGATCACGGCGCAGGATTTCGCGAGCGCCTTTATGGCCTTGGCGAGCTGTTTGGGGTCGGTGACGTCGAGAGCGGTCATAGCGGCAGTGTATCGTGGCGCAGTGCAAAGCAAAGGCGCGGGCGTCCACGCCTCCCCTGCGAAGCGGGGGAGGTGGCCCGAAGGGTCGGAGGGGGCGAGCTGCAGAGGCGGCCTGGCTCAGGGAGCACGAATCCCCTTGTGGCCTGCCCCCATCCCGGCTTCGCCGTACTTCCCCCGCTTTGCGGAGGAAGAGTTGGACCGGCGCCTATGACGAGGGCATGGAGAATTTCTCCACCCTCGCTATAAGCGGCGGACCGTCAGAAAGAGACCGCCATGTCGAAACAGTCCCCCATCCGCAAGCTGCGCCGCGACCGGTCGCGCCTCGAGCAGGAACTCGCGCTGGCGCAAGGCACCGACGACAAGGCCGCCATTCCGATTCTGAAGAAAAAGATCAGCGACCTCGACAAGGAGATCGCTGCGCTGGAAGCCAAGCGGACGGAAGGCTGAAGTTAAGCCAGATCGTTCAGGCGGGCCGGATCGCCGCAAACGTGGCGAGGAAGGCCGAGAGGCCGTGATCCGACGGCGACACGTTCGGGCGCAGGCTGACCGCTGCGCGGAGGCCGGAGAACGCCTGCTTCTCACCGACAGACAGATTGCGCGCCGCGATGAACTGCATCGACGTCGCAAAGTTGCGCTGCGTGACCGGGCCGGATTCCAGCACCGTGATGCCCGCGTGGCGACGATCGCGGCGGATGCGTTCCATCAGGCTGGTAACGCCCGCGGCGGGGCCTTCCAGCACCTGCAGGAAAACACCTTCGTAGAACAGCATGAGGCCGGTGATGCTCGCGCCCGTATTGGCTGACTTGGCGCGGAGGTAGATGCGATCGAGCTCGTCGGCACGCAACACGCCGACAGCTGTGCTCATGTAGACGACACGATTCAGCGAGCCCATGGGCATGCGCGACTCCCGTCCAACTGTCTCCGAGGATGCGGCAACAATGATGAACGGGGAATTAGCGTTTGTGTCACACTGCGGTTCCGCGACAATGTGTGTCGATCGCGCCACCGCAGCGTCACGCACTGCTTTTCATTGCGACTTCGACGCCAGCTCGGCCACCGCGTGCGCAAGCGTAATGGTCACGGTGTCGCCCTCACCCGTGATGCGTTCGGGACGCCAGCGACGCTGGAAGGCACGGACGACAGCGGCGGTGGCCTCGTTGAAGACGCCAGAGACATCGATGCGATAGCCAATTGTGGCGAGATCGCGCTGCAGGCCTTCGACGGTCATCCCCGCATCGCCCATGGCGGCGCCGTGCATCATCCACGGCTCCGGCCGCACTGGTTCCGGCCACAGGCCGATGCCCACTTCGGAGAGCCGCTTCCACGGGAACAGCTCGCCGGGATCTTCCTTGCGGTCCGGCGCGATGTCGGAATGCGCGACGATGCGGTTCTGCGGAATGGGCCAGCGCGCAAGGATGCCGTGGCAGAGTTCGGTGACGGCCGCGATCTGCGCCTCGGGGAACGGGCGATAGCCCCACTCATGGCCCGGGTTCACGATCTCGATGCCGATGGAGCGGGAGTTGAGGTCTTCATCGCCCTGCCACCAGCTGCGCCCCGCCTGCCAGGCGCGCTTGTCTTCCGCCACCAGCTGGAACACGCGACCGTCTTCCTCGACCATGTAGTGGGCGGAGACGCGGGGCTCCTTGTCCTCCTGCATGCGGGCGAGCGCGGAGGGGCCATCCGGCATGCCGGTATAGTGCAGGACCAGCATGTCGAGCGGGTGGAGCCGCTCGTTGAAGTTGGGGCTGGGAGCCTGGATGAAGGTCTGCGTCATGGGCCGATCTTGTCGCCAACCGAGGCTTCAGGGAAGCGGCGGTTTGGGCGCATGCCGATGATCCCCACCCCCGCCAGTGCAATGGCCCCGCCGACCAGCATCTGCCAGGTCAGGTGCTCGCCCAGCAGGATCACGCCGAGAATCACCCCCATCACAGGGGTCATCAGCGTGAGGGGCGACAGCAGCGTCACCTCGTACTTCTTGATCAGGCCGTAGAAGCTGCCGTGGGCGAAGATGGAGACGCCAACGACCGAGAAGATGCTGGCGGCATAGACGCGCCAGTCGAGCGCGATGAACGTATCCAGCTGGCCGGTTTCGATGATGAAGGACATGGCCATCAGCGGCCCGATGGAGAACAGCCCGACCCACGCCTGCAGCCGCATGGCGGGCATCGGGTCGATCCGCTTCATCAGGATGTTGGCGATGGAGCCGACCACGGCGGAGCCCACGAGATAGATGATCCCGATGGTGATCGCGAACTCGCTGGGATCGATCACGATGATCATCACGCCCGCAAAGGCCAGCACGATCCCTACGGTGCGATAGACCCCCACCCGCTCGCCAAGGAAGATGATCGACAGGATGGTGGTGAACGGCACCCCCAGCTGCCCGATCACGGCGGCGACGCCCGCTGGCGACAGCGACAGGCCAAGGAACAGCAGTCCGAACTGCACCCCCGCCATGCCCATCGCGATCAGGAACATCATCCCCAGCTGCCGCGGCGCCGGCAGCAAAAAGGGCGCGAGCAACACGGCAAGCAGGGTCACGCGCACCCCAGCGAAGAAAAGCGGCGGCACCCCAACCTCGGTGACGGTCCACCGGGTCAGCACAAGATTCATCGCCCACATGAAACAGATGGCGACGAGAAGCGCGAAGTGCGCGGGTTTCATCCCCGCCCCCCTGAAGTCGATGAAGCACCGGAGAAAGTTCAGGCCGGATTCGCCTGCAAACGAGGTGTCGCGCCGCCAGCGGCAGCGCGCAAGTGACGATAGGTCCCAGATATTCCTAGAGTTCGATCACCCAGCCGTCGGCGGTGCGCCGGGCTTCGAGCGTCTGGTTGTCGCCGCGGGCGGCAGCAACCGGCGCACGGCGGCGCGGACGCGCGATGGTGAGGAACACGGCGGCGATCGCCAGCATCAATCCGATAAACGTCGTCGCCACGAGGGCGGCGAGCGCGGCGACGAGCAGGAACAGCCCGAAACCAGCTTTGGCGAGGAATCCGAAGACGCGCTGCACGCCTGTGGTGAAACGCGCGCCGAAGTCTTGCTGGCCAAGGGTATCTGTCATCGGGAGGCTCCCTGCACGTCAAAGGTGCGCCCGGAGACCCGAAAGTCAATCGGGACGGCTGAGAATTCCCCGCTCCGACCGTATCCGCGCATAGGCCGTGGTGATCGCAGCCGCTTTTTCGTGCGCCACGGGTTCATACTCGCGCGGCGCGGACTTCATTCCGGTTACGGTATCCGGGTGATTTTCAAGCATCAGACGGCGATATGCGGCCCGGATTTCCTCGAAAGTGGCGTCGTGACGCACGCCCAGGACGGCGTAGGGATCGTCGGCGTCCGGTCCCAGATGGGTCGCCTTGATGCGGCGGAACTGGTCTTCGTTGAAGCCGAAGTGATCGGCCACGCTGTGCAGGTAATCCAGTTCCTCGGCCGTGATGACGCCGTCGGACGCCGCAATCTGGAACAGGCCGTCGAGCACGCCTTCAAGCAGGCAGGGGCGATCACGATAGCGCTTGCCGATCCGCTTGGCGTACGACTCATAGCCCAGCACGGTCTGGCGCGCGATGTTGAACACCCGGCGCATCGCCGCTTCATCCTCGGGCGCGGCGCGGAAGACGCGCGCAAACATCGCCACCTCGTCTGTGGTGACCATGCCGTCGGCCTTCGCGAGCTTGGCGCCCAGGCCGACGATTGCAGCTGTGAATTCAACGTCGTTGGGATCTGGCCCGCAGCGCGGCACATCGACAGCCGTCCCCGTCTCCGGCTCCTCCTCGAAGGCGCGGCGCGACAGCGACGACAGTTGTGACCAGATACTCATCCCGTTGCGTTGTACTGCTGCGGCTGCGTGGCGCAATCTGAACTCAGCTGGAGGGGTTGGATTTCGCCTGCCCTTCCCCAAATGACAGGAGCACCCGGAACCGTCCCCCCGTCCGGGAGTAATAGTTCGCACGAGCGAGAGCTCTGCGGACTACTTAGTTCCTACCCCGGCGATCTAGTCCCCCCACGTCCCCCCGCCGGGCAGGAAGCGTCGCCGCCGCCCGAAAGGTGCGGCGGCGATTGCGTTTTGGGGACTATTTCTGCGACGCGAGCAGACGCATCAGGTGGCTGGCCGACGGCGACGGGCCGCTGGTGTTCGGGCGACCGGCGTTCACATTCATCACATCCGGGCGAGAATTGCCCTGCTGCTGCTTGTGGGGATTCGGGCCCTTGCGGTGCGCCTTCGGTTGCTGGGGCTTCTGCTGGTTGCGGTTGCCATTAGCGTTGCCGCCAGCGTTCGCATTGCCGTTGCCATTGCCGTTACCGTGCGACTTCGCCGCGTGCTGCTGCGGCTGCCCGCCATTGGCGTTGGCGTTGCCGCCACCCTTGCCACCGCGACGGCGATTCTGGCCGCCGCGATTGCCTTCACGAGCCTGCTCGCCGGCTTCCTGGCGGCGCGATTCCTGACCGCGCGATTCCGGGCGGCGCGGCTGGTTGTTGTTGCGGCGCGGCTGCGGACGGCCACGCGATTCCACGCGGGCGCCAGCTTTGACGTCTTCGTTGGCATTCGCCGACAGCTGGGCGAGGCCCGGCTCGTTGCGACGGTCCTTGCTGGGGATTTTCTGGCGCGTGACACGCTCGATGTCGCGCAGCAGCGAACGTTCGTCTTCCGCGCAGAACGCGACAGCCGAGCCATCCTTGCCCGCGCGGGCCGTACGGCCGATGCGGTGCACATACTGCTCGGGAACGTCCGGCAGTTCGTACTGCACAACGTGCGTCACCGACGAGATGTCGATGCCGCGCGCGGCAATGTCGGTCGCCACAAGCGCGCGAACCTGGCCGGCCTTGAAGGCCGCCAGCGATTTTTCGCGCTGGCCCTGGCTCTTGTTGCCGTGGATCGCGGCAGAGGTAACGCCCCCGCCTTCCAGCATGCGGGCAACCTTGTCGGCGCCGCGCTTGGTGCGTGTGAACACCAGCACGCGCGAGAAGTTGGGATCAGCAAACAGCTCGGTCAGCAGGCCGCGCTTGCGGCCGGCTTCCACGAACATGACCTGCTGGTTGATGCGCTCGACCGTGGTGGCCGGGGGCGTCACCGAAACCTTCAGCGGATCGTTGAGCAGCTCGTTGGCCAGTTTCTCGATGTCAGCCGGCATGGTCGCCGAGAAGAACAGGTTCTGGCGCTGCTTCGGCAGGTGGCGAACAATGCGGCGGATCGGATCGATGAAGCCCATGTCCAGCATCTGGTCGGCTTCGTCGAGGACGAAGATCTCGACCTTGGACAGGTCAGCATCACGCTCGCCGAGGTGATCGAGCAGGCGGCCGGGGGCAGCGACGACGATGTCGACGCCACGCGCCAGAGCCTGGCGTTGCGGGCCATGGCCGACGCCGCCGAACACCGTGGCGACGGAGAAGCCCAGCTGGGCACCGTACATCTTGAACTGTTCGGCGATCTGCGTCGCGAGTTCGCGCGTCGGCGACAGGACGAGCGCACGGCAGCCGCGTTTCGGCGCCGGGCGACGGTCAGCCGCGAGACGGTGGAGGATAGGCAGGGCGAAGGCAGCGGTCTTGCCGGTGCCGGTCTGGGCGATGCCGAGCAGGTCGCGGCCGGCCATCACGCCGGGGATCGCCTGGGCCTGGATCGGCGTCGGTTCGGAATAGCCCTTGGAGGTCAGCGCCGCGAGGATCGAGGCGTTGAGTCCGAGTTCGTTGAAATGAGTCAAAAGAGGTTCTCTCGTGTGCGCGAACGCGCGGACGCCTGTCTGTGCAGGTCCGTCATTCGCTGCGCCGTTGGGGCGCTGTCTTTATGGGAAAACCCGGCGTGTGCGGGCGTTCATGCGATCTTTTCAGGGCGCTCAACGGGCCGGGACCTGTTTCTCAGGACCCTCACGCAGCCGGAGCGCCGATAGCGTTCATGTAGGAACGCGAGGGCCATATCGGGGTCAAAACCCTTAAAGTCAACCTAACAGCCTGTAATTGGCCGATACGCCGCAGCTTCAGGCCCCCATCACAAGGGCGCCGATGAGCAGGCCGATCTCGACGCGAACCCATGACAGGTCGATGCGGCGGACGGCGTTTACCATGGCCTCGGCCATGCGAGTTTACCCCTGCGCCGCGATTCTGCGGCCGGGGAAAAGGCTAGGCCGATGGCCCCATCCCGCAATCATTCGCACCCGGGGGGCGAGGCGCTGCAGGCAACTCGCCCCAAAGACAAGTCGTGGGCGATGTTGTCTCCAGCCCGCGCATGGTCCACATCGCAGCCTCCATGACATCGACGTCGCGCAGCGCCATCATCATCGGCGCGGGCCCTGCCGGGCTCGCGGCGGCGGAGCTTCTGGCCGAAGCCGGATGGCGCGTGACGATCCACGAGCGCATGCCCAATCCGGCGCGCAAATTCCTGCTTGCGGGACACGGCGGCCTCAACCTCACGCATTCAGAACCGCTCGACGCTTTCCTCGACCGCTATGGCGCCGCACGCCAGCATCTCGAGCCGGCGATCCGCGACTTCACGCCAGCGGACCTGCGCGCCTGGTGCGAGGGGCTGGGGATCGAGACATTCATCGGCTCGAGCGGCCGCGTGTTTCCGAAGCAGATGAAAGCTTCGCCGCTGTTGCGCGCCTGGCTGGCGCGACTGGCCTCGCTCGGCGTGCAGCTCGTCTCGCGTTCGCACTGGACCGGATGGGAGGGCGATGCGCTGACGTTCGCCACGCCCGACGGCCAACGCACCGAACAGGCCGACGCGCACATCTTCGCCCTTGGCGGCGCGAGCTGGCCACGGCTCGGCTCGAACGGCGGCTGGCGCGAGGCGTTTGCGGCGCATGGCGCCGCGATCGCGCCGCTGCGTCCGGCTAATTCAGGATTCCTCGTCAACTGGTCGTCTGTGTTTCGCGAGAAGGCAGCAGGCGAACCGATCAAGCGCGCCGCCTTCAGTTTTGGCGGGCGCACAGTTCGCGGCGAGGCGGTGCTTGCGAGCTATGGCATCGAGGGCGGCGCGATCTATGCGCTGGGGTCGCGCATCCGCGAAGCCATCGAACGCACCGGCGACGCCACGCTCGACATCGACCTGTCGCCCGATCTCGACATCGATGCGCTGGCTGGCCGCCTTACCACCGCGCGCAAGGACTCTACCGCCAACCGGCTGCGCAAGGCCGGGCTTTCGCCTGCCGCCGCGAGCCTCATCCGTGAAGACGTGCGTGGCGCCGCCCTACCCGCCGATCCGCAGGAACTGGCGCGCCGCATCAAGCAGGTGCGCATCCGTCTCTCGGCCGTTGCCGGGATCGACCGCGCGATCTCCACGGCGGGCGGCGTCACATGGGACAGCCTCAACGCGGACTATTCGCTGAAACGCGATCCGCGCTGCTTCATCGCGGGTGAAATGCTCGACTGGGAAGCGCCGACCGGCGGCTACCTGCTGCAGGCCTGCTTTGCGACCGGCCGCGCGGCGGCGCGCGGCGCGATGGCAAAACGCTAGAACGCGCCCGCCACTGTAAGCGTCAGGTTGCGGCCCATGGTGGAGGAGCGGAATTCGTCACCGAAGAAAGTCGGCGTGATGTAATCCCGGCTCGTCTCTTTCTCGACATCCAGCAGGTTGGCGCCCGTAACACGCACGAGCAATCCACCGAGAAACGCCGTCGTCTCGACAAAGAGTTCGACGTTGGGATCCTTGGGCTCGGTGATTTCCAGACGGTCCGCGCGATAGTGCGGGATCGGGCCAACGGTGTTGACCTTGCCGCCCCAGGCGAACTTCATCGTGGGAATGTCCTGCCGGAACTCAGCTGCCCAGTCGAACTCCTGCTCGCTGGAAATCTTGCGCGTCTGCAGCGACACGGGATCGGTGACTTCCGAATCCTGTGCGCCGATATTCAGCTTCAGGATGCCACCCGCAACGCCGACGCTCTCAAGCGGCAATGTCGCCTCGATCCGCGCGCCCCAGCGCTGTCCATCGCCGATATTGCCGACGGCCGTGCACTGCCCCGGCGTGCCCGCCGGCGTTGTGCACACAAACCCCACGGGCGGCGCGACGGTGATGAAATCCTGCGTGTCCTGGATGTCGTCGTAGAAACCGGTGAGCGAGATCGACCCGCGCGGGCCCAACGCACGCTTCCATTGCGCGCTGGCCTTCCATGTCTGCTCCGGCACAAGCAGCGGGTTGCCGATATTGGCCGAGCTGCTGATCGAGTTGAGGCCGGTGGCGAAATCACCGAAGTCGAGTTGCGACACATCGCGCAGGACCGAGAACCGCAGCTGGTCGTCGGCGCTGGGTGTCCAGGTCGCGACCGCGCGTGGCTTGGAATAGGTGAAGTCGCGCTCGACCGATGCATCGCCGGATTGCGAGATGGTGGAGGCTTCGTAATTGAAGCCGCCTTCCAGCGTCAGCTGCGGGCTGAGGCGCCACACATCGTTGATGGAGGCCTCAATGCGATCTTCCTCGACCTTGGTCGACGACACCGGAATGCCGATGACTGGCGCTGCAAATGGCCCGCCGATGGGGCCGATCAGGCTTTCGCGATTGACGCGCCTGTAGTTGTACGCGCCTTCCAGCCCCAGCTCGATCGTGTGCTGCGTATCCGGCTTGGTTGTCCAGACACCGCGCAGCACATGCTCGCCGGCGCGGTTGTCCGAGTTGTCGATCTGCTCTCTCTGGCCGCCGAGTGCAGGGGCGACGTTCTGGGTCAGCAATTGCTGCGGCCGCCAGTTCACCAGGCGGTTCACGGTGATCAGCTTCAGCGCGTTCTGGCCATCGAGCTTGTGCTCGTAGTCGCCGCCGAGATCGACATACCAGATGTCTTTCTCTTCATAGTCGAGCGAGATTGCGCCGGCAGGCCCGCCGAGTGCGGGGACAGACACAGCCCCCGCCGCATTGGTCGTGAACAGGCGCGGCAGGATGCGGAAGTTGGCATTCAGCGTATCGCGCGGCGAGATGTTCCAGTTGGCGGCGCCGGTGATCGTGATGTCGGTGATCTGGTTCTGGTAGAATTCTTCCTGCGTGCGCGTGACCGTGCCGAGCGCGTTGCGGAATGTCGCGGAGACTTCTTCCCGCTCGCCAAGACTGGTCGCTTGCACGCCGAGGCGGAAGCCGAAAGTGTCGGTCTTCCACGAATGCGTTCCGCCGAGCTGCGCGCCTTGCCGGCCCTGCTCATACCAGCGCGTCGTCGCGGCGAACGTGGTCGACTCCTTGAGGCCCGTGGCGGGCTTCAGCACCACGTTGGCAAGTTCCGTATACCCGCGAACATCGAGATCGCCCGCGGCCGAGGCACGAATGAGTTCAATGCGCAGGACCGAGCCCGCGGCAATGCGGCCAAGCTCGTCCTTGATGCTGGTCTTGCTTGACGGGCGCTGGCCATCGATCAGCACGTTGCCGGCGGTCGCGCCGAACCCGCGCAGGTCCGCGCCCTCATCCAGCGTGAAGCCGGGAAGCTGGCGCACCATGTCGTCGGCGGTCACGGGATTGAAGCGCGCAAAGAAGGCCGGCTCGAACGCCTGCACGCCTTCAGGCGTGGTCGCGGCAGCCGGGGCCTGAACCTTGTCCTGCGCAAACGCTGCGCCCGCCATCGCGAACGACGAGGCGGCGAGCAGCAAAATACCTGTCAGGCGCTTCACGTCCGTCCCTCCCCGAGCCTGCCGACGTGCGGCCCATGTGCCGCCGCCGATCTTTCTGATGTGTGAATCCCATCCCGCCAAACACCCCGATCGAGGGCCCGGAAAGGACGATATCCTCCACAAATCACAGGAGATTGGGGAATACCCCGAACGTCAACAGAAACAGGCGCAAAAAAATGGGGCGGGTCCCACAACCCGCCCCAGTCATCGGTCCGTGGCTACGCCAAGCCTAGAACCGGTAGCCCGTCCCCACAGTCAGGATGAGAGGGTTCACGTCGACTTTCGCGTCGATCTGCGTCGCGCCTGCAGCAATCGTGACGTCGGAGCTGATCCAGACCTTGCGAACGTCGACATTGAGCGACCAATGGCTGTCGAGTTTGTAATCGAACCCAGCCTGCAGCGCGCCGCCCAGGCTGTCGTCGTAACTGATGCCCGTCACCGGCCCGCCTGCGGGCAATTCCTTGTCGTAAAAGCGCGTGTAGTTCGCGCCGACACCCACATAGGGCTGAAACGCGCCAAGATCCGTCCAGTGGTACTTCACCGTCAGCGTCGGCGGAAAATGGGACACCTTGCCGAGATCGACCGTGCCCAGCGCCGTGTTCACCGCCTGCACATCGTGCGTCGCAACGCAGCACAGCAGTTCGGCCGAGATGTTGTCGGTAAAGAAATATTCGATCTGCAGCGTCGGCACGACCGCGTCAGAAATGTCGACATCGCCGCCGATCACCGAAATCTCCGCGTCCTCGTCCGCCTGGATCGACGACACGCCCACCTTCACCTGGAAGTTGTGCCAGATGTCCTGCGCCGACGCCGTACCCGCAAAGGCAAGTGCGCCAGCAGCAAGGATGAGAGACCGAACGATACGCATGGGGAGATTCCTGCTTGTGTTTATGCAGGAACCTTCGCGCCGGCGCGGGCGCGCGTGGTTGATCTGGCTCAACCAGACAGAGTCATTCTCGGGCGCGACCCGGGACTCTTTCTTTCCGAATAGGCGCTTGAAGAAGGGTTCTCGGGTCAAGCCCGAGAACGACTCCCTGCCCTAGTAGTTCAGGATCGGCCGCAGCCAGCGTTCGGCTGTTTCCAGGTCCCAACCCTTGCGCTTCGCATAGTCCTCGACCTGGTCCTTCTCGATCCGGCCGACAGCGAAATAGACCGCGTCGGGATGCGAGAAGTAGAGGCCGGAAACGCTGGCCGGCGGGTTCATGGCAAAGCTGGAGGTGAGTTCGATCCCCGCCTTGGCAGTTGCATCGAGCAGGTCGAATAGCGTGCGTTTCTCGGTGTGGTCGGGCTGCGAAGGATAGCCCGGCGCGGGACGGATGCCCTGATACTTCTCCGCGATCAGGTCTTCGTTCGTCAGCCCCTCGTCAGTCGCATAGCCCCACAGCTCGTGGCGAACGATCTCGTGCATGTATTCCGCAAACGCTTCTGCAAAGCGGTCGGCCAGCGCCTTCACGATGATCGAGGAATAGTCGTCGCCCTTGTCGACGAACGCCTTTGCTTTCGCCAGCTCGCCATGGCCTGCCGTCACCGCAAAGCCGCCGACATAGTCCGCCGCTTTCGGCGCAATGAAATCGGAGAGCGCGAACTGGCCCTTCTCGTTGGTCTTTTCCATCTGCTGGCGCAGCGTGTGGAAGCGGCCGATTTCGGTCTTCCGCGTCTCATCGGCCCAGAGGACGACATCATCGCCTTCACTGTTCGCCGGCCAGAAGCCGACCACGCCCTTGGCCTTGATCCACTGCTCGCCGATCATCTGCTGCAGCAGGCCCTGCGTGTCCTTCCACAGTGCCTGCGCCGCCTCGCCGACCACATCGTCCTCGAGGATCATCGGATAACGGCCGATCAGGTCCCAGCTCGCGAAGTACGGCGTCCAGTCGATGTAGCGCGCCAGCGTCGCCAGATCGGCCTCGATCTCGCGTACGCCAAGGAAGCTCGGCTTGGGCGGCGCATAACCGTCCCATGCGATCGTCGGCGCCATCGCTCGCGCAGCCTCCAGCGTCACGCGCGCCTTCGCCTGCCCGCCCGACCGCGAGTCGCGGATCCTGGCGTACTTGTCCTTCATCTCCGCCCAGAACCGGTCGCGGCTGTCGTCGCCGATCAGCTGGCTCACCACGCCGACAGCACGGCTGGCATCGAGCACGTGCACAACAGGCGCATGCTTGAACATCGGTTCGATCTTGATCGCCGTGTGCGCCGGGCTGGTGGTGGCGCCGCCGATCAGCAGCGGCTTGTGAATGCCGAGGCGCTGCATCTCGCTCGCGAAGTACACCATTTCATCGAGTGACGGCGTGATCAGGCCGGAGAGGCCGATCATGTCCGCGTTCTCCTTCTGCGCCGTCTCGAGGATTTTCTCGGCCGGCACCATAACGCCGAGGTCGATCACCTTGTAACCGTTGCACTGCAGGACCACGCCGACAATGTTCTTGCCGATATCGTGCACATCGCCCTTCACCGTCGCCATCACGACGACGCCGTTGGACTTGTCCGCCATGCCGGTGCGGAGCTTCTCCTCCTCCATGAACGGCATCAGGTGCGCCACCGCCGCCTTCATCACGCGCGCCGACTTCACCACCTGCGGCAGGAACATCTTGCCGGCGCCGAACAGGTCGCCGAC
>JAOATF010000078.1 GCA_030158285.1 Hyphomonadaceae bacterium
CAACGAACGCCCGGAGCGATAGCGCAGGGCAAGCCCGAAGGGCCGGAAGGGGCCGCCTGCGAAGCAGGCGGATACTGGCTAAGCGGACGCCACCGGCGACAACAGCGCGCTTGATCCCCGCCCGCCCATTTGCAATGGAACACCGCGCACCCATCCACCCGCGCCGGAGCCCGCCCATGACCATTCGTTTTGACGGCCGCGTCGCCATCGTCACCGGCGGCGGCAACGGTCTCGGGCGGAACCACTGCCTGCAGCTCGCCGCGCGCGGCGCGAAAGTCGTGGTCAATGATCTCGGCGGTTCGGTCGATGGCACGGGCGGCTCGATCTCGGCCGCTGAATCGGTGGCCGAAGAAATCCGCAAGGCCGGTGGCGAAGCCATCTCCAACGGCGCCGACATCACCAAGCTCGAGCAGGTCGAAGCCATGGTCGCCGACGCCAAGGCCAAATGGGGCCGCGTCGACATCCTCATCAACAATGCCGGCATCCTGCGCGACAAGTCGTTCGCCAAGATGACGATGGACGACTTCAAGAAAGTGGTCGACGTCCACCTGTTCGGCACCGCCAACTGCACCAAGGCCGTGTGGGAGACGATGCGCGAACAGAACTACGGCCGCATCATGCTCACCTCGTCGGCGTCCGGCATCTACGGAAACTTCGGCCAGGCCAATTACGGCGCGGCGAAAACCGCCATGCTCGGCATGATGAACGTGCTCCACCACGAGGGCGCGAAGAACAACATCCGCATCAACACGCTCGCCCCCACGGCGGCCACCCGCATGCTCGACGGCCTCTTCCCCGAAGCGGTCGCCGCCCTGATGGGGCCGGAACTGGTGACCCCCGGCGTGCTCTATCTCGTTTCGGAAGATGCGCCCTCGAAAACCATCCTCGGCGCCGGCGCCGGCTGCTTCTCGGTCGTCCACGTCTACGAAACCCCCGCCGTCTTCCTTGGCGGCGCAGGCGCCACCGTCGATGACGTCGCCGCCAACTGGAGCAAGATCTCCAACCCCGCCGGCGAAACCTCCCTCGATGGCGCCTTCGGCCAGACCGGCAAATTCGCTGCCGCCGCCGCGGCAGCGCTGGGCGTCGAACTCAAGAGCTAAGCCAGCTGGAAACGGCCCCTCTTGGGGCCGTGTCCCCGGCGAAGGCCGGGGTCCAGCCTCCGCGCATAGCGCGGACCCGCAACCCGAGCGCGCTACGCGCGCTGTCCAGACTCCCACCTCCCGCAACGTAAACTGGCGCAAACGTGACCATCCGGGCCCGTGCTGTGACGTGCTTAACCCCCGGTCGGCATTGACGGAATTCAGCGTTCGGGCGAAAACTCGTAACTGCAATTACACTATCCGCCATTCGCCTGACCTGGAGACAAGAATGAAGCGCGCCCTGCTCGCCTCGACGATGGCCGCCGCCGTCATCGGCGCCGTTGCCCTGATCGGGCTCTCGGCTACCGCCGCCCCGACCACCACCGTCTCGGTCCCCGAGCGCGCCGACAACTTCCAGCTCACCGACCAGACGCGCCTCGCGCACGAGCTGCACTACTTCAAGGACGCGAAAGCGATCGTCATCATGAGCCAGCTCAATGGCTCGGACGCCTCGCGCAAATCCGCCGCCCAGCTCGAGAAGATCAAGGCCGCCTACGCCGACAAGGGCGTGCTGTTCTACATGCTCAACTCGCGCGACACCCGCGATGGCGCCGCCGCCGAGTTCAAGAAACAGGGCTACAACATCCCGATTCTCGTCGACGAAATGCAGCTCGTCGGCGAATCGCTCGGCGTGAAGCGCGAAGGCGAGATCTTCGTCATCGACCCGAAAGCCCAGTTCAAGATCTCCTATCACGGCCCGCTCGCCGAAACCTCCAAGGCGCTCGACGCCGTGCTCGCCGGCAAGGCCGTCGCCAACCCGCGCGTCGACGTGAAGGCCGGCACGGAAATCACCTTCGCCGAACGCGGCAAGGCCGTGCAGCACGCCAACATCTCCTACTCGGATGAAGTCGCCCCGATCCTGCAGGCCAAGTGCGTCACCTGCCACCAGAAGGGCGGCATCGCCCCCTTCGCGATGGACAGCTACGACATCGTCAAGGCGATGGCCCCGATGATCCGCGAGTCGGTTCGCTCCGAGCGCATGCCCCCCTACTTCGCCGATCCGCATATCGGCACGTTCAAGAACGACCAGGGCATGACCGCCGCGCAGACCAAGACGCTGATCCACTGGATCGAAGCCGGCGCCCCGCGTGGCGATGGCCGCGACGCCCTCAAGGAAGACGCCAGCCAGGCCCCGGAATGGCCCACCTATCTCGGCAAACCCGACGTGATCGTCGACCTGCCGGGCTTCGACGTTCCGGCCTCCGGCATCGTCGAATACCAGAACATGCGCGTCGACAACCCGTTCAAGGAAGACGCATGGCTCCGCGCCATCTCGATCAAGCCGGGTGACCGCTCGGTCCTGCACCACGTCGTGTCGAACCACATGGCCGACCCGAAACTGCCGAAGTCGAAAATCCCGGGCGGTTCGGTTGGCTCGTACACGCCGGGCGCCGAAGCCCAGGTCATCGCCACGGACGCCGGCGCGCCGGTCCCCGCGGGCGGCAAGCTCAACTTCCAGATGCACTACACGACCACCGGCAAGGCTTCGACCGATCACACGCAGATCGGCTTCTACACGCTGAAGACCCCGCCGAAATTCATCAAGCGCTCGACCGTGATCGGCGACTTCGGCCTGAAGATCCCGGCCGGCGCCGCCCGCCACGAGGAAGTGTCCTACCAGACCTTCCCGGCTGACGCGTACGTCTACACCCTGTACCCGCACTCCCACTATCGCGGTTACTCGGTCGAGCTGAAGTCAGTTACCCCGGACGGCAAGGAAACGATGCTCCTCAGCCTCCCGAAATACGACTTCAACTGGCAGCGCGACTACGACCCCGAACAACCCATCCTCGTCAAAAAAGGCACGAAGCTCGTCGCCAAGTGGATCTACGACAACTCGGACAACAACCGCGCCAACCCGGACTCGAAGCGCGACATCACGTGGGGCGAACAGACCCACGAAGAGATGATGTACTTCCGCGTCAACTATCGCTGGGCAGACGAGACCGTCGACAACGTCCGCAACGACCTGCAGGCGCAGCTGATGTCGTCCATGTCGATCGGCATGATCGACGACAACATCGACGGCCTGATCCAGGAAAGCGAACTGAAGGGCATGATGGCGTCGCTCAAGCCGCGCTTCAAAGCCCTCGACGTCGATAACTCGGGCGCCCTCGACGCCACCGAGATGAAAGCGGCCGGCGGTGGCATGCGCATGCCGCGCGACGCCGACATCGACCTCTAATCGAAACCGAAGTCCAAACGGCAAGGGCCGGAGCGAAAGCTCCGGCCCTTGTTGTTTGTGGTGCCATCCGCCGGCTTCGCCGGCAGCCCCTTCCGTCACGCTTCGCGTGCCACCTTCCCCAGCTTCGCTGGGGCAGGACCACAGACCGCACGGTGTGTGGTCCTCCCTCGCCGAAGGCGGGGGAGGTGGCGCGAAGCGACGGAGGGGGCCGACCGCGAAGCGGGCGGACTTGCTGATGTCCCCCCAAACCGCCCGTTCCCGCGCCATCCCTCCCCCGGCCCGGCGCATTATCCATCCGGCGGGATTAAATCTCGGATAGATTGGGCGAATCCTGCAGATCGCTAAGGCCGCCGTAGCGAAAGCACACTAGATACCGCCCAAGCGACACGACTCCACCCGTCAGAGGCCGGGGCGTCCGCCAAGGAAACACCCAGACAGGCAACCACGACAGCGCGCCCGGATTCCCCGGCGCCGCGCCTTGGGTGCTTCGATGCGTTTTGTTCGGGAGGCTCGGCTCCTCCCCCTCATCGCCGGACTGCTGGCCGCCCCTGCCGCGCGCGCCGACGAACCGCGCGCGATTGCAACGCTAGACGCCGTGTTCGCTGAGGCCAGCCAGCGCGCCGCCGCCCTCGCCGGCGCGCCCTACGTCGCCCCCGCCGACACGCTGCCAGACTCCTTCCGCGGCGCCGACTACGACGCCTATCGCAAACTCCGCCCCCGTCCCGAGAAGACGGTCTGGGGCGCTGCTGGCAATCCGTTCGGCGTCCTGCCGCTACCGCGCGGCTGGCTCTATCCGCATCCCGTTACGATCAACCTCGTCCACCGCGATGGCACGATCGGCCCGCTCGCCTCGCCCGACACGGTCGATTTCGTCGACTATCCCGCCGCCACCGATGCCGACCGCGCCCGCCTCGGTGCCTCCGGTTTCCGCGCCATCACGCAGCCCGGCGTCGCCGGCGACGGCTACGAGTTCGCCGTCTTCCAGGGCGGCACGTATTTCCGCGCCGTGGCGAAGGGCCAGTCCTACGGCATCTCCGCCCGCGCCCTTTCCATCGGCACGGGCTCCGCAGCCGAGGAATTCCCCGCCTTCACCGACTTCTGGGTCCTTGAACCCGCAGCCGGCGACGACACGCTCCATGTCGTCGCCCTGTCTGACTCGTCGAGCGCAGCAGCAGCCTATCGCTTTGCGCTTCGGCCCGGGAGCGACGCCATCATCGATGTTTTGGGTGAGATTCATCCGCGCATCGACGTCTCCGAGATCGGCGTCGCTCCCCTCTCCTCCATGTACCTCCACGGCCCTGCCGATCCACGCATCAGCGCAGACCATCGCCCCGAAGTGCACGACAGCGACGGCCTCTCGCTCACGCTGGCCTCCGGCGAACGCATCTGGCGCCCGCTGGCCAACCCGAAGACCGTGCAGGTCTCGGCCCTGATGGGCGACATCACGCGTTTCGGTCTCGAACAGCGCCAGCGCGCGCCCGCCGCCTATGCCGATGGCGAAGCAAAATACGAAAAGCGCCCCAGCATCTTCATCGAACCGTTGGGCGACTGGGGCGACGGCGAAATCCACCTGCTCGAAATCCCGACCGCCAACGAGTACGCCGACAATGTCGCCGCCTTCTGGCGCCCGGCCACGCCCTGGCGCGCTGGCAAGACCTATCGCATCGCCTATCGCCTGCACTGGAGCGACAGCTGGCAAGGCGCAGGCCCCGCCCGCGTCACCGCCACGCGCGTTGCCGCCGTCGATGGCAATCCCGCGCTGCGCCGCTTCACCCTGGAATTTGCGGGCGCGAACCTTATCTCCGAAGGCGCGCTGAAGCCGGACCTCTGGGCCACCGCGGGGCGCCTTTCCGGCATTTCCGTCCGCCGCAACGCCTCTGGCGCAGCCACGCTCTCTTTCGACCTCGAGCCGGGCGATGCGCCCGTCATCGAACTTCACGCCGCCCTCGCGGGCTCCTCCCAACTCACCGAGACTTGGTTGTTCCGATGGACGCCAGACTGACCTTTGACGAAATCCCCTTCGCTGGGGCCGAGCGTCCATGGACTCCGCCGGAGTCGCCACTGGCCATGCCACAGCAGGCCATCGACGCGACGCGCGCCTATCCGGCGGGTGAGGCAGACACGCGCTGGCGCCTGGCCCTGCTCATCGGCCTCGCCATCGGCATCACGGGCGTTGCGTCTGGCCTCGCCTGGAAAGCCATGGCGCGCGATGGCGTGACGTTGCTGGACCTGATCACGATCGTGCTGCTGTCGGCGAACGTCGCCTGGATCGCGCTGGCTGCGTCCACGGCTGCGACTGGCGCGCTGCTGCTGGCCTTGCGCCCGCCTGCGGCGCCCGCACGGCGCGAGGCGCTGGAGACCTCCTCGCTCACCGCCATCATCGTGCCGATCCGCAACGAAGACATGATGCGCGTCACGGCCTCGGCCCGCGCCATCATCGACTCGCTGGGCCGTCACGGCGCAGCACAGGCTTTCGAGATTTTCTTCCTCTCGGATACCAGCGATCCCGCCTTCGCCGCCGAGGAAGAAGCCGCCATCATCCGCCTCCGCACCATACGCCCGGAAGCCGAGATCCACTATCGCCGCCGCGCCAACAATCACGGCCGCAAGGCTGGCAACGTCGCCGATTTCGTGCGCCGCTGGGGCGGCCGCTATGACTACATGGTGGTGTTCGACGCCGACAGCCTGATGTCCGGCCGCGCGCTCGCAGACCTCGTCCGCCGCATGGATGCCAGCCCGCGCACGGCCCTGATCCAGACCGTGCCGATGATCGTCAACGCGCAGACGCTGATCGCCCGCTCGCAGCAGTTCGCCATGCGCGCCTATGGCCAGATGTTCGGCATGGGCCTCGCCTGGTGGTCGGGCGGCGCCGGAAACTTCTGGGGGCATAACGCGATTGTCCGCGTCCGCGCCTTCGCCGCCCATGCCGGCCTGCCTGTTTTGCCGGGACGTGGGCCGCTCGCGGGCCACATCATGAGTCACGATTTCGTCGAGGCCGCGATGCTCCGCCGCGCCGGCTGGCGTGTTGAAATCGCGCCCGAGATCGAGGGCACCTACGAAGAATCCCCGCCGACGCTGGATGACATCTGCACGCGTGACCGCCGCTGGGCGCAAGGCAACCTGCAGCACCTCAAGCTGATCGGCGCCAATGGCTTCGATCCGGTCAACCGCGCGCATATCGTCGCGGGCGTGATGGGCTATGCCTCCGCGCTGCTCTGGTTCTCGCTGATCGTCGTCGGCGCGCTGCAAGCGTGGCTCGAACATGGCGGCGTCAAAGTCTCCGGTGCGCCGGACTTCTCACTCTTCATCATCACCATGGTGATCGTGCTCTCGCCGAAATGGCTGGCGCTGCTGCTCTGGGCCTCGGGCCGCCTGCCCGGCTGGAATGGCAATCCCGGCTTCCTTGCCGGCCTCGCTGTCGAGACCGCGATCTCCGCCGCCACCGCGCCGATCCTGATGGTCAGCCAGGCCCACGCCTTCGTCGCGCCCTTCCTCGGCCGTGACGCCGGATGGCGCCCGCAATCGCGCGTAGCCCTCGGCGGCGCCAACAGCGCGCTCTATCGCGGCCAGTTCGTGTTCGGTCTCTTCCTGTGCGCCACGATGCTCATCAGCCCCGGCTTCGCCGCCTGGACGTTGCCGGTGGCCGCCAGCCTCGTGCTCGCAGCTCCGCTGGCTTTAGGCCTCGCCCACGCCCCGCGCCGCCGCACCTGGCTCTGGCGCGCGCTGGCGACGCCCGAAGACATGCAGCCCCCCTCCATCGTCCGCGCCGCCGGCCGCACCGGCCACGCCCTCGCCGAAGGCCGCACGCCGGCGCCCGCCGCTGCCGCAATCGGTGCAGTCCTCACCAAGGATGGGGTCGAAGCAGGACGGGCTGCTGCCTAGCGCGAGCTGAGGGGTTGGTAGCTGGCTCGCCGAGCCGAAGCCGATCCCTCTTCGGGGATCGCGAAGGCTGGTGGGCGGTACAGGGATCGAACCTGTGACCCCTACCATGTCAAGGTAGTGCTCTACCGCTGAGCTAACCGCCCGAACCAGCCGTCGATTGTCCCCAAAGGGACGCCGCCCTGTCGGGCGAGGGGCGTGTAATGCATGTTGGGGGGCCGGGCGTCAATGCCGCCGTTGCCGCGCCTGAAAAGGCCTTTAGGCCGCCATAACCCGCTCAACCTCGTCCACCAGCTCGCGCAGGTGGAAGGGTTTGGAGAGCACCTTGGCGCCGGCCGGCTGCGGGCCCGCGCCGGAAAGGGCAACGCCGGCAAAGCCGGTGATGAAAACGATCTTCATGGCCGGGTCGAGCTCGGCCCCGCGCCGCGCCAGCTCGATGCCATCGAGGCCCGGCATGACGATGTCGGTGAGCAGCAGGTCGAACACTTCCCGTTCGAGGGCTTTGAGCGCCGAACGCCCCTCGTCGAAATCCTTCACGACGTGGCCGGCGCGCTTGAGCGCATTCACGAGGAAGCCCCTGAGGCTGTCATCGTCTTCGGCGAGGAGAATCTTGGCCATGGCGTCCCGGTCTGCAGACCTTGTGTGCAGGCTACGATTTGTGGGGCGTCGTGGTAAAGCAGGGATGAAGAGTTGCGCTTGACCCAGCGCAGCGCTCCGAAAATATGGGTGGTGATGTTTCCCGGCCTGATGATTTTCACGGATCCGGGGTCGAATGACCCTGATTCCCGTTCCGTTTCCGGCGCACCGGAGGTGGAACGGACCGGCTTCTCGTTCTCCATCGACGAGCCCGTATCCATTGTTTCCCCAGCAGTTTTCGCCTCTCCGCACTCCGGACGGCTCTATCCCAAGGGCTTCCTGGAAAGCGCCACCGCCTCGATGCTGGACCTGCGCCGGATCGAGGATGCCTATGTCGACCGGCTGCTCGCTGACGTGCATCTGACCGGCGCGCCGGTGATTTGCGGGCTGGTGGCGCGCGGATTCGTCGACCTGAATCGCGCCGAGTCCGAAATGGACCCGCATATGTTCGAAAATCCGCAGGCCAGCTGGTTCGCGCAACGCTCGCCGCGCGTCGAGGCCGGGCTGGGCTGCATTCCCCGCGTCGCCTTCAACGGCACGGCGATCTATGGCCGCAAGCTGTATCGGGAAGAGGCCGAGTCGCGTCTGGAGCAGGTCTATCGCCCCTATCACCGGGCGCTGGAGGCCCTGCTGCGGCGGGCCCAGGCGATGTTCGGACAGGGCTGGCTGATCGATTGCCACTCCATGCCGGCCGAAACCGAGGCCAACGCCCGCTCGCCCGACATTGTCATCGGCGACCGGTTCGGGGCCTCGTGCGCCCCCGGCCTGACGGACCTGATCGAGGGCATGTTCAGGGACCGGGGCTACACCACCGCGCGCAACACCCCCTATGCCGGCGGCTTCGCCACCCTGGCCCACGGCCAGCCCGCGCTGGGGCGGCATGCCGTGCAGATCGAAATCCGGCGGCGGCTTTATCTCAATGAAGCCACGGTGGAGCCCAATGACGGCTTCCTGACGCTACGGCAACATATGGCTGAAATTGCTGAGAAAGTTTGTGCCTTCACCCGCTCGGAATCGGGCCTGGCCGACCTCGGCACAAAGAAGAAGGCCGCGCTGGATGCCAGCGCGGCCAAAGGTTTAGGGAGGAAACGCCCATAAGGGCAGCGGCTCCGAAGAGCCACGGATTGGATTTACGCTGCAGCGCAAAAAACTCAACCCGGAATCTCGCATCTGCGGCGAATTTCCGCAGTATATCGGGCAATATGCTTAGTCTGCCGGGTTCTAAGGCAGGCCTGTCCGATGATTGGGCGTCACATTTGTGCTGCGCCGCACAAACGCTCCCGTCTGACGTGTGGCAAGGGCCTTGCTGATCAACCACCCGACGGTCCCTGAATGGTACGGGCCGTGCGTAGTGGGAGTTCGAGTATGGCCACGGATGTGGATATCTATGTCGGCAAGCGGCTTCGTCGTCGTCGCCGTCTCCTGGGTCTGACCCAGCAGGACCTCGCAGGCCAGGTTGGCGTGCGGTTCCAGCAGATCCAGAAATACGAGTGCGGCGCTAACCGCATCACGGCGAGCCGGCTGTTCAGCCTCGGCACCGCCCTGAACGTGAACATCAACTATTTCTTCGAAGGCCTCGCCGCCGACGGCAAACAAGCCCCGGCGAACGACCAGGCGGGTGACCGTCTGTCGGGCGACATCCTCTCGCAAAAAGAGACGCTGGAACTCGTCCGCGCCTACTACCGCCTCGGCGAGCGTCCGCGCCGCCGCCTGCTCGACCTGGCGAAAGCCCTGGAAGGCGATCCGACCGACGTCGTCGCCTCGTAAGTCACCTCCAGAGTCGACTGAGCCCCTACGCAGTCTGAGCCCGGACCGGAGTTATCCGGTCCGGGCATCAGCTGCGCAGAGGAGACCGCGCTTGCAGGCGCAGTGGCGTGAAGGCAAAGGTCGCTGATGGACCTTGCCCCGCTTCTCCTGCCCACAGCCCAGCTGATGGCCGATGCAGCCCGCAAGGCTGCGCTGCCGCATTTCCGGTCGAAGACCGACACTACCGAAAACAAGGCGGCCGAGGGTTATGACCCGGTCACCGAAGCCGACCGCGCAGCCGAACGCGCGATGCGCGAAGTGCTGGCGAAGCACCGCCCCGACGACGCCATCGAGGGCGAGGAATACGGATCGTCTTCCGGCTCATCCGGCGTCACCTGGTATCTCGATCCCGTGGACGGCACGCGCGCCTTCGTCGCTGGCCTGCCCTCGTGGACCACGCTGATCGGCGCGACCGAAGGCGAGAAACCCATCCTCGGCATCATCGACCAGCCCTGGCTGGACGAGCGCTATGTCGGCGTGACCTCCGGCGAGAAATCATCATGGCTGCAGGGACGCAGCGAGAAGATCACGCTTGCCACGCGCAACTGCCGCAAGCTGACCGATGCGATCCTGTCGACGACTGACCCCTTCATCCTCACGGCGCCCGAGCGCGGCGCTTTCGAGCATATCCGCGCCGCGGCCCGCCTGACGCGCTATGGCCTCGATGCCTACGCCTATGCCCGACTGGCGGCGGGCACGATCGACATGGTGACCGAGACCGGCCTCAAGGCGCATGATGTTGCGGCCCTCATCCCAGTCATCGAGGGCGCGGGCGGTGTCGTCACCGACTGGCGCGGGAATGCGCCGCAACTGGGCGGGCAGATCGCCGCGGCCGCCAATCGCGCTATTCTCGATGAAGCCTTGATCTCGCTCCGGCGCTCCGCGCCCTAGCCCGCACAGGACCGATCGCATGACCCCTCTCCTGCTCAACGCCGCGCGCGCCTTTGCGATGGTGTCGTTCTCCGATGGCAAGCTCGCTCCCGCCGAGGCGCAGCGCTTTGCCCATCTCGCCAGCAAGGACGCGGCGCTGGGAACCGCCGGACATGCCGAGATCGCCGATGCCTGGACGATTGCGTCCAACGAAGTCCACGCCGCACAGAGCTTTGGCGGCGCGCTGGTGACCATCCGCACAGAGATCACCGACGCGGCAGACAAGGCCGTCTTGATGCGCGTGGCGCAGGCGGCAGTTGTGGCGGACGGCAAGCTGGAAGCGCAGGAAAACGTTGCGATCAGCGCGCTGGCGGAAGCACTCGGGCTGGATCCCAAGGCTTACTGAGACCACGTTCTTACGAAATTCGCGCGATCCCTGACATCCTGCGGAACGATCCTCGCCTCCGCGCGTAAACGCGTGTGGGTTGATCTGGAGGGGATCATGAGACCGCGCGCCGGAACGCATCCCGTAACGCTTGAACCGCCGACCATCGCGGAAATCCTGGCGCTCGCCCGCCAGCATGACGAGCGCCTGAAGGACATCCGGCAGGACCTCGTCCGCGCCGAAACAAAACTGCGCGTCGAGCAGACCTGGAAATGGCCGATCCGCGCCGCCTGCGTCGCGCTTGGCGCGGTTGGCCTCGCGACTGTCCAGAACGACCAGATCCGCAACGGTGCGATCGCCTCGTTCAACGACTTCTTTGCGAACGTCCGCACGACCGGCGTATCGACCCTGATCACGCTGGTGGTCGGCGGCATCGTGATCTTCGTGGGCGTGATGCTGATCCGCCGCTGGATCGAGGGACCGACACCGGAGCAGAAGGCCCGCAAGCTGATGGAGCAGTTCGCGAAATCAGATGGCGTTGCGTCCTATGTCTTCTCGTCCCAGGACACCACGCACGAGGATGCCGAAACCCTGGACGCCCTGCTCGGCCCAACGAAGAAGCAGATGCGCCAGCGCAAGATGACGAATTCGCACCGCCTGCTGACAGCCTCGCTCACGCGTCTGCTGAACCAGCCGACAGATGCTTCCGAAAAAGCGCGGCTGCGCCAGTTGAACTGATCAGCGGAATTCGTCAGTCACGCCGAGTGCATCAAGCGCCGCGAGCAATTCGACGCGCGGCAGGCGCCAGTCGATGTCCCGCCTGGAGAACAAGGCGATGGGGATCATGTGCGGCGCGCCTTCGGCGATGAAGTCCTTCACCATCTGCCGCGACAGGAGGACGTCGAACTGCTGGCGCCGTTCGCACCAGGCTGCTGCGTTGTAGCAGATCGACTGGCGATCGCTGAACCTGAAATCCACCTCGCGCCAGGGCGAGCCGATATAGGCCGGGTCCGGCCTATCCCACGGGCCCTCGGGCTCGGTGCCATTGACCTCGCTGTGCGGCTGGTGGAAGGCGCGCGAACCGCCGAGCACGACAACCGCAGGCTCACCGTCGCGCTTCAGGGCTTTCACCCAGACCGCGACACCTTCGGAATTGCCCATGTAGAAAGTTTCGTGCTGGGCGTTCGCAGATTTCGACGTGCTCACCACACGCGCGCCATTCGGCGCTGTGCGAACCTCAAGGCTTGCGCTGATGCGCTGGTAGTCTGCCGCGGGATCGGAGGGCGTCGCACACGCGGACAGGATCGCTGCCGCAGCCATCATCCAGATGCGTTTCATCATCCCCCCTTCGCCGGCCTTACACGCCAGCCGCTCCGCACACTTCATCGAAGGCCCGCCAGAACGTGGCGCGGCGTTCGTCCGTTTCCATGAATATCTCGTGGCGGGCGCCCTCAACGGGAAGATGGCGCGCGGCGGGGAGTTTGGCGGCGAGGCGGCTGCCGGCTGTCGGGTCGACGATCGTGTCTTCGGTCGCGGTGGCGACAAGCATCGGCATCGCGGCGAGGCGATCAACCGCGCCCGGCTTGAAGAAGCCTTCGCAGACATTCAGCGAAGCGACGACCCAGCCGATGGTTGGCTCTCCCAGCGCGAGGCGCGGATCCGCGGTGGTGAGACGGCGATAAAGGCCCCAGCGGTTGAAGTCGTGGCTGAAGGGATTGCCTTCGAACTTTTCTTCCTTCGGCTCCGGCCGCGCCGGGAATGCGCCAAAGCCCAGCGCGTTCACAGAGCGGGCAAAAGCCTGAAGCGTAGGCGGAACGGGGATGCCCCACATCGGCGCGGAGAAGGCGGCGAGCTTTGCCTCGACCTTTCCAGTGCGCAGCGCTTCCATTGAAATGGCGCCGCCCATCGAGTGAGCGACAATGATGCGGGTCTCCGGCGCGCGATCCGCAATCTCGGCAAGGCCGCGCACCAGCGCATCGACATAGGTGTCGAATGTGGTGACGTGGCCGCGGATGGGATTCTTCAGCGGGCGTTCGGAGAGGCCCTGCCCCGGCCAGTCGAAGCAGGCGATGGCAAAGCCCTTCGCCTGCAGGACACGGCAGACCTCGAAATACTTCTCGATGGATTCAGTCCGCCCCGGACAGATCAGGGCCAGCGCACGGGCGTCTGCCTTCGGCGCAAACAAGAGGCGAAGGCGGATGCCGCCTTCGCCCTTGAACCAGATGATCTCGGCGCCATCGGGCGGCGGGTTTCCCGGCACGAGGACAAGATCCGCGTGTCCGCCGGCCTCCGGCTGAGCGCCGTCGCCCATTGGCCTACTTCAGTTTCGAGAAGAGCGACTGAAGCTTCATGGCGACGCCCATGTCGCCGGCGACTTTCAGCTTGCCCTGCATGAAGGCCATGGTCGGGTCGAGCGCGCCCTGGGCGAGCTTCAGGAAGTCGTCGAAAGCGACGGAGACGGTGGCGTCAGCAGCGCCATCCTCGTTCGAAGCCTTGCCGGCCGCGCCGTCGATGAACAGCTTGCCGACCGAACCAAAGTCGAACTTCACCTTCTTGTCGAAACCGGTGCCGGCGGCGAGTGCTTCCTGAACCTTGGCGGTGAGAGCGGCGAGATCCATATGACGTCTCCTGTTTGCCCGGCAGTTCTGCCTGACGGCGTCTGGCTTCGGTTGTCGCGCAGGCTGCGCTGAATCGCAACACGCTAGATTGGACGGAATCTCCTCGCCGTGCGGTCAGCGCCTCGCTAGGCTTCCATGTAGGGAGGCCCCATGAGCTGGAAAAGCCATATCGACGAACTGAGAGCCCGTGAGCGGCTGGCCGAGCAGATGGGGGGCGACGAGCGCGTCACCCGGCAGCGCGGCATGGGCAAGCTGACGGTGCGTGAACGCGTGGCGTTCCTGGCTGACCCGGGCAGCTTCCATGAGGTGGGCAAGATCGCGGGCAAGGCGGGGTATGGCCCCGATGACGAGATCGCGGAATTCCTGCCGGCGACGATGGTGTTCGGACGGGCGACTCTGGATGGGCGGCCGGCGGTGATCCTCGGAGATGACTTCACAGTGCGCGGCGGGGCGTCGGATGCCTCGATCGCGGGCAAGATGCTGATGGCCGAGCAGATGGCCAATGAGTACGGCATGCCGATCGTGCGGATGATCGACGGCACGGGCGGCGGCGGCTCGGTGAAATCGATGGAGCAGAATCCGCGGACCTACATTCCGACCACGCCGGCGTGGGAATGGCTGGTGGCGAACATGGCGCGTTCGCCGGTGGTGTCGCTGGCGCTGGGGCCGTGTGCTGGTCTCGGAGCAGGACGCGTCGCGGCGAGCCATTTCTCGGTGATGGTGAAAGGGCTGAGCCAGGTGTTTGTCGCCGGGCCGCCGGTGGCGAAGGCGATCGGCGAGGACGTTGATAAAGAGGGCCTCGGCGGCTGGGAGATCAACGGGCGGAATGGCGTTGTCGATAACGTCGTCAATTCGGAGCACGAGGCGTTCGCGCAGGCACGGCGATTCCTGTCCTACCTGCCCGCGAATGTTGAAGAGGCGCCGCCGGTTCTGCCGAGCGAGGATGATCCGAACAGGCGCGAAGACTTCCTGATCGATATCGTGCCGAAGGATGGCAAGACGCCTTACATGCCGCGGAAGATCATCGAGGCGGTTTGTGACAAGGGTTCGTTCTTCGAGATTGGCGCCTTGTGGGGACGTCAGGTTGTGACGGGCCTGGCGCGGATCGATGGGCATCCGGTGGCGATCATTGCGGGCGATCCGTTCTTCCTCGATGGCGCCTGGACGGCGGATGCGTGCGACAAGGTCGTGCGGCATCTCGATCTGGCGGATACGTTCCATTTGCCGGTGGTGCACTTTGTTGACTGCCCGGGATTTGCGGTGGGCGCGAAGCATGAGCGTGCCGGCGTTACGCGTCGTGGCGTGAGAGCGATGGCGGCGGTTTATCAGGCGCGGACGCCAATCCTGCCGGTGGTGATCCGCAAGGCTTATGGGCTTGCGGGATCGGCGATGTTCAATCCGACCAAGACGCGGTGGCGGTATTGCTGGCCGTCGGGGGATTGGGGGTCGCTGCCGATGGCGGGCGGAATCGAGGCGGCTTACAAGCGGCAGCTTGAGGCGGCGGATGATCCGGAGGCGGAGCTGAAGGCGCTCTATCGCAAGTTCGAGGCGATGCGGTCTCCGTTCCGGACGGCCGAGGCGTTCATTGCGGAGGAGATCATCGATCCGCGCGATACGCGGCCGCTAGTGGTGGATTTCGTGAAGCATGCCTATCGCGTGCTGAAGACGGGTCCGCGGGCGAATGGCATGCGGCCGTGATCCCTGCGGCG
>JAOATF010000079.1 GCA_030158285.1 Hyphomonadaceae bacterium
CATCGCCCTGGATGTACTTCTTGTTGCCCGGCAGCACGTATTCGCGCTTGCCGCCCTCGCTGCCCTTGCGCAGCACGGGTTCATGCACGCCGTCAGCCGGCACGACGATGTCGCCGCCTTTCTCGACATCTTTGATCGATCGCTTGGCCGATGCCTCGCGTACGGCCCGGCGGACCAGCGCACGTGCGCGCCTGATGAATCGCTGGCGGTTCGCCAGCGACTTGCCTCCCGGGTCCCGACGTCTGTCGATGATGTTCATGCGAGCGTCCTAGCTGGTCTGCTTGACCCTCATGTACCACTCGACCAGCCGGCGAACCTGCCGCTCGGTGTACCCACGCTCCACCATGCGCTGCACGAACTCATCGTGCTTCTTCTCGCTCTCGCTATCCTTCTTCGATCCGAACGAAATTACCGGCAGCAGGTCCTCGACCTGAGAGAACATGCGCCGTTCGATGACTTCGCGGATCTTCTCGTAGCTGGTCCAGCTCGGATTGCGGCCCTTGTTGTTGGCGCGCGCCCGCAGCGTGAACTTCACCACCTCGTTCCGGAAGTCCTTCGGGTTTGCGATCCCCGCCGGCTTCTCGATCTTCGACAGTTCCTGGTTCAGCAGTTCGCGATCCAGCATCTGGCCGGTATCGGGATCCTTGAAGTCCTGATCCTCGATCCACGCGTCCGCATAGTCGACATACCGGTCGAACAGGTTCTGGCCGTAGTCGTGATAGCTCTCCAGATAAGCCTTCTGGATTTCGTGACCGATGAACTCCGCATAGCGCGGCGCCAGGTCGGCCTTGATGAACTCCAGATACTGGCTTTCGACATCCTCGGGGAATTGCTCCCGCTTGATCGCCTGTTCGAGCACATACATCAGGTGCACCGGATCGGCCGCGACTTCCTCGGTGTCGTGGTTGAACGTCGCCGACAGCGCCTTGAACGCAAACCGCGTCGAGATGCCGTCCATGCCTTCGTCCACGCCCGCCGCGTCCTTGTATTCCTGCAGCGTCCGCGCCTTCGGATCGACCTCTTTCAGGCTCTCTCCGTCATAGACCCGCATCTTGGCGAACAGGTTGGAGTTCTCGTGCGTTTTCAGGCGCGACAGAACCGAGAACCGCGCCAGCATCTCCAGCGTCCCCGGCGCCAGCGGCGCTTCCGCCAGCTCCGATGTCCGCACCAGCTTGTCGTAGATCCGCGTCTCTTCCGTCACGCGCAGCGCGTATGGAACCTTGATGACGTAGATCCGGTCGATGAAGGCCTCGTTGGTCTTGTTATTCTTGAACGAGCGCCATTCGCTCTCGTTGGAGTGCGCCAGCACAATGCCCGTGAACGGGATCGCGCCAATGTTCTCCGAGCCGACATAGTTCCCCTCCTGCGTCGCCGTCAGCAGGGGGTGCAGCATCTTGATCGGCGCCTTGAACATCTCGACGAACTCGAGAACGCCCTGGTTCGCGCGGTTAAGGCCGCCCGAATAGCTGTAGGCGTCCGGGTCGTTCTGCGAATGCACTTCCAGCTTGCGGATATCGATCTTGCCGACCAGCGAGGAAACATCCTGGTTGTTCTCGTCGCCCGGCTCCACCTTCGCCACGCCCACCTGGCGCAGCCGCGACGGTTTCACCTTCGCCACGCGGAACTTGGTGATGTCGCCGCCGAACTCGTCCAGCCGCTTCAGCGCCCACGGGCTCATCAGCCCGGTCAGCCGCCGGCGCGGAATGTTGTATTCCTTCTGCAGCGTCTCCGCCTGCGTATCCGGGTCGAACAGCGCCAGCGGGCTCTCGAACACGGGGCTCAGATCATTCCCCGCCTTCAGCACATAGATGTACTGATCCTCGATCAGCGCCTTGATGCGCTCGGCCAGAGAGCTCTTGCCGCCGCCGACCGGCCCCAGCAGGTAGAGTATCTGCTTGCGTTCCTCGAGCCCCTGCGCCCCCTGCCGGAAGAAAGCAACGATCCGCTCGATCGTCTCTTCCATCCCGTAGAACTCGGAGAAGCGCGGATAGGCGCGGATCGTGCGGTTCGAGTGAATCCGCCCCAGCCGTGAATCGCGCGAGGTATCGATCATCTCCGGCTCGCCGATCGCCGCCAGCAGCCGCTCGTGTGGACCCGCATACATCAGCGAGTCCTTCTTGCACCCTTCCAGGAACTCCTGGATCGTCATCACCGTCTCGCGACGGCTCTCGAAGGCCTTGGTGTAGCTGTCGAACAGATCGCGCGACATTATCGCTCCCATCTTTGCCCGCATGCGGGCGCCAGAGGCACGCCAGAGTCACGTACTTGGCTCGACCGGCAACTCGCGGTGCGAGCCGTGCAATCCCTCGTAGGCTGCACCCTTGCCGGGAGAAGCGCGCCTGCCACGTAGCGGGTGCGCAGGCGCGACCCTGGTGGTGCGATGAGGAACCGTTTCCTCAAATGTCGGCGCCGCTTGAGAAGATTGTAAGAGGGGCTCTGCAACCCGACCCGGCGCGCAACACAGGATAATAGATGAATCGCGTTCGTGAACCAGCGTCCGCATCATTTGAACGAACCGCGACAAGCTTGTGTCACCCGCGTGGTGCATCCGCCACATGGGGTGCGACATGGGCTGGCAACGCGCCGTGAAATGCGCCTTTGCGTTAGGCGCCTCCGCCACAATTGGCCGCAAGGGGTTGATCATGCCCCTCGCGGGAGCCGCAGGTGAACCCGGAATGAGGCCGCCCCCGCAATGGCGCTCAACATGTGTGACTGCTATCAAATCGGCGGCCGGCGCCCGTCACGCTGGACTTGTCATGCGGCGGCCCTAACCTCCGCGACATCAGGATGGGGGAATACCAGAATGAAGCTGTCCGGCCTGATTGCCCTTCCGCTCGCGATGCTTGCCGCCTCGCAGGCCCAGCCGGCGCTTGCCCAACCGCAGGACTGGCTGGCGCGCTGCAGCCTCGAACTTGCCGACGCCGCAAAACCCGAGAGCGGAAAATACCTGTTCCAGACGCGTGGCAAGGCCGCCGGCGCCGAAGCCCGCGCAGAGATGGACTATACCACCAGCCTCTCTTCCCGCGCCGCAGTCTATCCCACGGACGCGAAGGACCTGCTGAACCCCTATGGCAACGTGTCACTCACGCTCGGCTATGTCACACCCGGTGATGGCAAGGGCAAGGTCAGCATAGGCCAGGTCAGCTTTCGCGCCATCGGCAAGGATTTCAAAGCCATCCCCGGCGCGGCGATTTCAATGAAGCTGGTGATCGACGGCGCCGTCTTCGGCCCCTACGACACGGGGACCATCAGCACGGGCATGTACTCAGTCTGGCTGGATACAGCCGCAACCGATGGCGACAGCAAGCCGCCCATCCTCAGCGCCACGGACTTCGCCAAACTCACCAAGGCGATCGACGCCATGAAGACGGTGGACGTGGTGTTCGTGCGCGAAGGCAAGAACATCATCACGGCGACCATCCCCTTCCCACAACTCGCCGCCTGGCGCGACGGGCTGACGGCATGGGCCACGCGCGTCAATCCTCCGGCCAGCGGTAACCCGTTCTGCGGCAGCGGAAAATACCTGAACTAGACCGCGCTCCTGCTCTCGACATCAGGAGCTACGCGATCTCGCCCATAAGCTCCTTCTTGCGGGCCAGCATCTTCTCGCCCAGCTCCTGCAGCTCTTTCCGGCCGATCAGCTCGCGCACCTTCGGGAACATCTCTTCCTCCTTGGGGTGGTGGAACAGATAATCCTTCAACATTTTCAGATGACCCGTATATTCTATCGTCGGCGGGTCGGTCTTGTGCAGGTCAGGGATCACCTTCGCGTCGGCCGCGCGATGCTCCTCGATGCCTTCGGCCACCATCCGGCGATCCTCGACATCGTCCGTTGCATCGAGGATTGCAGGATAGAACAGCTCCTCCTCGATCGTCGTGTGCGCCGTCAGCTCGGCCTCCAGCCGCTTCAGCAATTTCTTGCGCGTCTCAACCGCGCGCTCGGTCGACTCCGCCAGCTCTTTCGACAGCTTGCGCAGCAGCTTGTGATCCTCGCGAAGGAGGGCGATCGCATCCATGGCGACATTCCTTGTCTGGGTGTTGGCCTGTTCCGGGTGTTGATCAGCCTTGCGGCACTCAGTGGTGCCGGCGGCGCATTTCAAAGCGCCAGACGTGGTGCCGGTCTGTGCTGCCCTCGCCGGTCCACTGCAGATCCAGCGGAACGGGGTGGACCGGATGCTCTGGGTCCTGCGTCTGCGGACCCCAGCCGCTGTCATGCGGCAATCCATCGGTCCATTTCGCCGTGTGATAGTCGGCGTCCGGCGTCAGCAGAAACCCGCCCTCGGCAAGGATTTTCCGCGCCTCTTCCGGTGTCATCTTCTGGCCCATGTGCAACGTCCTCCATTGAAGGCGCGCCGCACGCAGCTTTCGCCGCGGTGCAGCGCGGTCAGGAGTATAATGCTGCAGGAACAAATTGGCTGCACCCGGCCCGCAGGCCGCGTGCACTACCTCACGCGTTGACGTTCACAACCGTCCGCCCGCGCACCTCGCCCTTGAGAATTTTCGCGGCCACGCCCGGCACATCCGCCAGGCCGATCTCGGTCACCGTGGACTTCAGCTTGCCCGGATCAAGATCGCGCGCCAGCCGCGCCCATGCCTCCAGCCGCACCTCGCGCGGGGTATTCACCGAGTCGATCCCCGCCAGCGTCACATTGCGCAGGATGAACGGCGCAACCGAGCCCGGCAGGTCCAGCCCCTGCGCCAGCCCGCACGCTGCCACCACGCCACGGTATTTCGTCTGCGCCAGCACGTTGGCGAGCGTATGGCTGCCCACCGAATCCACCGCGCCTGCCCACTTCTCCCCCGCGATCGGCTTGCCCGGCGCCGACAGTGTCGCGCGATCGATGATCTCCGCTGCGCCGAGGCTTTTCAGGTAATCCGTCTCCGCCGCGCGGCCCGTCGAGGCAATCACGCGATAGCCCAGCTGCGACAGCAGCGAGATCGCAATCGACCCCACCCCGCCATTCGCCCCGGTCACCAGCACGTCGCCGCGCGCCGGTGTCAGGCCATTATGCTCAAGCGCCATCACGCACAGCATCGCCGTATAGCCCGCCGTGCCGACTGCCATCGCTTCCCGCGTCGAGAACTTCCGCGGCAGCGGGATCAACCAGTCCCCCGGCACCCGCGCCTTCTGCGCATACCCGCCATTATGCGTCTGGCTCAGCCCCCAGCCATTGAGGATCACCTTGTCGCCTGCCTTGAACGCCGGATTGTCCGAAGCCTCCACCGTCCCCGCCAGATCGATCCCGCCAATCATCGGCATGGATTGCATGATCCGCCCACCCGACAGCGCGAGCCCGTCCTTGTAGTTCACCGTGGAATATTCGACCGCGACGGTGACATCGCCCTCGCCAATGTCGGCTAACTCCCTGTCGGTGAGCGTGGTTGAAACGCCCTCGGCGGTCTTGGCCGTGACGAGTGCCTTGAAAGTCATCGCAGTCTCCGTGAAATGTCGGTCAGCCGATCAGTGGTGAGGTATCACCACTCCACGACGATCTTACCGAAATGCTGGTTGGACTCCTGCCGGCGAAATGCGTCGGCGAGCTTCTCCAGCGCAAATGACTGATCAAGCACCGGCCTGATCCCGTTGGCGTCGATGGCGCGGACCATGTCCTGCTGATGCTGGCGCGCCCCGACCGTGATCCCGATGAGCCGGATCTGCATGCTCATCAGCAGGGCCGTGTTGATCGGGCCAGCGTAGCCGGCCAGCACGCCAATCAACGAGATGTGGCCGCCGAGCCGGCTCGCGCGTATCGATTGCTCGATCGTGCCTGCACCGCCGATTTCCACGACGTGATCGACGCCGCGCCCGCCGGTGAGCTTCTTGGCTGTGCGACCCCACTCCGCATCGTCCTTGTAGTTGATGACGTGATCGGCCCCGAGCGCCTTCAGCCGCGCCGCCTTGTCCGCGTTCGATGTCGTGGAGATCACCGTCGCGCCCGCCGCCTTGGCAAACTGCAACGCAAAGATCGAAACGCCGCCCGTGCCTTGCGTCAGCACAACATCGCCCGCCTTGATATTTCCGTTGACGACCAGCGCGCGCCACGCCGTCAGGCCCGCACAGGTCAGCGTCGCCGCCTCGGCATGCGAATACCCCTTGGGCGCCCGCGTAAACGATGTCGCCGGCGCGGTGACAGCTTCGCGCGCATAACCATCGGCCCGGTCGCCGGGAACAGCGCGCATAAGGTCTACAGTTGCCTCCCCGCCATGCCAGTCGGGAAAAAATGTGGAGACGACAGTGTCCCCCACCGCGAATTCGGTGACGCCCGTACCGACCGCCGTCACAACGCCCGCGCCGTCCGACATCGGGATGCGGTCTTCGTCCACCGGGATCATGCCCTTCACGACGAGATAGTCGTGAAAATTGAGCGATGAGGCATGCAGCTGCACGCTGATCTCGCCCGGCCCCGGCGCGCGCGCATCCGCCTCGCCGACAAAGATATTCTCAAGCCCGCCGGGCTTCTTGAGACGCATGGCCTTCATCGGACGTATCCTTCCGTTCACCCCGTACCTTTGGGTGGTACGTGGCAGGAGGGCAAGGCATGTCGGAAGGGCAAGCCCGCTGGCGATCCCGGCAGGACTTGAACCTGCAACCACCCGCTTAGAAGGCGGGTGCTCTATCCAGTTGAGCTACGGGATCGTTTCAAAGCGAGTCGTGAGTAGGGAATAGCGAGTAGAAGAATGCAGGGCGATACCTACTCACTATTCCCTACTCACCATTCGCTTCCTAGTGCGTCCACGGTCTCTTGCGCACGGCGGCGAAGTTGTCGGCATAGGCCTTGATCACGCGTTTGGCTTCGCGCGGCTCGGCCACCTGGAAGGCGATGCCGTTGCGCTGGGCGAAGGCGATGGCCTCATCCCGGCTCTCGAACTTCATCTTCACCTGCGTGTTGGTGTCGCCATTGCCGATCCAGCCCATCAGCGGATCCACCGTGCGGGCCGACTCGCTGTCGAATTCCAGCACCCAGTCATGCGTCTTGGCGGTGCCAGACTGCATGGCGTTGCGGGCGGGGCGGTAGATTTTCGCGAGCATTCGGGCGACTCCGTATGGCGCCCATCTGCCCGCAAAGTGATGAAAATTCAACTGCCCAGCCGGTCGCGCCCGGCGCATCCCCCGCCACGGGCGATATAAGCCGCAAGATCAGGGCTTTTCGGCCCCTTCCAAGATCAGCCTGCCAGCTGGTGGCCCAGCAGCTCGCGCGCCTGCGCCGCAATTAGCCTGCCCAGCCCCGGCAGTTCCCCCGCCGTGAACGCCGCCACGGGGGGCTGCGGGGCCGTCGCTGCCAGCACGTCGAAATCCTCGCCGCCATGCATCCCTTCGCCGAGAAACAGCCCCACCGCGGCCCACGGCGCCTCCATCCGCGCCACCACATCGCCGGCCACTGGAGCCTCCTCGAGGAATCCCACCTCGATCCGGCCGTACCGCGCCTGCATCTGCTGCGCGACGATCCGCGCGCACGCGGCCGAGCGCCCTGGCGTCTTTGATCCATGCGCGATCAGCGCCACCCGCGGGTCTGCCGCGTGGCTGATCGTGCGCAACGCCAGATTGTCCGACAGGAACGGCGCGAATGACGGCCACAACGCCAACGGCGGCGCCAGCGTGTGCGCCGGGCCCGCCACAAACGGCTTCAGCCGCTTCTCGAAGAAATACCCGTCCGAAAACAGCAACGGCAACACGATCAGCCGTCGCGCCCCGCACGCCGCAACTGCCCGCTCCACAACGCCTTCGACATTGACCAGCACGGAGCCGACATCGGCCTCAGACACGCCCGCGGCGACGTCCTCGACCAGCCGCGCCAGCCGCGCATTGTTCGCAGCCCCGCCGCGCTCGCCATGCGCCGCCAGCAGGATCACAGGCCGCTCAGTCATCTCCCTGCGCTCCTTCGGAGCTTCGGGAGACAGGTCTCCCAGGGCTTGTTGTGGAGAAGGCTGGCCCGCCAGCCGAAGTTCGCCCCTTGCGAGCGAAGGCTGGTCGGAGTGGCTGGATTCGAACCAACGACCCTCTGCTCCCAAAGCAGATGCGCTACCAGACTGCGCCACACTCCGACTGGCGCGGCTTATACCCGAAACATGGCGGAACGGAAGCGCAGGAAATGCGAGCCGGATTCAGGCGTTAGGCAGTAGGCGGAGAAACAATCACAGCTCCCTACTCCCCATTGCCCACTCCCCATTGCCCCTTCTTTCATTTAGCTCTTGCATTAAATAACATATCCGCTAAATACAACGCATGACCGACGCCTTGAGCCAGACTCTCTCAGCTCTCGCGGACCCCACGCGCCGCGCCATCCTCGCACGGCTGTCCAGCGGCCCTGCCACCGTGAACGAGCTGGCCGAGCCGTTCGACATCTCGCTCCCCGCCATCTCGCGTCACCTGAAAGTGCTGGAGACCGCCGGCCTCATCGCGCGTGGCCGCGAGGCGCAATGGCGCCCGTGCCAGCTCAATGCGGAACCGCTCAAGCAGCTCGACGGTTGGCTCTCCACCTATCGCAAGTTCTGGGAAGGCTCGTTCGACCGCATGGACGCCTACCTCCGCCAGATCCAGCGCCATGCTGCCCGAAAAGGACCGCGGCAATGACCGCTGCCACAGACGCCGAACGCCAGAACCTCGCTCCCGGCGATAACGAACTGCGCCTCGACCGCGCCTTTCATGCGCCGCTCGCGCTTGTGTGGCGCATGTGGGAAAGCCGCGATCACATGATCCGCTGGTGGGGCCCGGAAATCTTCACCTGCGTCGAACTCGATTGGGAGCTGACGCCCGGCCGGCCGTGGCGCGCCATGATGGCCTCACGCCAGTACAACCACAAAATCTCGCGCATGGGCGGCGTCATCTGCGAGGTCGAGACGCACAAGCGCATCGTCTTCAGCTTCGCATGGGCGGCCGACACCGGCTTCGACATGGACACCGTCATCACCGTCACCTTCGCCGAGAAGAACGGCGTCACGGTGCAGAGCTTCCACCAGACGCCGTTCTCCAGCGTCGCCGCGCGCGACAGCCATGTCGGCGGCTGGAACTCGCTCATCAACAAGCAACAGCTCTACGCTGAAAACCTCGCCATCGCGGAAGGCGCCTCTCAATGATCACGCTCACCACCTACAAATGGGTGCCCGATTTCGCCGCCCCACTGATGCGCGCCTTCCGCGTCCGCTGGGCGCTGGAGGAAGCCGGCATCCCCTACAATGTCCGCCTCGTCGCACTCGGCCCCGAACAGCGTTCTCCCGAACATCTCGCCCGCCAGCCCTTCGGCCAGGCCCCGGCGATCGAGGATGACGGCCTCGTCCTGCACGAAAGCGGCGCCATCGCGCTCTACATCGCCGAGCACAGCGAGAAGCTGATGCCGCACAACCGCGTCGGCGCCGCCCGCGCCACCGCCTGGGTCTTCTCCGCGCTCAACTCCATCGAGAACGCCGTGCAGGAGCTCGGCTCGATCATCTTCTTCCACAAGGACGCCGCCTGGGCGAAGGAACGGCGCCCGCAGGTCGAGCAGTTCATCCGCCTGCGTTTCGGCCAGCTCGCCGAAGCCCTCGGCGACAAGGATTATCTCGAAGGCGACTTCACCGTCGGCGACCTGATGATGTCGGATGTCCTCCGCATCATCGACAGCACCCACCTCATCGACGAATTCCCCACGCTGAAAGCTTACAAGGCCCGCTGCGAAGCCCGTCCGGCCTTCAAGCGCGCCATGGCCGCCCAGATGGAAGGGTTCGCGCCCGCGCCATAGGTCATCGCACCGGGGGGTGATAATTCCCCATCAGCACGACAGCCCCCAGCGCAAGGATCACGCCCGTGACCATGCCCCAGACTGCACAGCGAATAAGCCGGTCCATGCGTCTCCACCTGCCAACGTCCCATCGGAAAAGCTCCGACACACACTGACGGGCGAGCCGCGCTTTTATTCCGCAGGATTTTTCGGCGTAGAAACCGGGACCTGGACCGGGGTTCCCGGCGCATCTCCCAGCAGGCTCTTCATCACGAAGTCCCGCACCAGCAGGTTCACCTTCGCGTCCGCCTCGGCCGACGAAAGATACTTGCCGTCGGCGCCGGGCTTGTAGGCCTCGACAATGATCCGCTCGAACTCCTTGCGATCCAGCGCCACCTGCAGCGGCCGCTTCACCGGCGCCACCGAAAGCGTCGGATACTTGCTCTTCAGCATCGCCTGCACGCGGGCATCGTCCGAATAATCGACCTCGTACATCACATAGGTCGACACGTCGCTTGAATCGCCCAGCGTCACCAGCGCGCGGAAGAACTGGACAAGCTCGTCCGAGGGGATGGAGCGCACATTGATGTCCGTCATCTTCAGCGTGCCGACATCCACCACTTCGCCCGCCGCGACGGTGAAATCCTTGAACCACCACTGCAGCAGCGGCATCGTTCCCGTCGTATCGGTGCTGTAGATGCTGCCATCCACCACGCGATATGTGCCCGGCGGCGCCATTACCATGTCCGGACCGGCATTCACCCAGTTGTCGCCGCCATGCATCGAGAAGCTGAAGCTCTGCCCCGTCTTGACGTTGGCGATGCGGATGGTCGATCCCCACAGCCCCTCATGCTCCTTGTAGGACATGATGATGCCGGACTGGGATCCGCTGTTGATCAGCTGAAGCTGCTCGGGCGAAACCGACACCGTCTCGCACGCCGCCAGCCCGAACAGGCCCAGCGCAACCGACAGGCTCGCAACAAGGCGCTTCAGCATTTCCGTCCCCTCCGACCTGCGTCCGCTATTTTGCGGCTCGCAACAACCTGAACACGCCTGTTCCCCGCGCCCGCACTTCCCCGCCGACCTTCACAAGGCACTCTGTCTGCGCCACGTCGTCGTCATGGCCCACCAGCCGGCCATGCGCCGTCAGCCAGTCGCCCTTCTTGATCGGATCAAAATACTCCATCGCCATGCGCAGCGTCACCGTCCGCCGGTTCAGCTTGAACACCGCCGCGCGCGCCATGGCGCTGTCGCAGATGGTGGCGATCATCCCGCCATGCATGAAGCCCATCGTGTTGGTGTGAACCAGGTCCACCTGCAGGCCGAGCGTCATCTCCCCGGGCGCATCGCTTGTCGCCTGGAACAGCGGGCCGACATGGTTCACGAACGGCGCGCGCGCCACATAGACGAAACCGGGCGGCGCCCCAACAACTGACCCGGGAGCTTCCGGCGTATCAGCCGGCATTGCCGGCGGCCTTGGCGCGCACCTTGTCGCCGGTCTTCAGGCCCAGCGCCGTCACCTGCCCGCCGGCGATCTCCAGCGCCGCCACCGAATTCAGCCCCGTCGACAGCGGCCGCAGGCTGCCCGCCCGCGCCTGTTTCACGATGCCGACAATCGTGCCGTCCGGCGCCAGGAACAGCACGTCGAGATCCATCGACACGCCCTTCATCGTCGGCACGACGGGCTCGCCCACCTTGCGGAAGTCGATCAGCAGGCCGGCATCCTTGGCCAGCGCCGTGCGCCCCGCCAGCCCGGCTTCCGCCTTGGCCTTGGTCTCGGCCAGCTCGACCGTGAAATTGTGTGTCTTGTCCCCGCTGGTGATGGTCACCGTCTCGGTCTGCGCGAAAGCAGGCGCGGCCAGCGCGAGCGGCATGACAGCGAGCGAAAGGGAAGCAGCAAAGGCAAAAATCGAGCTTTTCATGCCCAGACGGATAGAACGCCCCCGGCCCAAAGCCAAGACCGCCGCTGGCTTGATCGCCGCCAGCTCGCCGGGCCAATCTATCGCAGCCCAACCGCCAGACCGGCGGCGGTGGCGACAGGCAGGGGGCGGCGTGCTCAGGGCGACAGCAACATTGGCAATCGCAGCAGCGCTGTGCGGGTGCGCCGACCAGCGGTCGGCCACGCTCACGGAGCTTCAGAAACTTCCCCTCACGGAACAGGTTGCCTTTGCCCGGTCGCTGCCCCTGCCCGAGCGACTGGCTCTCTACGATGAGGCCTATGACGCATCAGGACATCCTAAAGACCGCTACCTGTCCGATGCGTTTGAAGGCGCGGGCGAGGCAGGCTTTCGCGCCATAGAAATGAAGCTGAAATCCCCGGACGATTTCAGCCGTTACACCGGCATTCTCTACGCCATCGATCGCGGCGGTTTCGATCTCTGCGCGGAACAGCCGCTCGCCGCCCTCAAGGCCGCCGCCGCCCGCGCGGGCATGGAGAACTATCGGTTGTCGATGATCGATCTTGGCCCCTGCGAACTGAACGACAGGGATTGGCAGCCGTCATATCCGGCCTATTCCGGCCCGAACTAGGGCGTCAGCTTGGCGCTCACGATATGGCGGCCCTTCTGGCCCTTGCCGATGGACGCCAGCAGGGTCTGTCCCGGCTGCAGATCCTCGATCCCGGCCTTCCGCACCACCACCATGTGGATGAAGATGTCTTCCGGGTCTTCCCGGCGCTGCACGAAGCCATAGCCCTTGGTGCGGTTGAACCACTTCACCAGCACCACCTCGAGCGGACCTTCCGCCTCGGCCCCGCTCTCCGGCTCGACATCGGCGAGTTCCAGCACTTCGTCGACCTGATGGCCCCGGTCCCGCGTCGCGACGTGGCAGACGATTCGCGCGCCCTCGGCCGCGCTATCCCGCCCGAATTTCCGCATGACGGAGATGTGCAGCAGCACGTCGCGCTTCATCCCGCCGCCCGCCTCGCCGCCGTCAGGCACGACAAAGCCATAGCCTTTGGCCGGATCGAACCATTTCACGCGGCCTTCGACCCGAACAACCGGCTCCGGCGTCTCTTCAGCAGATGTCGGCTTTTCTTGCGGTTGCATGCACCACGGGCTCCCCAGCCCCATGACTGTAGCATGACAAATCGGTCCGGAAACTGTCCCGAACGCGATAATCCGCGACTGATTAACCAGCAGGCACGCGAACAAACAATGCGTTGCGAAGAAGTCTCACGGCGAGCCCGGCCCACCGGAAATTTCGCTGTCGCTACAATCCGCTGGCAGTCCCTAGGGGAGTCGAACCCCTCTTCCCTGGTTGAAAACCAGATGTCCTAACCGATAGACGAAGGGACCACGCGGCGGAGGGGGGCGATATAGCTGCATCCCCTTGGCCGCGCAAGCGGGCTGCGCGCGCGGATTCTCGGGCTTTTTCGCTGTTTGCCGGCATGTCGCAGACCCAGGCCCGTGCCGCGGACGAATCTGCAGCAAATAGCGCGCCCTCCCGCCTGTCCCGGCTCGGCCTCAAACCAGCGCCCTAAACCAGCGCGACGTCCGCCACCTCGATCTGCACCTTCCCCGCGCCTTTCCACGTGTCCGGCCGCAGCCGCCCCGCCACGTGGATCGCCGCGCCATTCTGGATCGCCTGACCCTCCGGCCCGTCCGCCACGCGGAACGCAATCGCCCGCACGCGTGCGCCATCCTCGCCGATCATGTCGAACGCCATGTGGTTCTCGCCCACGCGCCGCGCCCCCGCCGCGCGCACGTTGGGCACAGCGAACAGCGGCTCCGGCGCGTTCGATCCGAACGGCCCCACATGCTCGATCATCTCCAGCAGCGCGCCATCCGCCGCCCCCGGCGCCAGCGTGCCGTCGATCTCCAGCACGCGCGCCTCTTCCAGCTCGAATGTCGTCCCCTGTGTCGCCGTCTCGAGATAGTCGCGCAGCTCATCCAGCCGCGTCGGGTCCATGCTCAACCCCGCCGCCATCGCATGCCCGCCACCCGACAACAGCATTCCACTCTTTGCTGCGCCGCTCACCAGCTCACCCAGATTCACGCCCGCAACCGATCGCCCCGATCCACGCGCCACCGGCCCTAGTCCTTCGCCCCACCCCACAACAATCGCCGGCCGGTGATACTTCTCCTTCAGCCTTCCTGCGACGATGCCGATCACACCCGGATGCCAGCCCTCGCCGCCGACGATCAGGATCGCCGCATCCGGCTTCACTGCCAGATAGCGCTCCACCTGCTCCATAGCCGCTTTCTGAATGCCGGCCTCGACTTCCTTCCGCTCCGCATTCTGGAAGTTCAGCTTCTCCGCCAGCTGGATCGCCGTCGCACGATCATCCGTCGCCAGCAATTTCGCCGCCGTCCACGGATCGCCAATCCGTCCCCCCGCATTCAGCCGCGGCCCCAGCACGAACGTCGCATGATAGACTGACTTCGGCGCCTCGATCCCCGACACCTCGGCCAGCGCCCGCAGCCCCTGGTTCTCCAGCCGCTCCAGCACGCCCAACCCGCGCGTGACGATCGCGCGATTGACGCCCTTCAACGGCGCCATGTCGCACAACGTCCCCAGCGCCGCGAGATCCAGCCACAGCATCGGATCAGGCAAGCCGCCCTCGGGCGCGAGCCCCTTCTCCCGCGCCAGCCTGTTCAGCGCCACGACCAGCACGAACACGACACCCGCCGCCGCCAGAAACCCATGGCCCGATTTGTCATCCGGCCGATTGGGGTTCACCAGCGCCAGCGTCGGCGGCGTATGGTCGTCATGCATCAGGTGGTGATCCATCACCACCACATCGAGCCCGATCTCGTTCGCCGTCTCCAGCGCCGCAATCGCCGCCGCGCCGCAATCCACCGTGACGACCAGCTCCGCCCCCATCCCCTGCAGCGCACGGAACGCCCCGGGCGTCGGCCCAAAGCCCTCCGTCAAACGGTCCGGCACATAAAGGATCAGCTCCCGCCCCCACGCGCGGAAGTATCGCGAGAGAATGGCCGACGATGTCCCGCCATCCACATCATAGTCCGCAAACACCGCGACCTTCTTGCCCGACACAATCGCGTCGAGGATCACATCCGCCGCCTTGTCCATGTCCGCAAACGAAGACGGATCAGGAAACAGGTCCTTCAACGTCGGATTGAGAAACAACTCCGCCTCATCCACCTTCACGCCCCGCGCCGCCAGCAACCGCCCCACCAGGTCCGGCGCGTTCAGCCGCCGCGCATGCTCCGCCGCCAACCGGTCATCCGTCGGCCGCTGCCGCCAGGCCTTGCCCGACAACGACTGCGAAACACCAAGGAAATGCGACTGTGTGCTCATGGGAATCATGGGTGAACGTGTGACCGATCCCCCACCGGATCAACCCCGGGCCTGCGGACCTCTGGACCACCGGGCTCCCCGCTTGCCGCGCCGAAGCGCACAGCGCGTAGGCTGGCCCGCAGCTGCCGCAAAGCGGCAGACTCCACCCTCGCAATTCCCGGGAATTGGCGTTTCAGGTTTTCAGAACTTCACGAGCAACACCAAGGCTCTACAATTTTTTCCGCGTGTTTTTGGAAGTGTGCGTCCCACACCC
>JAOATF010000080.1 GCA_030158285.1 Hyphomonadaceae bacterium
GACCCCCTCCGTCACGCGACGAAGACGTCGCGCGCCACCTCCCCCGGCTCCGCCGAGGGAGGCAAGAGTCTTGCCTCCCTCAGTCGCCTTGCGACTGGGGGAGGTGGCATGCGCGTTCTTCACGCGCATGACGGAGGGGGTCTCGCGTTCAGCGCCCGCGGTCCGCCCAGCTCACGCCCTATTCCCTATTGCCCAAGCCCCACTGCCTCAGCGCGCAGCGCGTCTGAGGTCGCCTCTGTTTACGCCGTCGCCGCAGCCACGGCCTTGCATGCAGCTGCAAACTGTGAGAGAACAAAGACGGAACATAAGTCCCGCCCGGCGATGACAGCCGGCCCCGCCATCACCATTTCATGTGGATGGCGGCAGCGCGGATGGGTTCCGCAGTCGCGTGAAGAGGCGGGCGGCCCTAGGGTGTCCGCCATGTGTCAGGAACCGGAGCGGACCGAGATTATCGGCCGGGGCCGGAGAGCAAAGTGGAGACGGCAATGGCCGGTTCAGTCAACAAGGTGATCCTCATCGGCAATCTGGGCCGGGATCCCGAAATCAAGCAGATGCCCTCGGGCGGCTCGATCGCCAACCTCTCCATCGCCACCTCGGAAACCTGGCGCGACAAGAATTCCGGCGAACGCAAGGAAAAGACCGAGTGGCACCGCGTGGTGGTGTTCAACGAAGGTCTCGTCCGGGTCATCGAGCAATACCTGAAGAAGGGCGCGAAGGTTTACCTGGAAGGCCAGCTCGAAACCCGCAAATGGACGGACAAGGACGGCAACGACAAGTATTCGACCGAGGTTGTACTCCGTAACTTCAACTCGGTGCTCACCATGCTCGACGGCCGCAATGAAGGCGGCGGTGGTGACCGCGCCAGTGGCGGCGGTGGCTGGGATCAGGACCGCGCGCCCGCACGTGGCGCCGGCGCCAAGGCCAAGGGTGGCGGCAAAGGCCCGGCGGAAGACTTCTCCCGTCCGGACTTCGACGACGAGATTCCCTTCTAGAAATCGTTTCGCCGCCCCTGTGCATAACGCAGGGGCGGCGTGCATTTCCGGCCCCATTCATGCGCAATTAACTGCGGCAGGGTTTCTGTCTGTCAGTACTTGCGTAATGGCGTGCGGGGAGAGTCGGAACAGGCGATGGAAGGGGTAACGCGAACGGCCAAGGCCTTTCTGCTGCCCGGCGCTATCGGCGCTCTGATCCTGTATTTCTCCTACCACGCCCTCGCCGGCGACCAGGGCCTCGCCGCCTGGAACGGCCTGCAGGCAGACGAGACCTCCCTCGAAGGCGAACTCGACAAGCTGAAGGCCGAGCGCGTCACCCTCGAAGCCTCCCTGAAACGCCTCCGCGACCAGTCACTCGACCTCGATTATGTCGAGGAAATCGCCCGCACCCGCCTTTCCTACGTCCGCCCGGACGAAGTGCTGGTTGCCGTTCGCTGAACCTTCCACAATATAGCACTGGAATTGGCCGCCTGATCTCAGGATAGGGTGGAACAAGGGTCGGTTTCGTCCTTAAATCTCTCCAGACAGAGCAGGGATTCCACGCATGGCGGCGAAGAAGAGCAGCGGGAAGTCTAGGAAACCGGTGTCAGAACCGCAGAAAACTGAATTGATTGGCTTTTACCGCGACATGCTGCTGATCCGGCGTTTCGAGGAGAAAGCCGGCCAGCTCTACGGCATGGGGCTCATTGCCGGCTTCTGCCACCTCTATATCGGCCAGGAGGCCGTGGTGGTCGGGGTCCAGTCCGTCCTCGAGGGCGACGATCAGGTCATCACCGGCTACCGCGACCACGGCCACATGCTGGCCACTGGCATGACCTCGCGCGGCGTCATGGCCGAGCTTACCGGCCGCGAAGGCGGCTACGCTCGCGGCAAGGGTGGCTCGATGCACATGTTCAGCCGCGAGAAGAACTTCTTCGGCGGCCACGGCATCGTCGGCGCGCAGGTTCCGCTGGGAACAGGCCTCGCCTTCTCGAACCGCTATAAGGGGCAGGACAATGTCTGCGTCGCCTATTTCGGCGACGGCGCGTCGAACCAGGGGCAGGTCTACGAGGCGTTCAACATGGCCTCGCTCTGGAAGCTCCCGGTCATCTACGTGATCGAGAACAACCAGTACGCCATGGGCACCTCGATCGCCCGCGCCTCCGCCGAGACTGAGCTGTTCAAGCGCGGCATCTCCTTCGAGATCCCGGGCGAGGAAGTCGACGGCATGGATGTGCTCGCCGTCCGCAAGGCCGCTGCGAAAGCCGTGCAGCGCGCGCGTGATGGCGAAGGCCCCTACATCCTCGAGATGAAGACCTACCGCTATCGCGGCCACTCGATGTCCGACCCCGCAAAATACCGCACCCGCGAGGAAGTGCAGGACGTGCGCGAACACCGCGACCCGATCGAGATGCTGAAGAAGAAGCTCCTCGATGCAAAACACGTCACCGAGGACGACCTCAAGAAGATCGAAGCCGAAATCCGCGAGATCGTGAACGATAGCGCGCAGTTCGCGCAGGACAGCCCCGAGCCCCATCCGGACGAGCTGTGGACCGACGTGCTGGTGGAGTCGCACTGATCATGACCGACATCCTGATGCCCGCACTGTCGCCCACCATGGAGGAGGGCAAGCTAGCCAAATGGCTGGTAAAGGAAGGCGATACCGTGAAGCCCGGCGACGTCATCGCCGAGATCGAAACGGACAAGGCCACGATGGAAGTCGAGGCCGTCGATGAAGGCGTGATCGCCAAGCTGATGGTCGAAGCCGGCACGGAGGGCGTGAAAGTCAACGCCGTCATCGCCCAGCTATCAGGCGAGGGTGAAGCGCCAAAGCCGAAATCGAACGGCAAGGGCAAGCCCGCCGCGAAAGAGGCCGAAGCGCAGGCGCGCGCCGATGCAAAGGCTGATGCCGCTGGCGGCAAGCCCGATGAGGCGCCGGAGCAGAAGGCCAAGAATGACGGCCATCGCCTGCGCGCGCCGGAACAGAAAACCGCCGCCGCCGAAGGCCTGCACGATCCCACGCTGCCCGATGGCGTCACCTACACCCGCACCACCGTGCGCGATGCGCTGCGCGATGCCATCGCCGAGGAGATGCGGAAAGACGAACGCGTCTTCCTGATGGGCGAGGAAGTCGGCCAGTATCAGGGCGCCTACAAGGTCTCGCGCGGCCTGCTGGAAGAATTCGGCGACCGCCGCGTCATCGATACGCCGATCACCGAGTATGGCTTTGCCGGTCTCGGCGTCGGCGCCGCGTTCGGCGGGCTGAAGCCGATCGTCGAGTTCATGAC
>JAOATF010000081.1 GCA_030158285.1 Hyphomonadaceae bacterium
TGCGGTACGACTATTTCAATTCGAACGGCGACCTGCTGAGCGGCTATGCGAAGCGGGATGGGCAGACGATCCGCTTTCCGGAGAAACCGGGCGAGGCGGGCGATCTGGTCTGGTCTCTCGGCGCAGAGGCGTACGAGGTCGGAACCGCGGCGGCGACTTCACCGAAGCGCAAGTTCGTGAAGGTGGGGCCGGCGCCGGAGGGCGGGTTCTAGGTTGCCGGCGTCACGGTGAGCGGGGCGGCTGCATCCTGCGGCACGTCGAGGATAAGTTTTTCGTCCGCTGTCTTGATGTCCCCGGTCGACTGTTCGACCCAGGAACGGCTGACTTTCAGCACGACGCGGGTGGGAGATTCCTCGACCACTTCCCACGAATTGAAATCGCCGATCATGAAGATCTGGCTCCAGCTGCGGTCTTCATCGACCCAGCGGGCGATATAGGTGTAGAGGCCGTTGATCGCCGGGTCGCCGCCGGCGGTGGAGAACAGCTTCAGGTCGGCGTCTTTCACGAAGTGAATGTCGGTGACGGAGACGGCGCCGGAGAGGCTTTCGGACTCGGCTTCGGCGGCGACGGTCTGCGGCGGGCCGGAGGGTTTCGCCGGGGTGACGGCGGCGGCGGCCGGGGCGGCTTCCGGCGCGGGCGCGGCAGGTTCGGCGGGTTTTTCGGCGGCAGGCTGGCAGGCGGCCAGCGCGAGCGCGGCGGCGAAAGCGGCGTATTTCATGATCAGTCCCCGGGGTTTGTTCCAGTTTCTAGACGTCCTGTGGCCCCGGGCAAGCGGGGGCATGCGTTTGCCGGTCTTTTGGCTTTGCGGTATAGGCCCACTCCATGGCTCAGGCCGCTCCATACAAGCCCGTGATGGGCGCCCTGCTGAAGGGCTACAAGGCGACGCTGTCACCGGCTTTCGTCGCGCTGGGCGTGCGTTGCCGGCATGAGCCGTCGTGCTCCGAATACTGTGCGGAATGCGTCAGCCGGCATGGCGTGTGGGCCGGGTCGTGGATGGGGCTGGCGCGGTTTGCGCGCTGCCGGCCCGGAGGATCGCACGGGTTGGACCCGGCGCCGACGCTAACTAGCAGCGGCGCGCGGTGGTTCACCCCCTGGCGCTATGGCGTCTGGAGCGTGAGCCGGTCCGAAGCCGCGCGCCCTTAAGTTCCCCAGGACCTAGCTTGAAAATCATTACCGGACGGCGGGTTCAAAGACCCGGCGAAGTGCTTTATCCGTCCGCGGAACACGAAAGTTAGTCCCATGATCAATGTATCCTTCCCCGATGGCTCGAAGCGCGAATACCCGGACGGGTCGACGCCGCTGTCGATCGCGGAAGCCATCTCTAAATCGCTGGCCAAGCGGTCGGTGATCGCGAAGGTCGACGGTCAGCTCTATGACATGAAGCGTCCGCTTGAGGGCGACGTGGCGCTGGAGCTCTTGGACATCAACGCCAAGGAGTCGCTGGAGCTGCTGCGCCACGACGCCAGCCACGTGATGGCGCAGGCGGTGCAGGAGCTGTTCCCCGGCACGCAGGTGACGATCGGGCCTGTGGTCGAGGACGGATTCTATTACGATTTCGCGCGCAAGGAACCGTTCTCGACGGAGGACTTCGAAAAGATCGAAGCGAAGATGAAGGAGATCGTCGATCGCGACCTGCCGATCAATCGCGAGGTCTGGGACAAGGACGCGGCGATCGCGCATTTCAAGAAGATCGGCGAGGATTATAAAGCGCAGATCATCGACGACATCATTCCGCCGGGCGAGGCCATCACGCTCTATGCGCATGGCGACCAGTGGAGCGATCTCTGTCGCGGGCCGCACCTGCCGTCGACGGGCAAGCTGCCGAAGGCGTTCAAGCTGATGAAGATCGCGGGCGCCTACTGGCGCGGCGATCATCGCAACGAGATGCTCCAGCGTATGTACGGCACGGCGTGGGCGAACGAGAAGGATCTCGCAGCCCACCTGATGCGTCTCGAGGAAGCCGAGAAGCGCGACCACCGGAAGCTTGGCCGCGAGCTGGACCTCTTCCACATGCAGGAAGAGGGCAAGGGCATGGTGTTCTGGCACCCCAAGGGCCTGACGCTGTGGCGCGTGGTGGAGAACTATGTGCGCCGCCGCCTCGATGAAGCGGATTATATCGAGGTGCGCACGCCGCAGGTGCTCGACCGCAAGTTCTGGGAACAGTCGGGCCACTGGGAGAAGTATCGCGAGAACATGTTCGTCGCGGAGACGGCGGAGGACGAGGTCCTGTCGCTGAAGCCGATGAACTGTCCGGGGCACGTGCAGATCTTCAAGCAGGGGCAGAAATCCTATCGCGACCTGCCGATGCGTATGGCGGAGTTCGGGGCATGCCACCGGTACGAGCCGAGCGGCGCGCTGCATGGCCTGATGCGGGTGCGGGCGTTCACGCAGGACGATGCGCATATCTTCTGCCGCGAGGACCAGATCGAGAGCGAGACGGCGCGCTTCATCACGCTGGCCAAGTCGATCCATTCGGACTTCGGGCTGGAGACGGACCACATCAAGCTGGCGACGCGGCCGGAACAGCGCGCAGGCTCGGATGAGTTCTGGGACAAGGCCGAGGCGCAGATGCTGGTCGCCGCGCGGGCGGCGGGCGTCGAGCCGGTGATCGCGGAAGGCGATGGCGCGTTCTATGCGCCTAAGTTGGACTTCGTGATCAAGGACGCGATCGGCCGTGAATGGACGTGCGGCACGATCCAGCTGGACTATGTGCTGCCGGAACGGCTGGACGCCGAGTATGTCGGCGAGGATGGCGGCAAGCATCGGCCGGTGATGTTGCACCGTGCGATCCTTGGCTCGCTGGAGCGCTTCATTGGCGTGCTGATCGAGAACTATGCCGGCGCTTTCCCGATGTGGCTGGCGCCGGTGCAAGTCGTGGTGGCGTCGATCTCCGAGGGCGCGCATGCGTATGCGGAGCAGGCGGCCGAAGAGCTGCGCGCGGCCGGGCTGCGCGTGGCGGTCGACACGCGTGGTGAGAAGATCAACTACAAGATCCGCGAGCATTCCCTGCAGAAGATTCCGGTGATTGCGGTGGTCGGCGCGAAAGAAGCGGAAGAGCGCAAGCTGGCGCTGCGCCGCTTCGGATCGCAGGCGAACGAGGTTGTGCTGCTGGACGACGCGAAGAAATTCCTCGTCGATGAAGCCCTGCCGCCGGACCTGAAGCGGGCGAAGGCGGCTGGATGACGCTCGACGCGGTTGATGTTCGTGAAGGCCGGGTTCTCAGACTTCTCTGGGAACTCGGTCTTTGCGAATATGACCAGCTGATCAATTGGGCAGACGCGTTGATCGCTCGCCTGGAAGATCCGCCCTATGCGCTGACTGAAATCTCGATGGCGCATGCGCTTGAGCTTTCATCGAAGACGTTCGACCTGTTGCTCGGTGGCAAATATAGCGCGAGCGAGATCGTATTGGCGCTTGCGCGAGTGAAGCCGGACGGAATCGCGATCAGGAAGCTGTGCATGGCATTGGGCACGGTGGCGGACATGGCGATCGACCTTGGGCAGGACTCTGTTGGTCAAAGCGATCCAGCGCTGGGCCTGCTGCACGATGCTTTTGAGGTTCACGATGGTCACTACTACCTTGAGCTTGGAGAGATGAGTGAGACGGTGTTGCGGCGCGACGCTTCAGACTATTTCCGTCGCATTCGTGACGCCGCTGCCAATGTTGAAGTGACGCCATGAGCGTCGGAGCCATCAGAGCCCATGCGCGCGTGCTGGGCCTGCGGCTGAGGCTGGGGCTGGCGGAGCTGAAGGACATCGAGAGCTGGGCGGATCAGGCGATCCTGCAACCGGGCGCGCCGACGGAGATGAGCGACCTCTGTCTCGCAACGCGCGCGGGCGAGCGGATCACGCTGCGCATTCTCGCCGATCTGGGTGGGCCACCGGGCGGGTATGACCTGATGAAGGCGCTGAGTGCGCTACGCGTGATGGAGGCCACGCAGGACCAGCTGCGGCGGCTGGCGGACAACCTGCATCCGATTCTGACGGCGGTGGACGAGGAGGGCGGCATGCCCCCGTTGCTGCGCCCGGCGCTGTCGCTGGCGCAGGATTTCTGGGATGCGCGGATGCGCTCGTCGGAAGACATGGCGCATGTGGAAGAGCGGATGCGCGACCTGCTGCATGCGGTGAAGGAATACGCAGCCGAGTTGCCGCTGGAAACGAAGCAGGCGCCGGAGCCGGTGGTGCATCGCGTCTCGGCGATCGTGGTGAGCTACAATACGGGCGAGGCGCTGTTTGAATGCCTCGCCGCCCTGCACGAAGACCCGGCGATCGACGAGATCGTGCTGGTGAACAATGGCAATCCGTTCGAGACGCTGGAGCGTGTCGAGGATGGCTATGGCAAGTCGGTGAAGCTGAAGATCACGGGCGGCGGCAAGAACCGCGGCTTTGCGGCGGGCGTGAATCTCGGCGTGGCGGCGGCGTCGGGCGACAGGCTTCTGGTAATCAATCCGGATGCGGTGTTGCAGGCCGGATCAGTTGCGGCGCTCGAAGCAGCGATCATGGGGGCAGCGGAGCCGGCGATCGTTGGCGGCAAGATTTTCGGCGAGGATGGGAAGGAACAACGCGGCGGGCGCCGGCGCAGGCTGACGATGCGCTCGGCGGCGGCGACATTCCTTGGTCTGTCGGCGTTGCGTGTGCTGAACCCGGCCTTCGTGAACATCAACCGGCACAACGAACCGGAGCCGGATGGGCCGGTGCCGATGGATGCGGTGAGCGGCGCGCTGATGTATTTTTCCGTGTCGAGTTTCCGCAGGCTCGGCGGCTTTGACGAGGGATACTTCCTGCATGTGGAAGACCTCGATCTCTGCCGGCGGGCAGAGGCGGATGGCGGCTCGGTGATCTACACGCCGCATGCCTCAGCGCTGCATTATGGCGCGACGAGCGATGCGCCGAACCTGTTTGTCGAGAAGCACAAGGGCGCGGGGCTGAACCGCTATTTCCGCAAGTACGCGGAGACGCCGGCGGCGAAAGTGGGCGCGCAGGTGCTGGGGCCGGTGATCGCTTTCCTGCTGGCCATGCGCGCGCGCGTGAAGGGCGAGAAGCAGCGGGACGCTTGAGCGTCAGGACGCCTTTGCCAGCGGGTGAGCCGCTTCCAGCAGGTCGCGCAGTTCGTCGGTGACGACGTGTGTGTAGATCTGCGTGGTCGAGATATCGGCGTGACCGAGGAGCAGCTGCACCGCGCGGAGATCAGCGCCGCCTGACAAGAGATGCGTGGCGAAGGCGTGGCGCAGGGCGTGAGGGGTCACGCGGTCGAGGCCGATGTTCGCTTTCATCGCGAGGTCTTCGAGGATCTGACCGAGGCGGCGGCGCGTCAGGCGGCCGGTGGAGCCGCGCGAGGGGAAGACGAAGCGCTGCGCGGTGGAGCGCACGGCGGATTTCGGCAGGAACTGGTCGCGCACGGCAAGGTAGTTTTTCAGCGCGGCGAGCGCGGGCTTGCCCAGCGGCGTGATGCGTTCCTTGTCGCCCTTGCCGCGCACGATCAACACGGTGGCGCCGGGGGCGGGCAGGGCCGAGAGCGGCAGGTCGCAGCATTCCGAGGCGCGGAGACCGGCTCCGTAAAGCAGCTCGATCAGGCAGATGGTGCGCAGGTCGGCGGCTTCCGTGCCCTGGGCGGCTTCGATGAGGCGGCTCATTTCCTCGCGCGAGAGAACGTCTGGCGGCTCGCGGCGGGCGGCGGGGCCATCGAGGCGGGAGGTGGGGTTGTCCTTGCGCTCGTTGTCGCCGAGCTGGAAGCGGAAGAAGCGGCGCAGGGCGGAGAGGCGGCGCGAGACGGTGGCGGCGGACATGCCACGCTCGTGCAGGTCGCGGACGAAGGCGGCGAGATCACGCTCGCCAGCGTCGATGAGAGAGGTCTTGTTGGCGCGCAGGAAGCTGGAGGCGTCCTCCAGGTCGCGGCGGTAAGCCTCGATGGTGTTGTCGGCCGCGCCGCGTTCAGCGCGGAGCGTGTCGAGGAAAGCGTCGATGCGGCGGTTGTCCAGCATGGGGGGACAGTGGCGCCGGGGGGGTTTATGGGAAGTTAGTGGGGCGAAGGGGGGTAGGCAGTAGGCAGTAGGCAGTAGGCAGTAGGCAGTAGGGGTGGCGAGCGCCCACTCCCGACTGCCTATTCCCTATTCCCCGCCGCGCAGCGGCTACAACGCCTTCCACACCTGCAACGACTCCAGCGCGATGGCGTTGGCGTCGTCCGAGAGGCCGATGGTGACCAGCTGGCTCAGCAGGTCGGAGAGGCCGGCGAAGGAGAGGGCGGAGACGTCCGGTCCCAGCTGGGCGATGGTGGCGAGGGCGGCTTCGGCGTCGGCGTCCTGCCGGGCGGCGGCAGTGATGCGGGCGATGGCGGCATCGGGGACGCCGCGTCCGGCGGAGCGTTGTGCGGACAGAAGCGCGCGCTGGTCTGCGGTGAGCTCGCGGTGGAGACCAGTCGCGAGGAACAGGGCGCGTGTGTTCTCGATGCGGCGAACGGCGAGCTGTTGTTCGCCGGAGGTGGGCGCCTTGGCGGTCGTTGAGGCGGCCGCGGCAGTGGCGGCAGGATAGGGGGCGGCGGCAACCATGCGCTCGAGGATGGGCGGCAGCTTCTCGGTGCTGGCGCCGGCGAGGGCGAACATCAGGTCGATGCGGGCCATGGCCCAGGCGTCCTGCTTGTCTTTCGGGAGCGTGCCGAGATGCTTGCGCCAGTCGGCGGCGAGCTTGTCGTCGCCAGCAAGGAGAGCGGCGCGGGCGAGCGGTTCGGCGTAGGGGAGCGTCGCGTCGTTCTTCGGCAGCGCCTTCATCGACGGCGCGAGGACGGCGGAGACCAGCCGGCCATCATTGAGCGTTTCGGCGCCGCGCAGGGCGGCGACGTAGGCGGTGGCTTTCGCTTCTGGTTTTGCGTTGGCGTCGGCCGAGGCGGCGAGCGCGAGGACTAGATAATCCGGCTTGGGCGCTGCGCCGCGTGTGGCGGGCTTGGGCGCGTCAGCGTCTTTTAGGGCGAGGATGGCGAGGGCGTCGGCAGCCTTGATCTTGCCGCCGTTGAAGGCGGGACGCAGGGCGGCGCGGCGCTGTTCGTTGGTGGCGGCCTTGTTGAGCGCGACCTGCGCGGCGATGTCGGCGGGAACGCTGGCAAAGGCGTTGGCTGGCACGGACAGTTTCGCGCGGACAGAGATCGAGGCTTCAAGCAGGGAGCCATAGCGCCCATCCGGCTTCTTGATGTCGGGCGTGGTGATCGCGCCGAGCGCGCCGATCAGCCAGACGCCCAGTGTCTCGTTGGTGCGGGCGACCTGTTCGGTGGCGAGATTGGTTGCGGCGGCGTCCTTCGCGATCGCACCGCAGAGCGCGCGCAGCGGCAGCCAGTCGGCGTCGGTGGCGGGCTTGGTCTTGGCGACGGCGCAGCCGGCCTCGTCCTGGCCGCTGAGCATTTCCAGTTCGGCGGCGAAGCGTTCGCCCGGCTTGCCCCAACTGCTGCCGGAATAGCGCTTGCGCAGTTCGGTGGCGTTGGCGGTTTCGCCGAGTTGTTCGAGGAGGCGGATGCGCTCGGCGGTGAGGTCGGTTCCACCTGCCGGGCCCTTGCCGCGCGACATCAGGATGCGACGCAAGGCGCCGGCGCCGGCGGGAGAGAGGTCACGCGGCTGGATCGCGGTCATGACCGGGCCGAGGGTCGGCGCGCCGGTGTTGGTCCAGAAGGTGGCGGGGACGGCGCCTTCACTGGCGCTGATCCAGCCCACGCCCCAGGCATCGACCTGGGCGGGCGGAGCGGAGGAGACCTGCGCGCTGGCTTGCAGGGCAGTGGCGGGCAGGGAGAAGGCGAGTGCGAGTGCCGGGACGAGTGCCTTACTGCGACGGCGCATTTGTGCCTCCGGCCGCCTCGGGCTGGACCCCGACATTGGTGGCTGGGACACGGATTTCTTTCTGTTCGGGTTTGCGGGATTCCGCCTGCCCGGCGAAGAAGAACAGCGCCCCCACGATCACGACGAGCGCGATGCCGGCCAGGATGCCGATCAGTTTCATCGACATGGGCTGACGCCGCCGTGAAAACCCTCCGCGAGCCATTGCAGTCTCCGTCAATCAGTTGTGGGGATTCAACCAGACCCGGGCGCGGGGGTCCAGCGTGCGAAGCCGTACTTACCGCACCCGGCGCGACATTGCCCCGGAAGCCTTGGGCGGTATAAGCCTCCGGTTCGGGAAACAGGGCAAGTCATGTCTGCTCCACAGGGTGCACCGGAAGGCGGGGATACCCCGGCGGTCGCGCCAGGGGGCGGGCCCCGGCTGCAGCGCACCATCGCGCTCGTGGGCATGATGGGCGTGGGAAAGTCCACCGTCGGCAAGAAGCTGGCCGAAAGCCTGTCCGCCGCCTTTGTCGACAGCGACGAGGAAATCGAGAAGGCGGCCGGGCTGAGCGTGCAGGAGATTTTCGAGCGCCATGGCGAACCGGAGTTCCGGCGGGGCGAGCGGCGGGTGATCGAGCGGTTGCTGAACGGGCCGCCGATCGTGCTGGCGACGGGCGGCGGGGCGTATATGGATGCCGACACCCGCGCGATGCTGAAGGACAAGGCGATCACGGTGTGGCTGCGGGCCGATCTCGAGCTGATCTGGAAGCGCGTGAACCGGCGCGACACAAGGCCGCTGCTCAAGCGGGAGAATCCGAAGCAGGTGCTGGCCGATCTTCTGGCGGTGCGTTCGCCGGTCTATGCGGAGGCGGATTTCGTGATCGACAGTGGCGATGGACCTGCGGGCGAAGCCGCCAAGGCGATCCGTGTGTCGCTGGGGCTTGAATGAACCGGGTGTTGAGATGAGCAGTGTGAAGACAGTCCGGGTCGAGCTTGGCGCGCGGGGCTACGACATCCTGATCGGCGAGGGCCTGCTGGCGCGCACGGCCGAGCTGATCGCGCCGCTGATGCGGCCGGGGCGCAACCGCGTGTTCGTGGTGGCGGACGAGAACGTGGCGCAGATCCATGGCCGCGCGCTCGCGGGTGCGCTGGAAAGCGCTGGGCTGAACGGTCATCTCATTGCGGTGCCGCAGGGCGAAGAGTCCAAATCGTTTGCCTATCTCGCGACGGTGCTCGACGAGCTGATCGAACTGGGCGCAGAGCGGGATGACCTGATCCTTGCGTTTGGCGGCGGCGTGGTGGGTGACCTGACGGGGCTCGCGGCGGGGCTGCTGAAGCGCGGCGCGCGGTTCGTGCAGATACCGACGACGCTTCTTGCTCAGGTGGACTCGTCAGTCGGCGGCAAGACGGCGATCAACAGCCGCGCGGGGAAGAACATGGTCGGGCTGTTCCATCAGCCCGTGCTGGTGATCGCGGACCTTGGCGTGCTGGATACGCTGCCGGAGCGCGAGCGGTCGGCGGGTCTCGCAGAGATTGCGAAGTATGCGCTGATCGACGATCCGCCATTCTTCGATTTCCTCGAAGCCAATGCATGGGCGCTGCGCGCTGGCGAGAAAGACGCTGTGGCGGAGGCGGTGCGCGTATCGTGCGCGGCCAAGGCGCGGATCGTGGCGATCGACGAGACAGAGCAGGCCGAGCGCGCGCTGCTGAACCTCGGCCACACCTTCGGGCATGCGCTGGAGCGCGCCAACGGGTTCCAGCCCAGCCTGCTGCACGGCGAGGGCGTTGGCGCGGGCATGGCGATGGCGATGCGCTATTCGGCGATGCTGGGCGTGTGTCCCGGGCAGGATGCGGTGCGGGCCGAGAAGCTGCTGAATGCGCTGGGGCTGGCGACGCGGGTCAAGGATCTCGGCGGCGGGCCCTATCCGGCGGCGGATCTTCTGGCGCACATGGCCCACGACAAGAAGGCCAAGAACGGCAAGCTGACGCTGATCCTCACGCGCGGCATAGGAAAATCCTACATCGAACGCGAGGTCGACCTGGTATCATTGCGCGCGTTCCTGGAGACCGAAGCGGCTTCCTGAAACCCTGAACCCGTACTAGGGTAGGGTCAGGGAAAACTCTGGGGTCCCGCGCACATGCTGCTGGCTGAACGCACGCTCGCCTTTGCCTCTCAGGCGCCCGAGATGCATACGCGCAAATCGCTGGGTGGCGGCCTGCTCAGCGTGCTCGAGACGATCGGCGCCTCGCGCTATGCCTGCCTTTACCTGCGTCGCGACAACGGGCAGACGGTTATCAGCCAGTCGATCTCCAACCTGCCGGCGGCGTGGCTGAAGCTCTATCTCGAGCGCGGCTATGACGCGACTGACCCGGTGTTCCAGGGCGTCGTGCGAGGCGGCAGCTATGGCTATTGGGACGAGCTGACCCGCGGGATGATCCTCGGCCGCAGCGGGCACGAGGTGATGGGCGCGGCGCGCAATTTCGACATGCGCGAAGGCTTCACCAAGCGGGTGACGCTGGATGGCGGGGGGACGGCGGTGGTGATGGCGGCGGGGCCGGAGCTGGCCCGGCATTCCAACGCCCGGGCCGCGATGCGCATGGTTTTCGACGTTTTTGCCAATGAGGGCGCCCGGATGATGCGGGGAACGCCCAATCCGCCGGTCGCGGCGGGGGACGAGCCGCCGTTCCGGCTGTCCCGGACGCAGCTCAAGGTGCTGCTGATGCGGGCGGAGGGGCTGTCCAACAAGCAGGTGGCCCAGAATCTGGGCCGCCACGAGAAGACTGTGGAATGCCATGTAACGGAAATCCTGCGCCGTCTGGACGCCCGGAACATGATCGACGCCATCCGGATCGCGACCAAGCTGAAGCTGATCCTGTGACTTAAGGTCAAACTTCGGGGGAAACCTAGGGGTTCTCCCCAGTTCTCATTTCGGCCTGGAGACCCGAAAAAAGCCCGGAGACGGGCGATTTTTCGTATCGGCCCTGGGTTGGAGCGGCCCCGCAGCGATGCGGGGCCGCTTTTATTTTCGGGGTTGGCGCCCGGGGGCTGCGGCTCCGGGGGTAGGCCCAAGAGGGAAGCGGTGTCAGCCGTCTGGGCCAGGCCCTGTCTGCGTCCGGTTCAGGCAGCGTCGATGTGGAGCGCGTGGAGGCCGGCGGCGAACTCCGCCTTCAGGGCGTCGTTGACCGCGCGGTGGCGGTTCAGCCGGGTCATGGCGGCGAGGGCGGGGGCGCGGATCTTTACCGCATAATGTGTCTCGCCGCCGGGGGCTGCGCCTGCGTGACCGTGGTGGAGATGTGACTCGTCCACTATATCAAGCTCGGTTGGGGAAAAAGCAGCGGCGAGCGCGCTACGCATGCGCTCCGAGCGCGTTGTCAATTCTTGCGGCATTAACAAACACATCCCAAGATCAGAACCATGTCGGCAGCCGAAGACTACATGCGGGCCTACCGCGTCAAGTTCGTCGATATCCGCGTCAACCCTCCGGGGGGGCGGCGGAAGGGCGGAGCGTTCGTGCAGCGCTGCGAACGCAAAGGTTGCGACGAGCTGGGAATCTGCAAGGCGCCGAAGCCGTTTGCCGCCCGCGTGATCCAGGTCCCGGGCCAGAAAGTCGCCGAGCAGGACAATCACTGGTTCTGCCAGCGCCACGCCGCCGAATACAACGAACAGTTCGATTTCTTCGACGGCATGACCGAGGACGAGATCACCGCTTTCCAGGCCTCCGCAGGCCATGGCCACAAGCCGACCTGGCGGATGGGCGGCGGCCCGATCGGCGCCGAGGGCAGGGCGGCCCGCATGAACAACCCGCGCGGCTGGCGCGGGGCGAAGGACTGGCTCTACAACGGCCACACCGGAAGCGGACAGGCGGCGGAGGCCACACGCGGCCGCACGCGCCTGCAGACCCGCGCGCTGGACGAGATGGGCCTGCCGCACAACGCCGATGCGCCCGCGATCCGCGAACGCTATGGCGCGCTGGTGAAGCAGTATCACCCGGACTCCAACGGCGGCGACCGCTCGATGGAGCATCGCCTGCATGTGGTGATCCGCGCCTTCAAGGCGCTGAAGTCAGCTGGCCTAGCCTAGCGAGGAATTGGTTCCGGGTTAATCAGGAACGCTGCGGTAGGGGCGTTGTTTCGATCCAGCGTGATACCCTTCATGCCTGACGCATTGATGTCGCCATTCCTCATATTCAGGTGTCTTGCTGGAGTCAGTTGAAAGGCGTGCTTTGCGTTGATCACCGCCGCGTCACGTAGAACAAAACAGTTGTTGCCAGAATAGAGGCGGCACTCGCGATTTTTAGCCCGGACGCAGCATCCTTTGCTGAAATGAAGCAGTTCACGGAACAGTATCCGCTTGTCTGCGGCATCAAACGAAAAATCTAGGACAGATTGGATCGCGGTCTTGTAGGTAATCTTGAATCCAATGCCTACCTGATCAACATCATCGATGTGTGCGCCGAAGAACTTGATTTCGTTTTGTTGAATTCGACAGACAACCCTGCCGAACTCGTCCTTGAAAATAGCATCGATCACTAGCGGTTCAGATGCTGACATGCCGCCGGACATGCGGAGCATGGGCTCATCGCCACACAGCACCAACGTTTCCACGGCATCGAAGGCTACACCGGGGAGTTCAAAAGAGAACTTTTCCCGAGGCTGAACAAATCGGAAGTTTGCGAAGCGAGAAACAACGGCTTGCGGGTTGTTCCGGTAGTGCAGAACGTCCGCTTTTGAGAGAAGTCCTTTCCGCTTTTGCTCATTATGTCCTGCGCAAAGGAGCGTCATATTCGCTGGATCGTGCTCCCTTGCGTCAGCGAATTCCGGATCGATGTGTTCGTACTGAAAGGGAATTGCGCCGCAGACAACACAACCGAATTGGGCTTGCTGTCGAATTTCACGCTTGATGGCGTCCGGAATATGCCGCGAAAGACCATGGCGATTTCCCATCTGTTACATTAGCCCATCGGCTTCGGTTCCCACAGCTCCAGCTTGTTGCCTTCCGGGTCCATGATGTGGGCGAACTTGCCGTTGCCTTCTTCGGGGAAGGTTTTCACCGGCGTCACCCCGTGCTTCGCGCAGGTGGCGAGGATGCCGTCGAGATCGTCGACGGCGAGGTTGATCATGTAGGCGTTGGTCGAGGGTTCGAAATAGGTCGTGTCCGCCTTGAAGGGCGAGAAAACCGTGCCCGCGCCGGGGTGGTTCGCCATGCCTTCGGGGCGGAAGACGACGCCGCCCCAGTCTTCGACCACAATGCCAAGGACGTCGCGATACCAGTCGGTGAGCGCCTTGGGGTCTTTCGCTTTGAAGAAGACGCCGCCGACGCCAAGGACCTTGGCCATGTGTTTCCTCCGGAATGCCGATACCGGGGCATGAAGGCCGAAGGCTGCGCCAGCCGCAATCGCCCGAAAGGGTGATTTTCGCGAAATGCTGGAGAATTCAGCCCGTCAGGCAAGCGGAGACCGCCGGGATGCGCCGACTTGCTGCGTTGCAATGTGTCGGCGGGTCCGCCTATATCAACGCCAAGGATACGAGAGATTTTCCACCCATGGCCGTGACTGACGCTTCTGACGCCCTGATCTCGCTCGCGCCGACGAAAGAACTCGACGCCAAGAAGACATTCGGGATCGATCTCGACTGGAAAGTACCGGCGTTTGCCGAGCGCTCGTCCTATGTGCCGGACCATGACCCGGCCTATCGCTTCGATCCGCAGACCACGCGGGCGATCCTGGCGGGCTTCAAGTACAATCGCCGGGTGATGATCCAGGGCTATCACGGCACCGGCAAATCGACCCACATCGAGCAGGTCGCCTCGCGCCTCAACTGGCCGCTGATCCGCATCAACCTCGACAGCCATGTCAGCCGTATCGACCTCGTCGGCAAGGACGCGATCGTGCTGAAGGACGGCAAGCAGATCACGGAATTCCGGGAAGGAATTCTGCCGTGGGCGCTGCAACGGCCTATTGCTCTCGTCTTCGACGAGTATGATGCGGGCAGACCGGACGTGATGTTCGTCATCCAGCGTATTCTCGAAGCGTCGGGCCAGCTGACGCTGCTCGACCAGAACCGCGTGATGAAACCGCATCCGAATTTCCGGCTGTTTGCCACCACCAACACCGTGGGCCTCGGCGACACCACCGGCCTCTATCATGGCACGCAACAGCTCAACCAGGGCCAGCTCGACCGCTGGAGCATTGTGAGCACGCTCAACTATCTCGAGCATGATGCCGAAGTGGAGATTGTCTCCGCGAAAGTGCCGGACCTCGACAAGGCGACCGTCTCCAAGATGGTGCGCGTGGCCGACATGACGCGGAACGGCTTCATCGCCGGCGACATCTCGACCGTGATGAGCCCGCGTACGGTCATCACCTGGGGCGAGAACACGCTGATCTTCGGCGACATCGGCGTCGCCTTCCGCATGACGTTCGTGAACAAGTGCGACGAGCTGGAGCGTCCGGCGATCGCCGAGTTCTACCAGCGCGCCTTCGCCAAGGAGCTGCCGGAAAGCGCTGCGATGGTGAAGGTGGCTTAGAGACCCATTCTGGCGTAGGTTTTTTCCATGAACGCGCCGACGATCATCGAGGACCAGAAGCCGCGGATATCCGTGGCTGACCTGTTTCACATGGTGGAACAGGGCGTGATCGATCCTGAGGCCAAGTTCGAGCTGGTCGAGGGGGAGATACGTCAAATGTCGCCGCAGGGGCCACTGCATCAAAATTTGCAGCGTTGGCTGACCAAAAATCTCGAACGGCAGATGGGCGACCGTTTTTGGGTCGCGCCGGGAGCAACACTGATCCTCAAGGAGCACACCGCGCTCGATCCGGACATCTGTGTCTACCCGCTCGCGGTGGAGACAGCCGATCTTACCGGCGAGAAGGTTTCGCTGCTGATCGAAATCGCCATTTTCAGCCGCCGGTATGACCTCGGACAGAAAGCAGCATTGTACGCGCTTATGGAAGCGCAAGAGTTGTGGGTGGTCGACGCCAAGGCTCGCACGATCCATGTGCATCGCGATGCGCGCGATGGAGCTTGGCGCGACGTTCGCGAAGTGGCCTTCGATGAGGCGCTTTCGCCTCTGGCTGCATCGGATGTTTCAATCCGTCTTGCCGATGCTGGCTGACGTGGTTGCATTGCCATTCAACTGCACGGGGGCTTCAGCGTGAGCGATTTCGTCGTCACACGCGCCAGCGAACGGGATGCCGGCGATCTCGGCGTGATCGGTCCGGCGGCTTATGCTGCGGCCTATCACGACGACTGGGATGATGCGGTTGCGTTCTTCCACCAGCTGAAGACGTTCGGCGAGGATGCGTTCAGCCAGACCATGG
>JAOATF010000082.1 GCA_030158285.1 Hyphomonadaceae bacterium
GTCTTCGTACTCGTACAGCGCTCGTGCGGCGGACAGCGCATAGTTGCCCCCTGAACCAATGGCCGCGATCGGATGCTCCGGCTCGAGCACGTCGCCCCTGCCCGTGATGACGAGCAGGCTTGTCGCGTCGCCCACGATGATGAGGGCTTCGAGATTCCGGAGGTATTTGTCAGTGCGCCAGTCCTTGGCGAGTTCCACGGCGGCGCGCTGAAGATTGCCGGGGAATCGTTCGAGCTTTTGCTCAAGGCGTTCGAAGAGCGTGAAGGCGTCGGCCGTGGCGCCAGCGAAGCCTGCGAGAATCTCACCTTTCTCGCCGATGCGCCGGACCTTGCGGGCGTTGCCCTTCATGACCGTCTGACCCATCGACACCTGGCCATCGCCGATCAGAACGAGCTTGTGGCCCTTCTTCACCGCAAGGATGGTTGTCGAGTGCCAAGTGGGTTCCGACGACATGTATGCTCTTCCTGACCGTTGATCAGTCTATGTCGGGCGCGGAACGCCGACAAGCAAATTTATCGTTTTTCGATAATCCGAATTTTCCGACCATCGCTGTGTAATAGTAATAGAAATCAGCGACCTAGGCCGCAAACCGGTCCGCTGGGCGCGGACGGTAGGAGCGGACAAACGCGTCGAACTCATCCGCAGGAAGCGGCGGGGAGTAGTAGTAACCCTGCCCGATCGTGCAGGCGCGGCGCAGCAGGAAGTCGGCCTGCTCTTTGGTCTCGACGCCCTCGGCAACTGTCTCCTGGCCGAGCGCTTCGGCCATGGCGAGGATCATCTCGACGATGGCGGGGGCGTGCGGGTCAGTTGAGAGTGCGCGGACGAATTGCTGGTCGATCTTGAACACGTCGAACGGCAGGCGCGTGATGGCGGCAAAGTTGGAATGTCCGGTGCCGAAATCGTCGATGGCGAGGCGTACGCCGCGATTGCGCAATGGCCACATGATGCGCGCCACGCGATCAGGATCGGCGACGGCGGCGCTTTCAGTGATCTCGAGCTCGAGGAGTTCGGCGGGCAGGCCTGATTCATCGAGCGCCCGGTAGACCGAACCGACAAAGTCCGGATCGTCGAACTGGTGCGGCGAGACGTTGACCGCAACCGACGAGATGATGCCGCGACGGTTCCAGCCGGCGGCGGCAAAGCACGCATCGCGCATCACCTGCTTGCCGAGCTTGGCGATGAGACCGAGATCTTCAGCGATGGGAATGAACACGCCGGGCGAGACGATGGCGCCATCCGGACGGCGCCAGCGCGCAAGCGCCTCAGCGCCGACAAGCTCGCCGGTTTCGAATTTCACCTTGGGCTGGAAGACGGCGACGAATTCACCGCGATCGAGGCCATCGCGCAGCTCTTCCTCAAGGCGCGACTGGGCGCGGGCGCGATCCAGCAGACTCTGGTCAAAGAAGGCGATGCCGCGCGAGGCTTCGCGCTTGGCTTCCTTGAGGGCGACTTCAGCCTGTTTCAGGAGATCACCGCCGCTTTGCGCATCCTGCGGCGCGCGGGCAGCGCCGAACGAGGCGGTGACGCGCAGGGTGTGGCCCTCAACCGAAATGGCTTCGGAGACAGCTTCGCGCGCGGCCGACAGGCAAGCTTTCACGCTATCCTGCGTGGCGCCGGGCATGAGGATGCCGAACTGGTCGGCGCCGATGCGGCCGAGGAAAAGGCTGGTGATCCCGGTGGCGCTGGCTGCGGCGCGCAGGCGCTCTCCAACGACTGCGAGCGCAAGATCGGCGACACGGGGACCGAAAGTGACGTTGACCTGCCGGAACCGGTCGAGATCGCAGATCGCAAGATAGGCTTCCCCGCCCGCCGCCATCGTGGCGTCGAGGCGCGAGAGGAAGCGCAACCGGTTGGGCAGGCGCGTGACCGGATCGGTGTAGGCGAGCGCCAGCGCGCGGCGCATCGCAGCCTCGGAGCGTTCGTGCACGTCGTCGATCGCGGTGAGCAGGGGCTTCAGCAGGCGATCGTCCGAGGAGTCCGCGAGCTTCGACTTGTCCTTCGCATCGCGCTGGCGGATGCGGCGTTCGAGATCCGTGACAGGCTTCAGCGCGTGGCGCGCGAGGCGGTAGATCAGGGGTGCGATCACAAGCAGGAAAAGCGAGAGCACGATCGCGTTCAGCGTGACGACCATGATCCAGGTATTCACGAAGGGGCGCGGCTCGAACGAGTAGAGCGCGTAACCGAACGCCTCGCCATGGGCGATGATGGGGCGGGCGGCGTAGAAGCGCTCGCCGGTCTTGAAGATGCCGTTGGGATCCTTGACCAGCTCATCAAGCGTTGCACGCGCCGGCAGCGGGGCGTCGACGCCATCGATAGCCAGCAGTTTCCAGTTGGCGTCGAACACCGCGGACTGGCCTTCGGGCAAGCCGTTCGACAGCGCGTTGACCAGCGTGGGGATTTCGGCCCAGTGCCCGGCTTCGGCATGCACGCGGGCAACGTCGGCCAGGAGGTTGGCGCCGGAGGTGACAGCGATGTGGCGCTGGTTGCGGATTTCGCCCTGGGCGAGGATCGGGGTGACAACCCATTGCGCAAGCGCGGCCACGAAGGCGGCGGCGACAGCGATCATCGCGACCCGGCCAGCGAGGCCGAGGCGCTTGCGCGGCTTGCGCGCGCCGCCTTTTGTCGCCGGCTGATCTTTCTTCGCGGGCATTGAGGCGCGGTCCCTGCGCGAATCCGGTGGCAAATCCGGCCGCCAGACCCTAAATGCTCGCAAGCATTCAGGATTTTTCGACCGTCGCGTGCGAAGCTAGGTTCGGGATACGAATGCACGGTTAATGCTGGAGGCCCGCCCATGGCGGAAAAAGCGCGCAAGGCGGAGGTTGTCCGCGAAACCAAGGAGACCCGCATCCGGGTCACCGTGGACGTGGATGGCTCTGGAAAATCAACGATTTCCACGGGCGTGGGCTTCTTCGACCACATGCTGGAGAGCTTCGCCAAGCACTCCGCCATGGATATTAACGTCGAAGCCAAGGGCGACCTGCACATCGACCAGCACCACACGATGGAAGATGTCGGCATCGTGCTGGGCCAGGCTTTCCGGGAAGCCGTGGGCAGTTATTCGAGCGTTGTCCGCTTCGGTCACGCCTATGTGCCGATGGACGAAACGCTGGCGCGCGCCGCCGTGGACCTGTGCAACCGGCCCTACCTGATCTGGAAGGTGGGCTTCACGCGGGACAAGGTCGGACAGGTCGATACCGAGCTGTTCAAGGAGTTCTTCCAGGC
>JAOATF010000083.1 GCA_030158285.1 Hyphomonadaceae bacterium
GGATGCCGCCCGAATGATCATTCTCCGGCGGATCGAACGCCACGAACGCGCCATCCGCGCCGCGCGCGGCGACCACCGAAATCTCGCACTCGTGTGCGATCCACGCTTCGAGGATGGACGGCCCCGCGCCGACATCCTTCCAAGCGTTCGCAGGCACGTCGCCCTTCAGCCGCACCTGTCCCTTGCCGTCATAGCCGGAGAAGCGCGATTTCAGCACGCCATTGCCGCCCAGCTTCGCCAGCGAGGGCGCAATGTCGTCCGGCCCGTCCACCTGCGCGAACGGCGCCGGCTCGATGCCGATCGAGCGGAAGAAGGTCTTCTCGGCGAGGCGGTCCTGCGCACGCGAGAGTACGCGGCCATTGGGGCGCATCGGCGTGCCTTGGCGCTCGATCAGGTCCGCTGCCTTCACGGGCACGTTCTCGAATTCCAGCGTCGCCGCCACGATGCTGGCCGCGAACTCCGTCAGCGCGCTTTCATCGCTGAACTCCGCGACCCACGTCTTCTTCGCCACGCGCGCCGCCGGGCTGTCCGTCTCGGGCGTGAAGATGTGGACGTCGAGGCCCATGTCGGCTGCCGCGATGGCCAGCATCCGGCCCAGCTGTCCGCCGCCGAGAATACCGATGGCGTCGCCCGGCCGGGCGATCACGCCGGCTGGTTGTGCGGAGGTCATTGCCCAACTTCCGCCGACAGGTCTTCCACCGTCTCGGCGACCGCATCGGTCTGCGCCTGCCGGAAAGCGTCGAGCCGTTTCAGCAACGCCTCGTCGGTATTGGCCAGGATCGAGGCCGCCAGGATCCCGGCGTTCGCCGCGCCGGCCTCGCCAATCGCCAGCGTCCCGACCGGAATGCCCTTCGGCATCTGGACGATGGACAGCAGGCTATCCAGCCCGTTCAGGGTCGAGGATTTCACCGGAACGCCCAGTACCGGCAAGGACGTCATGGACGCGACCATGCCGGGCAGGTGGGCGGCGCCCCCGGCCCCGGCGATGATGACCTTCAGGCCCCGGCCCCGGGCGGATTTTGCATACTGGACCAGCCGGTCCGGCGTCCGGTGGGCGGAAACCACTTTGGATTCAAACGGAACGCCGAGTTCGGTCAGGATATCCGCAGCCTTCTGCAAGGTCGGCCAGTCGGACCGGCTGCCCATGATGATCCCCACCACAGGCGATTTTGCAGACGCGCTCATAAGGCTCTCCGGCCCGGAAAGCCGGGTTCTACCCGCTTCGGCCACAATTCCGCAACGGCGCAGTAAATGTCGGTTAATCCGCCGCTAACAAGGTTGGGCGAGGGTTTCGCAGGAGAAGCTGTCCACCCGATGAAGCTGTTCTCGATCTTCAGCCCGCGCCCCCGCCGCGCGGATGTCGCCCAGCCTGAACAGCTGGTCGATCCGGCCATGCGCGCCGCGGAGATCTTTGGCGTGCCCGAACACCAGCTGACCCCGCAGGTGCGCACCGCCTTCAACGTGATGATTTCCGAGATCGACAATCTCCGCCTCGATGTCGAACAGCTGAAGCTGTCGCTCGCCGAAGCCGAAGCCTCCGCCGATCACGACGCGCTGGCTCCCGTCTACAACCGCCGCGCCTTCGTGCGCGAAGCCCAGCGCATCCTCGCCGCCGTGAAGCGCCACGAGATCGAAGCGAGCCTCATCTATTTCGACCTCAACAACTTTAAAGCGATCAACGACGCCCACGGCCACCCTGCGGGCGATGAAGTGATCCGCACGGTCGGCGAGCTCTTGATCCGCCAGACGCGCGAGACGGACATTGTTGGCCGCATCGGCGGTGATGAATTCGCCGTGGTGCTCAGCCATATCGGCGCCGAAGCCGCCATCTCGAAAGCCGAAACGCTCGCCGCCACGCTCTGCACGGAGAAGATCCTGCACAATGGCGTGCCGCTCTACGTCTCGGCCGCCTACGGCATCACCCATCTCGAAGTCAGCGACACCGCCGAACGCGCACTCGCCCGCGCCGATGAAGCCATGTACGCCGACAAGGCGCTCCACCGCCGCGCGCAGGCCTGATTACGGCCTACTGCCAGTCGCGGAAATAGCCGCGGCCGCCGCCCCAGACCTGTTCGCCCACCGTGCAATCGGTCTTCTCGGCCGGCAGTTTCAGCTGCGCCTGCACCAGTCCCGGGCCAACCGGCGCTTCTGCAAACTGCACAGGCGCTGCGCCCGTATCGACATCGAGGCTGGCGATCTCCAGCACCAGCTTCTTGCGGATCGTTGACGACAGCTGCCGCAGGTCGAACACCGGCGCGATGAACGCCGCCGTCCCGCCGATGACGCAGTGTTTGTAATACCGGTCGAGGTGATCGATGTCGTAGAACTCTTTCGGCTTGTTCAGCATGATCGGCAGGCCGTTGATCACGATGCCGCTTTTCACCACCGCATCGCGCGCCGATTCCACCAGCGGCCCGGCATTGTTGGCGCCATCGCCCGACACGTCGATCACCTGCCGGTGCGAGGTGATGTTGTTCTTCAGGATGTACTCCCGCGCCGTCAGCAGCGCGCGCGAGATGGAAGTGCGCTGCTCGCCATAGATCGGCTCGTCGGCCAGCCGGTCGGCGAATTTCTTGGCGGCTTCCTGGCTGTCGATGATGGTCCACGGGATGGTCGGGATCGGGTCGAAATCGCCGGCCCATTCCATGTACATCACGGCGATCTTGCCCTCGGGGCCGGAGAGCATCGCGTTGATGACATCCTTGTGCCGGAAGGCGTCGACATAGCCGTTCCGCTGGATCTCGTGCTCGTCGTAATCCATCGACTGCGAGATATCGACCGCCAGCAGGAGTTCGAGGTCCACGCGTGTCATCGCGCCCTGCTGGGCGGTGACCGGCGCGGAAAGCCCGGCAATCGCGGCGATGGCGAGGGTGGTCATCCCCCTCAGGCGGGTCAGCAGCTTCATCGTCCGCACTTCTTTGTCCGTTCCGGCGACAGGTCAGCCGACAGTCCGGGCAGCTTGCAGGCCAAGCCTGCCACAGGCAAGCTGCCCGCCATCACGAACTCACGACCCGCGTATCAAGACGGGGCGGATTCGGCGTCGGGGGAGATGAACATGAACATGCTGCGCACGGCGGCTTTGCTCGTTACACTCTGTCTCGGGATAGGCGCCGCCTCCGCCCAGCCCGCCTACCAGCCGCCGCGAACGCCCGATGGCCATCCCGACCTGCAGGGCACCTGGACCAACGCCTCGATCACCACGCTGGAGCGCGCCGACCGCTATCCCTCCACCGTGCTGAAACCAGAGGAGGTCGCCGAGGCCACGCGCAAGCATCCGCAGAACGTCCGTATCGCCACGGAGGACAGCGCCAACACCCCCGCCACGGGCCTGCTCACCGGCAAGGACCTGCTGGCGGGCAGGGGGTACAACGCCTTCTGGATCGATCCCGGCGACAAGTTCGGCGTCGTCCATGGCGAGACGCGCACCGCCTGGATCACCGATCCGCCCAACGGCAAGATTCCCTACAGCGAGGCTGGCCGCAAACTCGCCCACGCCGGCGAAGCCCGCCTCGGCTATTCCGATCCCGAAGCGCGCCCCTTGCCGGATCGCTGCCTCGCCACCGGCGGCCGCACCGGCCCGCCCATGGTCAACGGGCTGTACAACAACCACTACCAGATCGTGCAGACGCCCGGCCACGTCGTCATCCACACCGAGATGATCAGCCACGCGCGTGTCGTCCCGCTGAAGCGGGAACACGAGCCCGCCGCGCTCGCGCCGCTGTTCGGCGATTCCATCGGCTGGTGGGAGGGCGATGCGCTGGTGATCGAGACGACAAACTTCAGCCCCTATCACGCCTGGCAGGATCACCCCGCCTATCTCTCCGCCACCGCAAAGGTCACCGAACGCTTCACGCGCATCGCAGCCGACCAGCTGCTCTACCAGTTCACCGTCGATGATCCGGCCTTCTATTCCCAGCCCTGGAAAGGCGAGGTCGCCTTCTGGAACGATGGCACGCGCATCTACGAATACGCCTGCCATGAAGGAAACTACGCCATGGACGGCATTCTCATGGGCGCCCGCGTGCGCGAAAAACTCGGCCTGCCACTCGACCAGGCGAATGACGAGTAGAACGTCGTAGGGTGGATTGAGCGTAGCGAAATCCACCGCTCCCGGCGCGTTAGGCGAAGGTGGATTTCGCAAGCTCAATCCACCCTACGCCGCAACCTTTGCCGCCGACATGGGCTTCACCAACGCCGCTGGAAAGCCGATGCCCGGCGTCTCCGCTTTCCAGAAGCAGGACGGCAAGATCGTCCGCGTCTCCGCATCGGGCTTCAACGACGACGATGAATTCTGCCCCGTCTGGCGCTTCTTCGACATGCTGCCCGAAGGCCCGAACGACTGGCGACCGAAACAGATCTACGCCTGAGTTTGGCGCCTGAGCCTCAACCCAGCGAGAAATCCACCAGCGCCTGCGCGTGCAGCTCCAGCGTGTCATAGCCCGGCAGGCCCACCTCGGTCGGCGGGAACAGCATGCCGATCTCCGTGCACGCAAAGATCACGCTGTCCGCCTCCTGCGCGCCTGATCGCTCGATCATCCCGCGCACCACATCGCGCGATTTATCCGTCACGATCCCCTTGATCAGCTCGTCATAGATGATCGCATGCAGCGCATCGCGATCCGCCTTCACCGGCGTCACCGCGCCAATGCCCCGGTCTTCCAGATGCCCGGTCAGGAACCTGTCCTCCATCGTGTACCGCGTGCCCAGCACCAGCGGCCGGCTCCGCGCATCGCTCCGCAGCTCCTTCACCAGCACGTCGCCGATGTGGAGCAGGGGAATGCCCACCGACGCCTTCACCTGTTCGGCCACCTTGTGCATCGTGTTGGCGCCGATCGCGACTACCTGCGCGCCAGCCCGCTCCAGCGCCTGCGCCGCATCGGCCATCGCAGCCCCCGCCTCGCGCCATTGCCCTTCCGCCTGCATCTTCGCAATCGGCGCAAAGTTCAGCGAGTTGATGATGACCTGCGCCGAGCTCGCCCCGCCGCGCCGCTCAGCCACCATCGCATTGATGCGATCATAGTAGAGTCGCGAGCTTTGCCAGCTCATCCCCCCGATCAGACCGATTGTGCGCACACTGGATCCTCCTGCGCGCAGCGGTAGCATCCGGCGCGTCAACCGGCCAGCTTCACCACATCGACGCCGACGCTCAGGATTGAACTCACGCCCGCCCCGGTGAACGCGCCCGAAATCGGCGTCAGCTCACTTCCGCCCGCCGCGGAAGCGACGGGGATCAGGTCGCCATCGTCCACCAACCCGTTGGTCGCATCCAGCTCCACCCAGCCAAGCGCAGGCAGGTAGATTTCCGCCCACGCATGCGGCGAGGACGATCCGGGCGCCGCATTCGGCGTGAACACATAGCCGGTGACGAACCGCGCCGCGCAATCAAGACTGCGCGCGGCCGCGATCATCAGCATGGCAAAATCCCGGCACGTGCCGGAATGCAGCTTGAGCGTTTCCACCGCGCTCTGCAGGCCCGGCTCATAGCGGATGCGGTAATCGAACTCGTAGCGGATGCGCGCCGCGCACTCGAGCAGCCGCTCATACTTGCTCTTCCGCACGGTGACCGCGCCGGTGCGAATCCAGTCCGCTGCCGCCCGGCCGATCTCCCACGGCTGTGCGATGAAAGGCGCCAGCATGCGCTTCTCGATCGACGTATAGTCCGGCGTGCCTGAATCCATCAGCAATCGCCGCTGCTGCTCGCTGCGCGGAAACGTCTCGACGGAAAGTTCGCTCACCACGTCCAGCTGCGACGTCTCGCCCTCGAACCGGGCCACCGCAACCGAATTGCCGTACATATCGTTCCGCCAGACCACCTCCGCCGGCGGCGACAGGGTAAGGCCAGACGTCACCACCTTCAGGCGGTGATCCCCGCGCGGCCGCAGGTAAAGCTGGTGCGGCGAAAGCGTCACCGGGCCGGAATAGGCATAAGTCGTGGCGTGGCGGACCTGAAAGGACGGCATGGCGGGCTCTGGGGGAGGCTCTGGCAGACGGGGCGACCAGCAACGTTTACCTTGAGGCGGGGTTCCGCCCAGCCTTTTTGGTGCGAAACCGGGGCTCCCGGTTTTCCTTGACCTCAGCCATCCACAGGGGTAGGGAACCCGCCTTTCCGCGCAGAATCCATTCTGTGCTTTCTCCAGCACGACCCCGTTTTGCGAAACGGACGAGGCTGGCGAGGTCCCCCGCCCGGCGCGTTGCGCTCAGCGGGGTGTTCGGCGTTTAGCCGGGGTTTGACCGCGGGAAGGGGACTACCCATGTCGGAGATTGTCTCCGGCATGACAAGGATCCGCAATGTTCGACGCGCTGCAGGACAAGCTTGGAAAGGTGTTCGACGGCCTCACCGGCCGCGGCGCCCTGTCCGAGAAGGACGTCAACGAGGCCCTGCGCGAGATCCGCGTGGCGCTGCTCGAGGCCGACGTCGCCTTGCCCGTCGTCAAGAAATTCATCGACGATGTCCGCCCGCAAGCCGTGGGCGAGAACGTCATCAAGTCGATCAAGCCCGGCCAGCTGGTCGTCAAGATCGTCCACGACGAGCTGGTCAGCGTCCTCGGCGGCGATGAAGAACCGCCCCCGCTGAAGATCGATAGCCCCCCCGCCGTCATCATGATGGCCGGCCTGCAGGGCTCGGGCAAAACCACCACCACCGGCAAGCTCGCCAAGCGCCTCAAGGAACAGGACCGCAAGAAGGTCCTCGTCGCCTCGCTCGACACGCGCCGCCCGGCGGCCATGGAACAGCTGAAGATCCTCGCCGACCAGGTCGGCGTCGATGCGCTCCCGATTGTCACCGGACAACTCCCCGCCGATATCGCCCGCCGCGCGCTGCAGGCGGCGAAATTCGGCGGCTACGATGTGCTGATGCTGGACACGGCGGGCCGCACCACGCTCGACGACCAGATGATGAACGAGGCGGACGAGATCGCGAAGATCGCCTCGCCCAACGAAACGCTTCTGGTTGCTGACGCGCTCACCGGCCAGGACGCTGTCGAAACCGCCCGCCGCTTCAACGAACGCCTGCCGCTCACCGGCCTCGTCCTCACCCGCATGGACGGCGATGGCCGTGGCGGCGCAGCCCTCTCGATGCGCCATGTCACGGGCCTGCCGATCCGCTTCATCGGCATGGGTGAAAAGCTCGATGGCCTCGACGTGTTCGACGCGCGCCGCATCGCCGGCCGTATTCTCGGCCAGGGCGACATCGTCTCGCTGGTTGAAAAAGCCAAGCTCGAACTCGACCAGGCCGAAGCCGAACGCGTCGCCAAGAAGATGCAGAAAGGTCAGTTCGACCTTGATGATCTCGCCGGCCAGCTGAAACAGATGCAGCGCATGGGCGGCCTCGGCGGCCTGATGGAGCTGATGCCCGGCGTGAAGAACGCCAAGCAGCAGATGGCCGCCGCCGGCGTCGACGACCGCATGCTCAAGCGCCAGGAAGCGATCATCTACTCGATGACGCCGAAGGAACGCCGCAAGCCCGAGCTGCTGCAGGCCTCGCGCAAGCGCCGCATCGCGGCCGGCGCCGGTGTCGACGTGGCCGAGGTCAACAAGGTGCTGAAGATGCACCGCAACATGGCCGACATGATGAAGAAGCTCGGCAAGGGCGGTCTCAAGGGCCTCGCCGGCATGATGGGCAATCTTGGCGGCCCGGGCGGCATGGGCGGCGGCGGCGCTGGCGGTCCTTCGCAGCAGCAGCTCGCAGCCCTCAAGAATCTCGGCGCCGGTCCCGGCGCTCCGGGCGCGCCCAAACTGCCGGGTCTCGGCGGTGGTCTCCCCGGCCTCGGCGGCAAACCGGGAGACAAGAAGAAATGACCCTCGCCGTGTTGGATCATACCTTCACATATGCTGCCGCGACCCCTTGGGGGAACGTGATGATCGTCCCGTCGATCAATGGCTGGTACGAGGTGCGCTTTCAGGAACGCGGCCAGTACGATGACGAGCTGCTCGGCACGTTCTCGTCGGTGAAGCTGGCCATCGAAGCGGCTTGTGCAGGCGCGCTCGACACGCCGTCTATCGACATCTGCCTCTCGAGCATGAAGCTCCCGGAAGATATTCAAGGCTGGGTCCAACATCTGCGGGGCAAAGCATGACCATCGACCCGCAAGCCGAACTCAAACGCCTGCGCGCCTCGATCGACAACATCGATGCGGCTGTCGTCCACATGCTGGCCGAGCGCTTCAAGGCGACGAAAGCCGTGGGCGAACTCAAGGCGCAGCACGCCATGCCCCCGGCCGACAAATCACGCGAAGCCGAACAGATCGCCCGCCTGCGCCAGCTCGCGCACGACGCCGATCTCGATCCGGACTTCGCCGAGAAATTCCTCAATTTCATCGTGACGGAAGTGATCCGCCATCATGAGAAACTACAGGGGAAGGGCTGATGCGGCTCCTAGCTTTGCTATTGGTTTCCTCGGTGTGTGGAAGTGCGTCGGCGCAATCCTCAATCCCCGGCACGGAGCAAGAGGCGATCGCGTTGGTCAATGCGATGCCGACGTGCACCGAATGGAAGCGTATGAGTGTGCCGCAACGGCCAGTCTATCCTAGCATCTGCGTTCGTAGTGGGCTGAAGCTGCCGCCGTTCATGGATGAACACGACATAGGCGGAAAGTGCACGTCGCTCTTCGATCTCTCACCTGCTGGGCAGCCCGTAAATGTTCGTGCTACCTGCGTGTTGAAGCCCGAAAATCCAGTAAGTGCGGACGTGCTGAAAGTTGCACAGGCCGCAATGCTGCGCTTGTACGAGCGGGAGCTGTCTGAAGAACGTGAATACGCAGCATTCGATCCGGGTCTTCCGGACGAAAAACGTACGGACCTATCACACTGGACCCAGTGGGTTCAGCAGCCGCAAGAACCGTCTTTCGAACTCGACGACGTACTCGTCGGAATAGCTAAACCAAAGGAAAGCTAGAATGTCCCTGAAAATCCGTCTGGCCCGCGGCGGCTCCACCCACCGCCCGTACTACAACATCGTCGTCGCCGACTCGCGTTCGGCCCGCGATGGCCGCTTCATCGAGAAGATCGGCGCCTACAACCCGCTGCTCGGCAAGGAAGACGAGAAGCGCTTCACGGTCGACATCGAGAAGGCCAAGGCCTGGATCGCCAAGGGCGCCCAGCCGACCGACCGCGTCGCCCGTCACCTCGCCAAGGCCGGCGTTGGCAAATGGGAAAACAGCAACAACCCGCAAGCCGCCGTCCCGGGCGAAAAAGCCACCGAGCGCGCCAAGGAGCGTGCGGACCGTGAAGAGGCCCGCCGCGCCGCCGCCGAAGCTCCGGCCGAACCCGCCGCCGAGTAATCGCGGTGACTGTCACGGTCCGCGATGCAGTCGGGGCGGACGAGGATTTCATCCTCGCCCTCAACGCCGCCTGCACGCCGGCCGTGGGAGACATGGACGCGAACGACTATCACGAGATCCAGGACTGCGCGCATCGCGTCCTGATCGCGGAAGCCGGCGGCGCCCCCGCCGGCTTCATGATTCTGATCCGCCCCGGCTCTGCCTATCCAAGCCTCAACTACGCATGGTTCGAGGCGACGTTCAGCAAGCATCTCTATGTCGATCGCATCGCGGTCTCCGCAGCAGGACGCGGAACGGGCGTTGGCCGCGCGCTCTATGACGAAGCGCTCCGCATCGCCGCCGCCAACGGCGATGAACGCATCACCTGCGAAGTGAACGTCGATCCGCCCAACCCCGAAAGCATGGCTTTCCACACCCGCCTCGGCTTCCGCCACCTGCTCGACCGGCCATGGAAGGACAAGGTTGTCGCCATGCTGGTGCGCACCTTGCCAGACGCGGGACCGTCGTGGGACTGGCAGGGCACGCTTGAGGCCGAAAGGTTCGTCGCCGAGGTGCGTCAGTGGGTCGATGAGAACCCGCACGCGGATATTGTGGCGCTCGACCAGATCATGTCCGAGGTCATGACGGTTCTCTGGGATCAGTGCTTCAGCCAGACCGAAATCCGCAACGCGTTCCAGAAAGCGCTCGACCACCTGCCTGCCTATGGCGGCGGCGAGGAACGTCGACCCAATTCAAGATACAAGTGACTGCCAGATATGGCTGACCCGCAAACCCTCATCGTCGTCGCCCAGATCACCGGCGCCTTTGGCGTCAAGGGCGAGGTGCGCGTGCGTTCCTTCACGGATGATCCCGAAGCCTGCTTCACCTACGGCCCGCTGACGGACGCAAACGGCAAGGTCATCCTCACGCCCGTGCGCCACCGCGTGCTCAACGATCTCTTCGGCGTTACCACGAAGGAATCTCACCAGCGCGAAGAGTGGGAAGCCATGCGCGGCACGCTGCTGCACGCCTCGCGCGAGGCGCTGCCGGAAGCGGATGATGGTGAGGTCTACGTCGCCGACCTCATCGGCGCCCGCGTCTTGCACGTGGATGGGCGCGATCTCGGCGAAGTGAAATCCGTCCAGAATTTCGGCGCCGGCGAACTGCTCGAAATCCGTCCGCCGCAGGGGCCGACTTACCTGTTGCCCTTCACCGAAGAAAACTTCCCCGAGCTGGACGTCGCCGGCCGTCTCCTCCGCGCCGCGCCCGACGAGGCGCTGCTGCCGGAAGCGCCTAGCCGCCCCGACTCTAGCCGCACTGACCCGATCCCCGATTGATCTGGAAATACAGCGTCGCCGCCTTGTCCTCGGACATGCGCAGCGGACGCCGTACGGCATCCCGCGCCCCCTTGTCGCGCAGCCGCGAACCGAGGTCCTTCTCGATATAGGTCGACAGTTCTTCCGGCATCAGCGCGATGTTGCGGCTCTCGTTGAACCGCGTGTCGCGCCACACCACCAGGCACGCGCCATTCGTCCGGCGCGGCGGGAATGCTGCCGCCGCAATCGAGGCATCCAGCACTCGCGCTCGCGGGAACGCCGCGCGCAGGTTGCCCGTCAGGTGGATATCCGCGCCAACGATCGTGCCCTCGGTAAAGCCCGCCTCCTTCAGCGCCGCCGCCCAGTCGGAGATCGGCGCATAGGGGCGACATCCGCCCTCACGGCACGTCGCAATCTCCCACGAGGCTTCCACCAGCCGTCCGCCCATCACCAGCACGACAAAGCTCACCACCACCGCGCCAAACCCGCGGATCGCCACCGGGAAATCGCCGGCGCGCTTCACATGCCCGAACAGCCAGACGGGCAGGGTGAACAAGACCGGCATCATCCAGTGCGGCTTGTACGCCTGCACCCCCAGCACCACGCTCACCAGATAGGCCAGCACGCCAAGGAACGCCGTGCGCACGAACAGCTTGCGCCACGCCAGTTCGTGCGGCTCCTCATCGGTGTTCCGGCGCGGGAAGATCGGATAGATCACCGGCAGCCACAGCGTCCAGAACAGCATCATCCAGAACAGGATCAGCGGCAGGCTGAATTCCAGCAGCGCCCGGCCCAGCTGCGCGACGGCATTGCTCGCGCGCTCGATCCAGCCGCTATCGATCTCCCATGAGTCGACATATTCGCGCGCGGCATAGCTGATCGTGTCGATGTGCAGCCCCACCCACACCGCATACGGCGCATAGATCGCCGCCGCGATGACAAGGCTCAGCACCAGCCGCATCGGGCTCATCGCATCGCGGAAGAACTGCGAGGTCATGATCCCGATCAGCATCGCGATCGGGAACACGATGAACAGGTGGTGCGTCAGCAGCCCCAGACCCATCGCGAGGCCGAGATAGACCCAGTCGACCCACCGCCGCCAGGTGAGAATGCGCGTGATCGCATGGAAGCTCAGCGACAGCACGGCCATCAGGCCAACCCCGCCCAGCAGGTCTTCGTGCATCCCCCAGCCCAGCTGGAAGGTCAGGCCCCACGCCGCCAGCGCCGCCGCCGACACGCCCGGCCGGATCAGGATGTTCCGCGCCGCGAGGTAATAGAACACCAGCCCCACGAACATCAGGGCGTATTTCACGGCGAACACCACGCTCGGCACGATGCCCGCCGACTTGGTCGCCATCCAGAACAGCCAGGTCATCAGCGGCGGCTGGCGCGCCTCATACCCAAGCTGGAACGATTGCGAGAGCAGCAGCTGGTCGGCTTCTTCCACCGTGTAGACCGGCGCGACCAGCACGCGGATCGCCCAGTGGATCACGCAGTACAGCAGGATCATCGAAATGATCGCCGACTTGTCGAGCCGGATCAGCGCATCCAGCGAGGAGCGCGCCTCGCGGTCCGGATTGCGGCGATTGCGGTTCGCCCGCGCGGCCGCCTTGATGGCCTTTTTCGACTGCCTAGGCTGCCGGATCGGCTGCTTCACGCGACTTCATCCCACTCGACTCGGCCACTCACGTGGCCATTAGGCCGGGCGTGACAGGCAAACGGAACGCTTAACGCCCCGCGCGGGGGTCGTTCCATTCGGCGGCCACGCCATATCCCCCCCGTCGCACAAGCCACATCATTCCGAGCAGGTCTACCAGTCCGGCGCCAAATCTTCCGAGGAATCCGTACTTTGACACACCATGCAGGCGCAGCCGGTCGGCCACCGGCTCCTCCCGCACGTCCCAGCCCGCCCGCTTGACCAGCGCCGGCAGGAACCGGTGCATCGCCGCGAAATAGGGCAGGTCCTGGAACGCCCGCCGGCGGATCAGCTTGAACCCGCACCCGGTGTCGGTCGCGTCATCCCGCAGGCAGAAGCGGCGGATGCCATTGGCCACCCGCGACTGCAGCCATTTGAAACCGCTGTCATTCCGGCTTGTCCGGCGCCCGCAGACGATCCCCAGCGCCGGGTTCTCGTCCCTGGCCGCCACCAGGTCCCACACCCGGCGCGCGTCGGCCGGGTCGTTCTGGCCGTCCCCGTCCAGCAGCTGCACCCAGTCCCCGTCACAGCTGCGCAGGCCCGTGAACAGCGCAGCCGATTTTCCGCGCCGTTTGACATGGGTCAAAACCTTGATCCGCTCCGGGCTCAGGGCTCTGGCCGCGACCAGCTCCGCCGCCGTGGTGTCGCTGGAGCAGTCATTGATGCAAACGATCTCGTAATCGACGCCCGCCAGCGCCGCATGTACTTCGTCGATCAGCGGCTGGATGTTACCGGCTTCATTGAAGAACGGAATCATCACGGTCAGGGCGCGGCGCGTCTGGGTCGGCGGGTTCAATCCCAAGGCGGCATCCCTGCGAAAAGAAGGTCAGGACGTCTAGCATATCCGCCGCGCGCCGGAAGCGGGCAGCCGGGTCTGGCTTGTCGCGCCCCGGCTTGTCGCAACTGCGATACCGAAAACGGGCTGCAGATTGCCGCAAGGACAGGACTGCCCCTGATCCGCATGTCTGCTAGACTGTGTCAAGCAACGTGCTTGAATGCGCCCGAAGAGGCGCCCCCAACACGGGGCTCATGGCACGGGCGAGGCCCAAGGCACGGGCAAGGGAAGACGAGGACCAGCAAGATGGCTGACACGGTGACCACCGAAACCCCGATCGATCGCGGTCTGGAACAGTTCCGCAAGAACGGTCTCGTGAAGGGCGCACAGGCGCCCAAGGCCAGCGAGATCGACCTCGCCACCTTCGACATCACCGATCCCGAATTCTGGCGCCAGGAAATCTACTGGGATTACTTCGCCCGCATGCGCAAGGAAGCGCCGGTGCTCTACACGCCCGAGAGCCCGTACGGTCCCTATTGGAACGTCACCACCTACAAGGACATCATGACCGTGGACACGTCCCACGGCGTCTTCTCCTCCGAAGGCGGCATCACCGTCGTCGACCAGGACGAAGACTTCCAGCTGCCGATGTTCATCGCGATGGACCCGCCCAAGCACGACCTGCAGCGCAAGACGGTGCAGTCCATCGTCGGCCCGGAAAACCTGAAATCCTTCGAGGCTCTGATCCGCAGCCGCACCACGACCCTGTTCGACAACCTGCCGGTCGGCGAGACGTTCGACTGGGTTGATAAAGTCTCGATCGAGCTCACCACCATGATGCTCGCCACGCTCTTCGACTTCCCGTTCGAGGATCGCCGCAAGCTCACCCGCTGGTCCGACGTCGCCACCGGCCGCAACAACCCCGACATCGTCACCAGCGAAGAACAGTGGCGCGGCGAGCTGCTCGAATGCCTCGGCTACTTCACCAAGCTCTGGAACGAGCGCGTCAATGTCGAGCCCAGGGGCGATCTCATCTCCATGCTGGCCCATGGCGAGCACACGCGGAACATGACGCCGCAGGAATATCTCGGAAACCTCATCCTGCTCATCGTCGGCGGCAACGACACCACCCGCAACTCGATGACCGGCGGCATCTACGCCATGATGAACAAATGGCCCGACCAGTGGGAGAAGCTGAAGGCCGACCGTTCGCTCCTCCCGTCCGCCGTCTCCGAATTCATCCGCTGGCAGACGCCGCTCGCCCACATGCGCCGCACCGCGCTGCAGGACTTCGAACTCAACGGCCAGACCATCCGCAAGGGCGACAAAGTCCTGATGTGGTACGCCTCCGGCAACCGCGACGAGACGCAGTACACCCGCCCCAACGATCTCTGGATCGAACGCCCGATGGTCCGTCGCCACCTGTCGTTCGGCTTCGGCATCCACCGCTGCGTCGGCAACCGCCTCGCCGAACTCCAGCTGCAGATCCTCTGGGAAGAAATCCTCAACCGCTTCGACCACATCGAAGTCCTCGCCGAACCCGAACGCATCCCCAGCGCCTTCGTGAAGGGCTATGCGAGCATGCCGGTGAGACTGCACCCGAAGAAGTAACTCCGGACCGCGCTGATCCCCACCAACCTCTCGATAGGGTCATCCTCGGGCTTGTCCCGAGGATCCCGGTTGTATCCCGCGCGGAATAGTCCCCTCTTGGCTCGCCCCCATCCCCTTCGGGTACTTCCCCCGTTTCACGGGGGAAGGGTTTCGCCGCCGCCGGTTGTTGACCTCTTCCCCTGCGAAGCGGAGGAAGTCCGGCGAAGCCTGGGGTCAACGCGCAGCGTTGACGGGCAGGCCACCCACTCAAGCCCCGAGAATGAGGGAAACTCGCTGTACAAATCCAAGGGAAACTGACGCACGCATTCCCAATGATCTCAAGCACCTGGCTCCAAAAGATGAGGGAAACAGAGCTTTGGATTC
>JAOATF010000084.1 GCA_030158285.1 Hyphomonadaceae bacterium
GCGCCGGCGGTGGTGATCAGGTTGGCGACCAGCTTGGAGGAGATCGGCGTGCGGCCGTCGGTTTTGCGATCCTGGCGGGAGTAGCCGAAATAGGGGATCACGGCGGTGACGCGGCGGGCGGAGGCGCGGACCAGCGCATCCATGGTGATCAGCAATTCCATCAGGTGGTCGTTCGCGGGGGCGGAGGTGGACTGGATCACGTAGACGTCCTGACCGCGGACGTTCTCGTTCACCTTCACGAAGACTTCGCGGTCCTTGAACGTTTTCACCTCGGTGTCGGTGAGGCGCATGTCGAGACGGTCAGCGATTTTTTGTGCCAGCAGGCGGTTGGAGTTGCACGAGATGAGTTTCATCTGCCCGCTCTCTCAATTGCGCCGCCTCGCTTCATTCAGAAGTGAGGGCTCCCTCGGCGTCACGCTTCTGTCGCAGAATCGGATGGGCCGCAATCGCGGTGAGCGATGATTCACATGAGTTATGTGAGAGTGATTTCGCCGCAACAGCGGAACGAAATGCCGCAGAACGGCAATTGGGCGGGGCAAGAGGTTGGCGAGGAAGGGCTTTCGCCTCGCCGACGCGAAACTCAGCCCAGCAGCATGATCCCGGTCATGTTGCGTCCGCAGTCGCGCTCGCCGGTTTTTACGGAGTGGCGGTGGGAGAAATAGGCGTCCTGCTGGGTGAGGGTGTCGTCGGTGAGGGCGTCCATGTGGGCGACGCCGAGACGGGCGAGCTGGCCGAGGCAGTAGCGCTTGAGATCGAAGAACTGGCGGTCGCCTTCGCCGGGCTCGAACAGGGTTTCGGCCCAGGGGGTCCTGTCGAGGACGGCGTCGACAAGATCGGGGCCGACTTCGAAAGAGGATTGTGACAGGCACGGGCCGACGCCGGCGGCCATTTTCGACGGATCGCCGCCGAGCAGGATCATCGCTTCGACCGCGCTTTCGATGACGCCACCGACCGCGCCTTTCCAGCCGGCATGGATGGCGGCGATGACGCCGTTGTGCGGATCGCAGATCACCACGGGCGCGCAGTCCGCGGCGAGCACGCCGAGGAGCAGGCCGGGGCGCTTGGTGACGAGGGCGTCGCACTCGGGACGCTCGTTCGGCTCCCAGGCTGTGTCGGTGATGACGGCCTTGGCGGAGTGGACCTGTCGCGGGCTGGCGAGCTTGTCCGGCATGGCGCCGAGGGCGAGGCAGACGCGGCGGCGGTTCTCGAGAACCTTTGCCGGATCATCGCCCGAGCCGGGTCCGCAGTTGAGGGATTTGTAGACGCCGGTGGAGACGCCGCCCCGGCGCCCGAAGAAGCCGTGGCGGACGTGCATGCTGAAACGCTTCAGCGCGGGGACTTCCTCGTAGGGCGGGCGTTCGGTGTCGGTCATGGGCGGCACGCTAGCATGAGTTGTCAGAACGCCGGAGGCGTCGGCGCGCCCTGGGGGGTGATGGCGATCACCTTGAAGCGCGTGCCCATGTGGTCGGGCGAGAGCACCTGTTCGAGGGCGGCGCGGATGTCGTCGGCGCGGGCGGGGTTGGCGCGCGCGAGGGCTTCGGCGCGCTCAGCGGCGCCAAGGCGTTTGAGGAAAGCCTGCTGGGTGATGGGGCCGTGGAAGGCGACGCGCTGCTGTTCGAACAGGCGCTGGAGGCGGAGGAAGTCGACATCGGCGGTGAGGTCTGTCGCGCCGGGTTCGGAGAGGGGCGAGACCTGCTCGCCGGCGCGGTAGGCGCGGAGGGTGTCGGTGGGCGAGTGGTCGTCGGGGCCGTAGTCGATCAGCAGGGCGCGGCCGGGATTGGCGCGCAGGCGGCGGGCGACGGCATCGGCGAAGCTTTCGAGCGCGGGGGCGGCTTCGACCTGGTCGGCTTTCGGAAACAGGGGTTCGGGCAGGTCGGCGGGTGGGCCGATGCCGAAGGTGAGATTGCCAGCTGCGTCGAGGCCGACCTGGCGTTCGTGCCACGCGCCATCCTTACGCACGAACTGGCGGACGGCGAGGCAATCGAGGAATTCGTTGGCGAGGATGATGGAGGGGCCGGGGGGCACGTCTTCAATGTCGTCGTGATGGGTGATGTCCCACGCGACGAGGCGGGCGGCTTGCTCCTTGCGGAGGGCGGGGCTGGCTTCGACGAGGGCAATTTGCGCGGCGTCGGCAAAGCCGGGGATGGAGGAGGCGGCGCGCAGCACATCGGCCATCATGGCGGCGCGGCCGGGGCCGAGTTCGATGAGGTGGAAGGGCGTGGGCTTGCCCATCGCCATCCACTCGTGCGCGGCCCAGAGGCCGATGAGTTCGCCGAAGACCTGCGAGGTTTCGGGCGCGGTGGTGAAGTCGACATTCAGCGCGGGGCGCGTGGCGTAATAGCCGTCGCGCGGATCGTGCAGGCACATCAGCATGTACAGCGACACCGGCATCGGCCCGTTGAGGCGGATGGCGTCGATGATGCGGGTACGCAGGTTACTCATCTCGCGCTCCGGCGCGGTGTGGTCACGCCGGCTTCACTTCGCCGTTGCCGGACGGCTTGCGGTTCGCCCACCAGATCAGGAACAGGCCGCCGGCCAGCATCGGCAGGGAGAGGGCCATGCCCATGGTGAACCATTCGGGCATCTTGTTCTGGGTGAAGTTGTCCGGCTCGCGGAAGTTCTCAACGAAGATGCGGCTCAGCGAATAGCCGATCAGGAAGATGCCCGCGACCATGCCCGGCTTGCGCAGCAGGCGCAGCTTCCAGACGCAGAAGGCGCAGACGGCGAACAGCACGATGCCTTCGAGGAAGGCTTCGTAGAGCTGGCTCGGGTGGACGAGGGGGCGGCCTTCCGACGGGCCCCAGGAGCGCGTGCCCCAGTCGTAGATCGGGAAGCGCATGGCCCACGGCACATCCGTCTCGCGGCCATAGAGTTCGCCGTTGATGAAGTTGGCGATGCGGACAAGGAAGATGCCGATCGGCGCCGCCGCGCAGGCGACGTCCCCGAGACTGATCACAGGAATCTTGCGCAGCCAGGCGGTGGCGAACACGGCGACGATCGCGCCGATGAGGCCACCATGGAAGGCCATGCCGCCTTCCCACATGCGGAAGATGAACATGATATCGCCGGTCGGCCCGAAGATTTTCTGGGGCTCGTAGGGGATGGTGTAAAAAAGAATGTAGCCGATGCGACCGCCAAGCAGGATGCCGATCATCGCGTAGAAGGCGAAGTCATCGATGTCCGTCCGCTGGAGCGGACCTTTCTCGGTCTCGCCCCAGAGGCGTGCTTTCGACACCACGCGGACGGCGTACCACCAGCCGAGCAGCAGCCCGAAGATGTAGCCGAGCGCATACCAGCGTACCGGGAACGCGCCGAGCTGGATCGGGCCGAGCGCCATGTCGGGCAGCGGAATGGTGAAAGCCGCCGGATCTATCCTGGGGAAAGGTATTTCCAGGGGAAGATACATGCGGAATTCCTGCTACGCGGCGCCGGGGCGCTTTGAAAAGCCCGGCTTGATGGGCCATATAGATACCGGCTCCAGTGGCGGGGTCTACCGCAGAGGCGCACAATGCAGTCCCGTAACGCGTTCATGGACGATATTTCCCGTGTAATGCAGGGCGCTGCGGGCATGGCGCAGGCGGCAAATGACGAGGCGAAGGCGCTTTTCCGGTCCGCGGCGGAACGATTGGTCGCAGAGGCCGATCTGGCGAAGCGCGAAGAGGTGGAAGCCCTGAAGACGCTGGCGCGGACGGCGCTGGAACGGGCAGAGGCGCTCGAAAAGCGAGTAGCCGAGCTGGAAGCGAAGCTCGGCGGCGGTTGAAGCCGATTCGAGTCTCCAAACCCTTAACCAAGCCGCCATTGTAGCAGGCGGCAAGCGTCTATAGCGTTGAAATTGAAACGGGCTTGCCCGTGATTCTGGGAGGACCAGATTGTCGCATCTCGATTCCTACTCGATCCCCCAACCCGATGGCGCGATGGAAGTCGTCGAGCAGACCGTGCTCGGCGCCGGCTGGGCCTGTGAGCGCACCGAAGAAGGCGTGATCCATTGCGCCAACATGACCAAGTGGGGCGAGTTCGGCGGCATGTTCGCCTGGCGCGACGAGCCGGCCTCGCTCGGCTTCTCGCTGACGCTCGACCTGCGCGCGCCGCACGCCAAGCAATCGGTGATCTCGGACCTGCTGCGCCGGATCAACGAGCGGCTGTGGCTCGGCCACTTCGATTACTGGAATGAGGATGGCGTGGCCGTGTTCCGCCACACCATTCCGATGCTCGACCGCATCGCGCCCGATCCGGGCGAGATCGTCGCGATCCTGACGGCGGCGCTGGAAGCGGCGGACCAGTTCCTGCCCGCGTTCAACTTCGTCGTCTGGGCCGGCAAGTCGGCTGAAGAGGCGGTGAACGCCGTCGTCTTCGAGACGCACGGCGAGGCGTGAGGCGATGACGGCGGCGTCTTCAAGCGCGGCCGGATCGCACCTGAAGCATGCAGTGCTGATCGGCGCGGGCCGCATGGGCTCGGCGATGGCGCGCGGCTGGATTTCCGATCTCGGATCAGCGGGGCTGGCCAAGCTGTCTGTCGTTGAACCGTCGCCGGGCGACGATGTGCGCGCGGCGGCGGCGACGAAGCTGATCGATCTCAATCCTGCGCCCGTGGTGGCCGACATTGTCGTACTGGCGGTGAAGCCACAGGGATTTGGCGCGGCGGTTGAGACGCTGAAGGCGTGGGTGGGGCCGGATACGCTGGTTGTTTCCATCATGGCGGGCGTCACGATCGCGCGCATTGTCGGCGCGCTTGGCTCCGCGAAAGTTGCGCGAGCAATGCCGAACACGCCGGGGGCGATCGGCATGGGCGCGACGGGGTTTGCGTTGTCGGACGCGTGCGGCGAGGACGAGGCGGCTGTGACGGCCATGCTGCTGGAGCCGCTGGGCCTTGTGGCCGGGCCGCTGAAAGAGACGCAGATGGATGCGGTGACGGCCGTGTCCGGGTCCGGGCCGGCTTATGTGTTCCTGCTGGTGGAAGCACTGGCGGCGGCGGGTGTGTCAGCCGGGCTGGACGAAGCGACGGCGAATGCACTGGCGCGGGAGACGATTGTTGGCGCGGGAGCGCTGCTCGGTGAGTTTGCCGAGGCGCCGGGGGAGTTACGCAAGCAGGTGACATCGCCGGGTGGAACGACGGCGGCGGCGCTGGGTGTGCTGATGGCTGAGGGCGGGATGCCGGAGCTGATAAAGCGCGCGGTTGAGGCTGCGGTGAAGCGTGGGGCGGAGTTGGCGAAAGAGGCGGAGGGAGCTTAGGGTTTCCTCACGGTGTCATTCTCGGGCTTGTCCCGAGAATCTCCGTTCTGGCCGCGTTGGAACTCTGGCTATCTCGCACAATCGACAACCGGGATTCTCGGGACAAGCCCGAGAATGACCCTGTGGGTGTGGCTGCTTCAGTCTTCCTCTTCGCCCATGCCCCTTGGACGTTCGGTGTCGAGCGGGATGCGGATCGTCGCTCTCAGGCCGCCCAACTCCGACTTGCCGAGCGTAACGTCGCCACCGTGCGCTCTCGCCGTGTCACGCGAGATGGTGAGGCCGAGGCCGACGCCGGAGACGTTCTGGTTGCGGGAGGCGTCGAGGCGGCTGAAGGGGCGGAAGGCGTCTTCGTAGTTTTCGGGCGGGATGCCGGGGCCGTTGTCCTCGATGGTGACGATGCCTTCGCCGGGTGTGTTGGCGATGGTGACGCGGACCTGGCTGCCATGGTCGGCAGCGTTGTTGGCGAGGTTGGCGATGGCGCGCTTCATGGCCAGCTGGCGCAGGCGGAGCGGAACGGGCGCCGGCGCGACCAGCTCGAGTTTTGAACGCGCACTGGCGGCCATCACGGCTTCGCGGGTGACCTCGACAAGATCGGACTGCACGGGCTGTTCGCCTTCCTCGCCACGCGCGAAGGCGAGATAGCCATCGAGCATGCGCTCCATCTCCTCGATGTCCTTCTTCGCGGGGACGGTGTCGTAGTCCTTCGGCGCGAGGGCGAGTTCGAGTTTCAGGCGGGCCAGCGGCGTGCGCAGGTCATGGCTAACGCCGGCGAGCATGGCGGTGCGCTGGTCGGCATAGCGGCGGATGCGGTTGCGCATGCGGAGCAGGGAGCGCGCGGCTTTCCTGACTTCAATGGCGCCGGAGGGCTTGAAGTTCGGCATGTCCTCGCCGCGGCCGAACGCGTCGGCGGCCCAGGAGAGCTGGAGGATGGAGCGGACCTGGTTGCGCAGGAACAGGTAGGACGTCAGCAGCAGGAGGACGCCAAACGCGACGGACCAGACGATGAAGATGTGCGCGGTGATGATGATCACGCGCTTCCGATCCATCCGTGCTTCGTAGAGGCCGCGCGGGCCGAGGATGCGGATGGTGAGGAAGTCGTCGGGCAGGTAGCGGTAGGCCCAGTTGCCTTGCGGGAAGCGGATGCTCATCTCGTCGCGCAGCTGGTCGCAGCAGGCATTGCCGCGCGGCGGATCGAGCTGGGTGACGCCGGGGGTGAAGGTCAGCGACATCAGGCCGGCATCGCTCATCGCCTTGGCGATGCTGTCCCAGTCTTCCGGCTTTTCCTCATGGTGGCGCATCACGAAGGACAGCTCGTCCGCAACGGCGCGGGAGAGCTTGGCGTTCACCTGCTCGACGTGGGTGTAGAAGAAGAACAGCGACATAGACACGACGAAGACGATCATCGGGACGATGAGGATCAGGATGTTGCGGGCGTTGTAGCCGCGCGGGGTGTAGTCGCGCAGGCGCATCGCTATTCCCCGGTCAGCCGGTAGCCGACGCCGCGCACGGTCTGCAGGTGCACGGGCTCGCGCGGGTCACGCTCGATCTTGCGGCGGAGGCGGGTGACCTGGACATCGACGGAACGCTCGACGCCGGCGGCGGTGAGCATGGCCAGCTCATGGCGGGAGATGGCGACGCCGGTGCGGGCGGCGAGGATGGAGAGCAGCTGCGTCTCGCTTTCGGTGAGGCGGACGAGGCGGCCATCCTTGCGGAGCTCGCCCTTGTTCACGTGGAAGATCATGCCGGAAAGCTTGATCTCCTCCACCGGCGCTTCGGGGGCTGCGCGCTTGAGGATGGAGCCGATGCGGAGGGTGAGTTCCTCGGGCTCGAACGGCTTGGGCAGGTAGTCGTCTGCGCCGAGCTTCAGGCCTTCGATCCGTTCAGCCGGAAGACCGCGCGCGGTGAGCAGGATGACGGGCGTGGTGGAGCGCTGCTCGCGCACGCTCTTGAGCAGGGAGAGACCATCCTCGCCGGGCATCATCACGTCGAGGATGACGAGATCGAATGTCATGGTGGACATCAGCTTGCGGGCGGAGGCGGCGTCTTTCGCGGTCGTGACGTCGTAGCCTTCGCGCGAGAGGAAGCGTTTCAGCAGGTCGCGCAGGCGGTCGTCGTCGTCGACGGCCATGATGTGGGCGCGGTGCTGGCTCACGGCTCGCCCCGCGTGCGGGTGAGGTCAGACAGCACGCGGCGAGCGCCGGTGACGGCGTCGGGGCCGGCCGAGAGGAAGGCCTGGCGCAGGGCGTTGCGGCGGCGCTCGGTCGACTCGCGGGCGAAGGCCATGCCGGTGGGGGTGAGGGTGACGAGGCGGCGGCGGCGGTCAGCCGGGTCGGTCTCGCGCGTCACGTAGCCGCGACCTTCGAGCTGATTGAGATTGCGGGCCAGCGATTGCTTGGGGGCGCCGAGGCGGGCGCGAAGATCGCCCACATCCATGGGGCCGAGGTCGAACACTTCCTGCAGGACTTCCATCTCGGGGGCGGAAATGCTGGCGGCTGCGCCCGCTTTTTCGGCCAGTTCCGCGAGCTTGCGGGCGGCGGCGCGGATGAGGGCGGCCCCCTCGTTCAGGTCCTGATCGCGCAGGTAAAGCCGGCTGTCGCCGCCGGACACGGTCGCGGCGGGCGCTGAGGGCGCGGGGTGGGGTCGGTTGACAGGCATGGCCACGACCGGACAATGAAGAAGCAGGACGCGAAACTCAAGCGAAACCCAGTAATAGAGCGTCTTCAAGGACGATAGAGAATGGCCGCCCCCTCCGCAAACTTTGTCCCGTACGATGACCGTGATGGCTGGATCTGGCTGGACGGCAAGATGGTGCCCTGGAGGGACGCCAAGATTCACGTACTGACGCACAGCCTGCACTATGGCTCCTGCGTGTTTGAGGGCGAACGCGCCTATGAAGGCAAGGTGTTCCGGTCGAATGACCATTCGAAACGCCTGCACAAATCGGCCGAGCTGGTGGGCTATAAATGCCCCGTGCCGGTGGCCGAGCTGGACGCCATCAAGCTGGAAGTGATGGCCAAGAACGGCCTGTCGGATTGCTATATCCGGGCGTTCTCCTGGCGTGGGTCCGAGATGATGGGCGTTGCCGCCCAGTCCGCGTCCATCCGCACCTGCGTGGCGGTGTGGGAGTGGGGCAATTATTTTGCCGACAAGAACAAAGGTATCCGGGTCACGATGTCGGACTGGAAGCGTCCGTCGCCGGAGACGATCCCGTCGGCGGCCAAGGCGGCCGGGCTGTACATGATCTGCACGATCTCCAAGCACAAGGCGGAGGCCGAAGGGTTCTCCGACGCGCTGATGCTGGATTATCGCGGCTATGTGGCGGAGCTGACGGGGGCCAACGTGTTCCTGATCCGCGATGGCGCGATCCATACGCCGACGCCGGACTGCTTCCTCAACGGCCTGACCCGTCAGACCGTGATCGAGCTAGCGCGCGCGCGGGGCTTCGAGGTGATCGAGCGTCACATCACGCCGGACGAGCTGTCGAGCTTCTCCGAGTGCTTCATCACCGGATCGGCAGCGGAAGTGACACCAGTGGCCGAGATGGCCGGGCACCACTACAAGCCCGGCAATATCACCGGCACGCTGGCGGACGACTACTCGTTGCTGGTGCGCGGGAAGATCACGCTGGAACAGATCCGGGCGCGAGCGGCCGAGTAAGATCGCGACACGCAGTGCGGGGTCATTCTCGGGTAAGCGAAGCGCATCCCGAGAATCCCAGTTGGCCGCTTCATGGGAACTGTCTGACAGTCCCCGTGACGTTCCAACCGAGATCCTTGGGACAAGCCCGAGGATGACGCCGTGAGTGTGTTCTAGAACAGAGTGGAGATCGTATGCGCTTTGCCGTTGGTCTCCTCCTGTCATTTCTGGTCTCCGCCTGCACGCAGTTCAGCGAGGCGCAGCCTGCGAGCATCGCCGGCACGTGGCATGTGACAGCCTCCTTCGCCAACGGATCGTCAGCGGCGGCGATGATGCTGACCGAGACGAACGGCGTGATTGAGGGGACGTCCGGCCCGCTGGACGAGAATCGCTATTTCCCGCTGACGCTGAAAGGCGCGCTCACCAGTGGCGTGGCGCAGCTCGATGCAGCGCGCGGGGCGACGCCTGCGGGCCAGCTGTCGCTCAACGTGCGCAACGGGCAGCTGGTCGGCACGGGCGTGCTCTACGGCGTGCCGGTGACGATCGCGGGCGTGCGGCCGGATACGGCGTCGCGCGCGCCGGTGGTACATGACTTCAAGCCGACGACGTTCGTGTTGCAGTATTCGGCGCGACATGCGCCGGCGCTGCGCATCCGGCCGGGCGACACCGTGAAGACGTTCACGCTCGATAATGAGGGCCGCGATGCGCAGATGCAGTATCGCGGCATGCCGGGGAATACGCTGACGGGCCCGATCTGGGTCGAGGGGGCGATGCCCGGCGATACGCTGGTGGTGAAGCTCAATAGAGTCCGTCTCAATCGCGATACGGCGAGCATGGCGTCGGCCATGCTGGATGGACGGGCGCTGTTGCCGGGCATGACACAGACGCCGACGCCGGGGTGGAACAGGATTTGGGTGCTGGATCGCGAGCGTGGCGTGGCGCGGCCGCAATCGCCGACGGAGAAGCTGGCCGGGCTGGAGCTGCCGCTGAAGCCGATGATCGGATCGATCGGCGTGGCGCCGATGTTCAACCAGGCGCTGATGGCAGGCGATGTCGCCTTCCATGGCGGCAACATGGACTATGACCGCGTGGCCGAAGGCGCGACGCTGTATTTCCCCGTTTGGACCGCAGGTGCGCTGTTGTCGCTGGGCGACGGGCACGCGCTGCAGGGCGATGGCGAGATCAGCGGGCAGGGGCTGGAGACGTCGCTCGATGTCGAGTTCACCGTCGAGCTGATCAAGGGCGAGGCGATGCAGCAGGTGTGGCTGGAGGATGCGGACGCCGTGATGGTGACCGGCATCGAGAACGGTCTCGATGCCTCGCTGCAGCGCGCAACGACCGGAATGTCGATATGGCTGAAGAAGCGCTACGGGCTGAGCGACAGCGAGATCGCGCTGCTGCTCAGTTCATCGATCGCGTATGACATTGCGGAGATCGTGGACCCGCGACCGCACGTGGTGGCGCGGATTGCGAAATCAACGCTGGCGATGCTGAAACCGCAATAGGGCGCCTACAGCGCCGCAGCGATCCGCGCGGCTTGTTCCCGCAACACGGTGGTGTCGGCCGGCTTGCCGCCATGGTGCGGTTGCAGCGGCAGGTTGGTGTAGCGCGGGATGATATGGACGTGGAGGTGATAGACGGTCTGGCCGGCGGGGGCGCCGTTGAACTGGGTGACGATGACGCCGTCGCAGTCGAGCGCTTTGACCACGGCTTTCGCGAGTTTCTGGGCGGCGGCAAAATAGGGGCCGAGGCGGTCGGCGGGGAATTCGAGCAGGTTGCGGGCGGTGGTGTTCTTCGGGATGACGAGGCAGTGGCCCTGGCTTTGCGGGAAGATGTCCATGAAGGCGAGGACGTTGTCGTCCTCGAAAATCTTCACGCACGGCATCTCGCCGCGCAGGATTTTCGCGAAGATATTGTTCCCGTCGTATTCGCCCACAAGGCTCATCAGAAACCCTCTTCGTCCTGGTCTTCGGGCTGTTGCTGCTCACCCTTCCGAAATGGGGAGTAGGCCTGCAGTTCGCCAATGCCTTCCTCAACCGCCACGCGCTCCGAGTCGAGATAATTCGCGACGGCGTTGCGCAATCCGTTGTGAGCGATCCAGTGGGCCGAACGCGTGAGGCGTGGTTCGTATCCGCGCGCCAGCTTGTGTTCGCCCTGCGCGCCCGCCTCGACGCAGGCGAGGCCGCGCTCGATGGCGAAATCGATGGCCTGATAATAGCAGATCTCGAAATGCAGGAAGGGGCGTTCCACGCTGCGGCCCCAGTAACGGCCATAGAGCGTGTCCGAACCGATCATGTTAAGCGCGCCGGCGATGGGGCGGCCGTCATCCATGGCGAGGATGAGCAGGCATTTGTCGGCCATGCGGTCGTGCAGGATCTCGAAGAATTCGCGGTTGAGGTAGGGCGAGCCCCATTTGCGGCCGCCGGTGTCCATGTAGAAGCGGAAGAACGCATCCCAGTGGTGGGCGCGGAGATCGTCGCCGGTGACGCGGATGATCTCGAGGCCTTCCTGCGCCTCACGGCGTTCGCGGCGAAGCATCTTGCGCTTGCGCGAGGCGAGGGCGTCGAGGAAATCGTCGAAGGTCTTGTAGCCGCGATTGATCCAGTGGAACTGCTGGTCCTCGCGCAGGAGGTAGCCTTCGCTGCCGAGCATGCGCCACGCGTCCTCCTCGAGAAAGTTCACGTGGGCGGATGAGGCGCGCATCTGCTTGCCGACTTCCGCGATGCTGCCGGCGAGGGCGCGGCGGATGCCGTCGGCGTGGGGGCCGGTGGCGAGCAGGCGGCGGCCGGTGACGGGAGTGAAGGGCACGGCGCAGAGCAGCTTCGGATAGTAGCGGCCGCCAGCGCGATGCAGGGCGTCGGCCCAGCCATGGTCGAACACGAACTCGCCGCGCGAATGCATTTTCAGGTAGAGCGGCGCGGCGCCGACGAGCTTGCCCGCGCCATCGTGAACAAGAAGGTGGCGCGGGGTCCAGCCGGTGGAGGGTTCGGCGCAACCGGAGGACTCGGCGGCTTCGAGAAAGTCCCAGTCGAGAAAAGGGTCGTAGCGTTCGCCTGCCGGGTTGGCGACGGCGTTCCAGTGCGAACGTTCGATATCGCCCATCGCCTCGGCGATGGAGATCGAAAGGTCTATCCTGTCAGCCGTATCGTCCGCCAAGGCGTTCTCCGAGAGGGATGCAGACAGACTATATCGGTGCCCATTATATTGGTGTTCAGCCGGGTTTTGCGAGGGCCGGGCTCAGATGTTCGAATATCGGCGCGGCGCCGTGTTTCCGGGCGATTGCGAGGTCCTCCGGCGTGCGGACTGTCCAGGTGACGAGCGGTAGGCCGCCTGCAGCGGGAGCCACAGTGTCGAGGACGGAGTGATGGGGCCCGAGATAGTCGCAGCCCAGCGCCCGGGCGGTGGCGGCCTTGGCGAGCAGGTCGTGTTCCACATGATCGTCCGCGCCGATCAGCAGGCCGACGGGACGGTTGGTGATCAGCTGGCAGAGGCGGGCGACGGTGGGTTCGTCGAAACTCATCACGGCGAGCGGGGCTTCGCGCGGGGAGATCAGATCGGCGACGCAATCGGCGATGTTGCCCATGGCGCCATCGACCTTCAGCTCGATCAGCACGGGCAGGTCGCCCATCACGGCGAGGACGTCCGCAAGTGTCGGGATCGTGCTGCCATCCGGGAGCGGCCAGTTGGCAAGGTCAGCGACCGGGATCTGGCGCAACCATTCGCGATGGTTGCACAGGCGCTGCAGGCTGGCGTCGTGGAAGACGACGGGGATTTCGTCGGCGGTGAGGCGCACGTCGAGTTCGACGCCAACACCGGCGGCTGCGGCGGCGCGGAAGGCGGCGAGGGAGTTTTCAGGCGTGGCCGCGTCCCACAGGCCGCGATGGGCGTAGGCGTAGGCCGCGAGGTCAAACGTCTGGTCGCTCATTGCCTCCCCCCTCTCCCCCTTTTTCGGGTCAAGCCGCTACGCGAACTCCACCACGGCATCCACCTCTACCGCAACGCCCATCGGCAGCACGGGGCAGGCGACGGCGGAGCGGGCGTGGCGGCCCTTGTCGCCGAAAGCTTCGACCATCAGGTCCGAGCAGCCGTTCACGACTTTCGGGATGTCCACGAAATCCTTCGCGGCGTTGACGAAGCCGCCGAGCTTCACGATGCGCGTAACACGCTCGAGATCGCCGAGGGCGGCCTGCATCTGGGCGATGAGGTTGATGGCGCAGGCGCGGGCGGCTTGCTGACCCTGTTCGATCGTCATGTCCTCGCCGAGGCGGCCCTTGATGAGGCCGTCGGGCGTGATGCTGACCTGGCCGGAAATGAAAAGCAGGTTGCCGGTGATGACATACGGCACGTAGTTCGCCACGGGCGGGCGGGCTTCAGGCAGGGTGACGCCAGCGGCCTTGAGACGATCGGATACGGACATGGATTTTGCTCCGCGGAGATTCAGCTGTGCTGGCGTGTAGCTGTCCGGCCGCTTCGCGGCCAGCCCCTTCCGGCTCTGCGGACCACCTTCCCCACGCTATGCGCGGGGCAGGACCACAGATCGAGAGGCTTGTGGTCCTCCTTCGCCGAAGGCGGGGGAGGTGGCGCGAAGCGACGGAGGGAGCTGCCCGCGAAGCAGACGGATTACAACGCCAGCGTCACCGACACCTCGATCATGTCGCCAAGCTTGATCTTCTCCTTCCGCCGCACGTCCGCTTTCACGGGCAGGAGGAAGGCCTGCCGCTTCGTGTCGTGGAACAGCGAGGTTTCCCAGCTGCTCAGGCCGGTGCGTGCCTTCACATGGAAGGAGCCGAAGGGTTTGCGCTGGCCCGTGGTCAGCACGCGGATGCGTTTCGACAGGTCGGCGGGCAGTGTGACGAAGTGCCAGGCGCCGGTGCTTTCCTGCGTCCACACCTTGGCCTTGAAGGTTTCGTCGAGCGTCATGACAGCCCCCATCAGGAGGCTGTCATAGCTGCGCCGGGATTAGCTGGCGATGGCGTCGAGGCGCGGGAGATCGATGGCGATCTCGCCCTTGGTCGCCATCGAATGGATGTGGCGCGGCAGGATGGCGATGCGCTCGATCAGGTCGCGCTGGGCCGGGATGTCGAGGGCGACGAACATGTCGGCGATGGATTTGCGGTAGGCGACAGCGGAGAAGGTCGCGTCAGTCTTCGAAGACATTGATGTATCCTGGTCGCATGGCCGCACCACGCCTATGAGGCGCGCGGCGAGTGAGACGTGTTGGGGGTGGATCAGTTCCGGAGGCGGATCAGCCTTGGCAACAACACATCAGCGACATTCGGGAATGCTGAACCTGGAGGCGTGAAGGCGTGGCCATGCGTAGCTCCCATGCAGCAGTTGAACCGTATCTCTACTTAATCAGTCGTGTACTGGCGTCCATGCAGGATTTCTAACGCGAGCCGACAGCGGAAGTGGCGCTACTTCTTTTCGCGCGCGTTCTGGATGCGGGCGCCGCGACCGGTCATGACGGCGTCATCGCCGAACTTTTCGCGGGCCTTGTCAGCGGCGCGCTCGGCCTTGGCGCGCTTGAGGGACTGGGGGTCGGCGAGGTCGAGGGCATCGGCCTTCGCATCGACCAGTTCGGAGATGCCGACGCCTATCAGGCGATAGCGCATGCCGGTGGTTTCGCGGGCCAGCATGGGCTTTGCCGTGCGGAAGATGACCTGCGCCAGCTGTGTCGGCTCGCTGAGCGAGACGCGGCGGGTGAAGGTCTTGAAGTCGTGCGTCTTGAGCTTCAGCGTGACGACGCGGCCTTCGACGCTGGAATGCTTGGCGCGGTCGGCAGTGCGCTGGCTGAGGCGCCAGAGGATGTCTTCCAGCAGTTTCGGGTCGGAGATGTCCTCGTTGAAGGTCGTCTCGGAGGACACGCTCTTGCGCTCGCCGTCGGGGTCCACCTTGCGTGCGTGACGGCCGAAGGCGCAGTTGTGCAGCCAGAGGCCGGTTTCGCCATAGCGACGGACCAGGATTTTCGCGTCGATCTTCTGCAGGTCGGCGACGGTGCGGATGCCGTCGGCGTTGAGCTTCTTCTCGAACTGCGCACCGACGCCGCCGATGATGCGGACGGATTTGTCGGCGAG
>JAOATF010000085.1 GCA_030158285.1 Hyphomonadaceae bacterium
AGGTCCACCGTCTCGGACTCTCCGGCCGGGCGACTCCGTCCCGCCCGGTCAAGCGTCCGCCGCGCCTGGCCCGTCCCAAGCCCACGCAGATGCCCCGTCAGGCCCAGCCTACGGCTGCCGCCCCGCGCGTGGCCTCCGCCGGCGCCCTCGCCGTCCGGGCCGAACCGACCCACACGCACATCACCGAGGCCGAAGCCAATATCGAACCCAAGCGCCTCTCGAACGGCGACATGGTCACCGTCCTCACCGTGAAGGACTCGATGTGCAAATGGCCGATCGGCGACCCGGCCGACGCCAATTTCGGCTTCTGCGGCCACGGCACGGCGGAAAACTCGCCCTACTGCGCCGAGCATGCCCGCGTCGCCTTCCAGCCGGCCAAGAAACGCGAGCGCCGCGCTCGCGAGTTCGACTACATCCAGCGCCTCGCTGGCTGATCGGCCTGACACCTTCCACCCGCGACGGCGCCGCCCCGAAGTCTCGGACTCCGGGGCGGCATCTTTTTAGGGCATGCGTTCAACGGCGCGGGAACGCCCACACCCACATCACCTGCTCCACCGGCTTGGCGCCCCACGCCGGATCGTACTGGCGCAACAACGTGCCCCCGAAAAATTCCATCCCCTCGGGCGCCTCGACCTTCAGCTCTCCCAAGGCATCGGCCTCCATCGCCTCATCCTCGATCCAGCCATCGTCGTAGTAAGTCCGCTTGCCCTCCTCGCGCGGCAGGAAGGTCCGGAAATAGTCTTCGTCAAAGAACACCGTCACTTCCGAATTGAACAACGACGGCGTCGACACCAGACACGCCACCCGGCAATTCGCAGGCCGCCTGTCTGAAATTTCAACCGCCCGCGCCGCCGCAAAAATCGAAGCCATGCAAGCCCGCTGCGTCTCCACCGTCGCATGTGGCGGATCGACGAGTTTCTGGAAAACCGGAACCTTGAAATTCCAGAACCGTCCCCCCAGATGAGCTTCCGGATCGCGCTCCCCGAACGCCTCCAGTTCCCCGACAATCCGCTCCGGCCACCGCGCCAGCTGCCGCAGATGCCGCCCCGGATTGCGAAGCTTCTTCGAGGGAAAAAGATCAAGGCGGCGGCTCATGCAGGCTGTCTAGGATGCACAGGCCGAAACACAAGCCGTAGTCATTCTCGGGCTTGACCCGACAATCCTTCTTCACCCGCAAAGGTGAGACTTGCAGCAGGGAAGAAAGGTTCTCGGGTCAAGCCCGAGAACGACTCCAAACTACTTCGCCACCAGATCCTTCTGCAGCGTCCGCATGCACAGCAGGAAGAAGATCGCCGGCGTCACATACAGCGCCGAGGTGATCACCAGCGAGGTCTGCAGCGCCTTCGCATCCGCCATCTTGCAGAATGCCTGCGTGGCTTCCGGCAGCAGCTTCAGCGCATCGCCCTTGCAGGATGCGCGCGCCAGGTCCGCAAAGCCATCGGCGCTGGCCTGCATGTTGAACAGGACGTCCGACAGGAAACCGATGAAGGGCGGGCCCGCGCCATAGCCAAGCAGGTTCACGATGAACAAGAGTATGGCCGTCGCCGTCGCCCGTGTGCGCGGACCGACCACGCCCTGCCCGATCGTGTACTGGGCAGCGAGATAGCCATACTTGATGCCGGCGCCGATGCAGATGCCGACCAGCGCCACCCACTTGTTGTCCGATGAGAACGCCACCAGATAGAACGGCACGGCAAGGATGAAGCCCGCCGCCGGAAGCCAGGCAATCGCGTTGGGATGCCGCTTCACCATCTTCTCGGCGATCCACCCTGTCATCAGCACGCTCACAGAGGCGCAGGCCGCCGATGGCACGTTGAACAGCAGTGTCGCCTCGGTCAGCGTCACGCCATGTGTGCGCATCAGGAACGAGGTCTGGAACGTGACGATGCCATAACCGCAGAACGAGGCGAGCATCGCGCCCGTCGCCATCAACCAGAAGGACGGCTTGGACGACAGCTCCTTCAACGCCGCCGGAAAGCTGGCCTTGGCCGGACGCACCGTGCCCGGCGGATCGGAATAACCACGCGGCGGCTCTTTCACCGTCATGCGGAAAAGGACCGCCACGACGATGCCGGCCGCGCCGATCACCATGAAGGCGGTGCGCCAGCCGTACGCATCGGCCACCGGACCGCCGATCAGGTTCGCCGACAGCGTCCCCGCCGTCACGCCCATGGCGTAATAGCCAAGCGCCGTCGACCGCCGCGCCGGCGGGTAGTAGTCCGCAATGATCGAGTTGGCCGGCGGCGTACATCCCGCCTCGCCCACGCCCACCAGCACCCGGCACAGGAGCAGCATGACAAAGCCGGAGATGACGACGCCACCGATCTCCACTGGCCCAACCATGCCCGACATCGCCGTCGCCGCAGACCACAGCGCGATACAGATCGTCATGATCCAGGTGCGGTTGCCCGTCTCCGAATAGTGGGCGAGCGGAATGCCCACGACCGAATAGAACAGCGCAAACCCGATGCCGGTCAGCAGGCCGAACTGCCCATCGGTGATCTGCAGCTCCTTCATCACCGGCTCGGACACAATGCCCAGCAGGCCGCGGTCGAGGAAGTTGAGGATGTAGACGAACAGCAGGGCGTTCAGCACATAGCTTCGGTACGACTTTGTCCCGTACCCGGTGAGATGTCCCTGGCTATCGGATGCTGCGCCCGCGCCCACCGCGCCTGTCTGCGTGCCCATGCCAACCTCTCCCCGGTGGCCGCATGACTTGCGGCTCGCTCTCAATTGGAAGTTCTCAAGTTTGTGCGGCGCGGTCCACCACAACTTTCGGTTTCGGCGCAGATAGCGCGCTGACAACGGCGTTATGCTGCACACGCGCAAACGCAGACACGAAAACGGCCGGCTCCGTGTGGGAGCCGGCCGTGTAACGGTCGCTACGCCAGATGATCCCGAACAGGATCAATCACAACGCATCAGACAGGCCTGGCGACCAGGTCCTTCTTCAGCGTCAGCGAAGCCAGCAGGTAGAAGGCCGCCGCCGGGATGAAGAACAGCACGGTCGCCGCCATCGACTGCCGCAAGCCCTCGCCATAGGCCGAGACGCAGACAGCCTGCTGCTCCGCCGTCAGCGCCGACAGGTCCTTGGCGCGGCACACGGCGTTGGTGAGCTGCTCGCCCATGCCCGCCGCCTCGATCTGCATCCGCATGAACATGTCGGACATGATGCCGACGATCTGCGGGCCGGCGCCATTGCCGATCAGGGCGATGATGAACAGCAGGATCGCAATCGCCGAAGCACGCGAGCGCTGCGAGACAACGCCCTGCCCGATCGTGTACTGGGCGCCGAGATAAGCGTAGTGGAACATCGCGCCCGTGCCCCAGATCACCAGCTGCATCGTGCCGGGCTCCGAATAGAAGCCCCAGACATAGAGCGGGATGGCGATCAGCACGCCGGCTGCCGGTATCCACGCAACGGCCGTGCCCGAGCGCGGGGTAAGAACCTGCGTGAGATATCCGCCGAGGAACGTGCCCACGGCCGAGATCAGCGCCAGCGGCACCCCATATTGCAGCTGGAATGCCCCCGGCGACATGCCGTGCAGGCGCTGCATCATCGGCGCCTGGAAGCCGAACAGGCCATAGCCGACGAACGCAACCAGCGCCGCGCCAAGGGCCATCGTCCAGAAAGTGGGCTTCGCGCCAAGCTCCTTCAGCGTTTCGACAATGCTGGCCTTCTCGACGCGCTGCGCGCCCGGCGGATCGGAATAGCCGCGCGGCGGCTCCTTCACCGTCAGGAACACGATCAGCGCAATGAGGAGGCCCGGCACGCCAAGGGCAATGAAGGCAAAGCGCCAGCCGAAATTGGCGCCCCAGCCAAGCTGCTCGTGAATGTCCGGCATGCCGAACATGGCAAAGAAGGCGACGACCGACTCATCCTTGAGGCCGACGATGAGACCGCCGAAACCGGCCGCAAGCGCACCGCCAATGGTGACGCCCATGGCGAAGATGCCCAGCGCATTGGCCCGGCTCTTCGGCTTGAAATAATCGCCGATCAGCGAGTTGGAGGGCGGCGTCGAGCCCGCCTCGCCGATCGCGACGCCGACCCGTGCGATCAGCAGGAAGACGAAGCTGGAGGCAAAACCACACAGCGCCGTCATCAGCGACCAGATCGCGATGCAGAGCGCGATGATGGCAACGCGATTGAACCTGTCCGCAGCCATCGCGATCGGAATGCCCATCAACGCATAGAAAAGCGCAAACGGGGGACCGTTGAGGAAGCCGTATTCCGTGTCGCTCAGACCGAACTCGGTGATGATGGGCTGGGCGACAACGCCCAGCAGGTTCCGGTCGATGAAATTGAGCGTGTAAACGAGCGTGAGCGACAGCAGGACGTAAAGCCGGTAACGCGGCGATCCGTAACTCTGTCCTCCCGCCGGCGCTTCAGCCGCCGACGTCGCAGGCGCCATTGCCATGTAATCTCCCCTACGCCAGCCATGGGGGGGTGGGCCGGCAACTGGTTATGGACGGTCTGGCGCCGCTTCGTGAACCGCCACCCTAGCTAGGATCGATCCGGCGGCAAGACGTTTGACGCGGCGCTGCCGGGGTGCGCTGCACAACAAGCGCGTGATGCTGCGATGCGGCGCCTGATCTCTGACAAACACCGATTTCAATCGATCATAGCCACCAAGCGAGAACTTAACCCAACGTGCCAGCGACGACATCGGCTATCGCACCGATGCCGCCAATCTGAGAGAGTTTGGCGTACTGCTTGTCTGACAACCATGTCGGCGCCTGCAACACGTCGTCGTCATTCAGCTTGAGGGGCAGAAGCTTGATCTTGTTGTCGTTCAGTAGGCCATTCATGATCCTGGCCTCTTCCATGCAGTTGGGGCTTTCAAGATAGGCGGGCGTCAAGAGTTGCACGCCAACGGACGCCTTCCGGAGATTGATGTCGATTTCTTCCAGCCAAGGTCGGCCGCTCCTGATTGAGCGACCATCCTTGTAGTCAAAGACGTCTTGAAACCGCGACTTCAGAGCGCCACTGATCTGTTCGGCAACGCTTAGGTCTCGACCGCAATAGGAAAGGAAGACAGCTTCCTTTCTTAGTGATGCTCGGGTGAAGTATCGATGAGCTGCTTGTGCGTCCGGGATCAGTAGTTGCGGCCATTGCAGCAGCCCAACCCTGTCATCGAGTTCGGCCTCTAGGTCAGAGAGCTCTTTCCAGCGCAACAGATCTGAATCGTAGCCCTTCTCGATTCCCGCATACAGGCATCGATGCTCCCCAAGCGTGTCGGCGCCGGCGCCATCGTGCAGCATGCGCAACATCGGGATGAATCGACCGTGCATGTATCCAACCAGCCCGGTTCGAAATAGCTCGGGACCGACGTCGGCCACGACCCAGGCAGCGGAATCAAGCCCGGCGAGCTGATACAAGTTTTTGGGATCAGGAAACTTCAGGACGGACGGGTTCAGGATACCGCGGTTCTCCAACACGCGTTCAATACCGTCGACGATTCGCTGATCGTGCCGGGTCGCGGGAGTGTTGCTCGCGATAGCTATCAGCACCGAGCTCGGGTCGACCTGCCGACGAGAGAGGTCGCGAGCTTTATGGACGGCGGCTTCGCGACAAAACTCCGCACACGCACGGACGTACTGCTCATGCGAGGGAGACTGCGTTCCGCTCTCGATTTCCCGAGCATCAAAATAGTGAATGCGGAGACCCGGCATCGGAGGGAAGATCGACGCATATCGCCGGTCTACGAACAGCAATGTCGGCTTGCCGGACCTGATCGCGAGTTCAGTCTCCAGCCTGAAGTATGCAGATTCCTTGAGCAGCTCAGCGCGGGCCGGCGTGTTACTTGCGCCCGTGAAGGGGTAGACTCCGACGATCGTGTCGGACTCACGCATCATGGACTCCAGCCTGGTCACGCTGGTGCGTTTCGTTCCCTCATCCACGCCAAACTGAAAACCCGCTTCGGCAGATAGAATTGACCAGAAGTAGAGGTTGATAGCTGTGGCCGTGTACTTGTGGCTGAAGAACGTCCTGAACTGTTGACTGGCAGCCAGCATCTATCCGCCTCCCGCCTTCATCTTAAAATCTTCCTTCCGAACTGCAACAACTGCTGAGCGCTTGAGCCGATATGCGCTTCTTGCTGCCGGTCAGATCAACCCCTTGGCCTTCATGCTGACGGTCTCTTTCGCGCCGACCACCAGATGGTCATGCACCTTGATCTCCAGCGGCGCGAGCGCCCGCTCGATCTCACGCGTCAGATCGATGTCCGCGCGCGAGGGCGTGGGGTCGCCCGAGGGGTGATTGTGCACGAGGATGATGGACGAGGCCGACAGCTCCAGCGCCCGCCGTGCAATCTCGCGCGGATAGACCGGCGCATGGTCCACCGTGCCCTGCCCGGCCTTCTCGTCGGCGATCAGCTTGTTCTTGCGGTCGAGATAGAGCACGCGCGCCTGCTCGGTCTTCTCATGGCGCAGCGCATGCTTCACGTAGTTCAGCAGCGCCGCCCAGTTTGAAATCACCGGACGGTCCTTGATCTCGTCGTTTGCAGCCCGCAGCAGAAGAAGATTGGTCGCGCGGATATAGGCGGCCGTCGCCTCCCCGATCCCGTCAATCTCCATCAGCCGCTCAGGGCTCGCCGCCAGCGCGCCGGAAACCGTGCCAAACCTGTCCACCAGCGTCTTGGCGATCGGCCGCACATCAACACGCGGAATGAAGGCGCACAGCAGGACTTCGAGCACCTCATAATCATCAAGGTGCGATCCATCGCCTTTCATGATGCGCTGGCGGATACGCTCGCGATGGCCGTGATAGTGTTTCGTCGGCTCGCTCATCTTGCGCACGACCGAAAATCACTTGGCGCTTGCATGAGCGACAAGGGCTTTTTCAGAAAGCCTTCGTCGGCGATCAAGGTCCACGAATATGCCGGCCAGATTTCGCCCCCGTCATTGATGTTCTGGATCGTGGAGAACGCGGTGATCCCGAATTTCCGTGTATAGTAGAACAGCACCCCGCTATTCTTCAGGCGCTCCCCGAGGCAGCCGCAATCGTCGACACACCGCGTTGAGATTTGCGCAACTTCGCAAGGCGTGGGGAACTCGGATGCAAGCGCTTCAAAGCACTTCTCGACAGTCAACTCAGCGCCGTGCGACCTGTAGACCAAGCCCGCGCGCAGATCGCTCTTCGGAACGGCCATCACGTATCTGCGGTTCAGAATGCAATCGACCTCATTTGTGGAACAATCCGCCCACTGGCCCTCAGCCGATGGAATCCCAACGTCGTATTCTTCGTTGCCCGGCCGCGCATAGAGACGCTCTCCGCAGTGCGATAGGACTCCGATGCCCGAACAAGGGATATAGCTTTCGCCGTTGATCGCTCGATAGAGGTCAACCTCGCGGCGTCCCGTCTCAGCCGACGACGCCGCTTCAGACGTCGAACTACACGCGGCAACGAACCAGCAGAGGACTGCTGGGATGATCGCGCGTATAGTGTCTGTCTTTGGCTTCCCCCCGTCAGCCATCCGATCAGCTCGCCCCGAGCCCGGAGGTGTGGGGCGTATGCTGCCCCGTCGGTGACTGGGTGAAGATCTCGTACCCCGTCTCCGTCACGCCGATCGCATGCTCGTATTGCGCCGACAGCGAGCGGTCGCGCGTCACCGCCGTCCAGCCATCCGACAGCAGCGCCACATCCGGGCGCCCGAGATTGATCATCGGTTCAATCGTGAACAGCATGCCGGGACGCAGCCGAACACCCGCCTCGTCAGCATCATAAGCAGGCGCACGCGGATCGATGCGGCTTTTCACGTAATGAATGACGTTTGGAGAATCGTGAAAGACGCGACCGAGGCCATGACCGCAGAACGCCTCCACGACGGAATAGCGCTGCCCCTCGGCATAGTCTTGAATCACCTTGCCGATGTCTGACAACAGGACGCCCGGCTTCACCGCCGCGATGCCCTTCATCATGCACTCGTACGTGATATCCATCAGGCGCAGGCCTTTGCGCTTCACCTCACCCACCGAATACATGCGCGAGGTATCGCCATGCCAGCTATCAACGATGACGGTGACGTCGATGTTCACGACATCGCCTTCCTTCAGCGTCTTCGGCCCCGGAATGCCGTGGCACACCACATGGTTCACCGAGGTGCACACCGTATTGCGATAGCCCTTGTAGAACAGGCACGCCGGCAACGCGCCATGATCCAGCACGAACTCACGCGCGAGGTCATCGATCCTGCCGGTCGTCACGCCGGGCTTCACATGGGGGATCAGCATGTCGAGGCATTCGGCGGCGAGCCTGCCCGCTTTGCGCATGCCCTCGAACGCCTCCGGACCATACAGCTTGATCTGGTGCGTCGCGCGGGGCGGCGCCACGGCGGCATCGATGTAACCGGCGGTCGTCATGGGCAGTTCCTCAAACTCGGGGCGTCTTTAGCACGGCTCGAGACCGCTGGCGAACCAGCCCCGAAATCCTCAATTCGCCCGGTTCTTCCGCTTCGGCGGGTCCGGTGCGAACGGTTTCGGCAGCGGCATGGCGGGCACGCCTTCTTCCACCAGTTCCTGCGCCGTCTCCGGCGTCACCTCGCCCCAGACGGGCCGGTGGACGGTCTCGCCATAATACATCGCGCGCGCTTCGTCCGCGAACTTGTCGCCGACATAGTCGTGCGTGTCGGCAATGTGCTTGCGGATCTCGCCGGCCATTTTCGCGGCCGCCACATCCGCCGGCACAGCCTTGTCGGACGATCTCACCGACGGCGCCATGATCTGCTTGCGCACATCGGTCGACCCGCACACCGGGCACTCGACCAGCCGTTTCTTGCGCTGCTTGTCATACGCCTCCGAGTTCGAGAACCATGCCTCGAACTCATGCTCCCCCACGCAGGCGAGAGAATAGCGGATCACCGGGACAGGACTCCTAGGCCGCAGCCGGTTCAGCCAGCAGCGCGTCGAGACGCCCCTGCCGGTCAAGATCATGGATATCGTCCGAGCCGCCAACCGAACGGCCGTTGATGAACACCTGCGGGAAGGTATAGCCGCCCGAGCGCTGGATCATCTCGCGCTTCTGCTCGGCATTGCCGCCCGCCTTGTATTCCTCGAACGCCACGCCCTTGGACGCCAGCAACGCCTTCGCCCGCGTGCAGTAGCCGCAGAATTCGGTGGTGTAGATTTCGACGCGGGCCGTCACCGGCAAAGCTCCTCAACTGGTTTCACCTGCGCAGAAAGGGTGCAGCAGGCTCCTGAACAACTCCCGAATACTTTACGTGAGTTATCTGGAATCGTTCCAAAAACTATATGGCGATGCTGCGAGGCCCCGCAACACGGGCCAGCGTGATCACATCGACGCACCGCGCCCCTGCCCGTTTCAGCGCCACCGTACAGGCTTCCGCCGTCGCCCCCGTGGTCAGCACGTCGTCCACCAGCAGCACCCTTTTTCCTTTCACCAGCCGCTTGGCCATGCCCCTCACCCGGAAAGCTCCCTGAACATTCCGGCGCCTGCCGGTCGCGGAAAGCCCGCCCTGGATCGGCGTCGCCCGCACCCGTTTCAGCGCATCCACCGACAGCCTGACGCCCGACGATTTCGCCAGCGCCGCCGCCAGCCAGCCCGACTGGTTGAACCCGCGCCGCACCAGCCTGAAATAGTGGAGAGGCACCGGAACGATCAGCTCTGCCTCCGCCAGCAGTTCCTTTCCCGCGCCCGCCATCCATCCGCCGAGCAGGGTCAGCCCATCGCGCCGCCCCTGGTATTTCAGCCCCAGCACCAGCTCCCGCGAGACATCGCCATAGACCAGGGCCGCCCTTGCCCGCTCATACGCTGGCGGATCGGCGATACAGGCGGCGCACACCTGCCCCGGCTCGACCGCGATCTCGAACGCCGCACCGCAACGGGCACACAGCGGCTCAGACAGGAATTGCAGCTTGGCCCACAGGTGCGGCTCCAGCGCCCCCGGCCCCGCCAGTTCCCGATGGGTGATCAGCGACCGCTGTGGCCAGATCATCCCGGAAAGCCCACGCCCCACGCGCGCCGAAAGACGCCGCTTGGGAAGCCGGCTGTCAGTCGCTACATACCGCTCCGATGACGTCACCCGCCCCACCCCCTGCGGCCCCCGCCGCCGATCCAATGCGGATCTTCGACCGGCGCCTCCATGCCCGCCGCCGCACCCGCGCCGCGGCGAACTTCCCAGACTACTCTTTCCTGAAACAGGTCGCAGCGGAAGACATTGCCTTGCGCCTTGGCTCCGTAAACCGAAGCTTCGAGACCGTACTCGATCTCGGCGCCCATGACGGCCTGCTTGCCCGCACCCTTCGGTCAGACCCGATCGCCGGTCCGCGCCTCGGGACGATCACCACGACCGACATCTCCGAAGGCTTTGCGCCGGATCGGGTGGTGGACGAGGAGCACCTGCCCTTCGCCGAACACTCGTTCGATCTGGTTGTCTCCGCCCTCTCGCTGCACTGGGTCAACGACCTGCCCGGCGCGCTGATCCAGATCCGCCGCATCCTGAAGCCCGATGGCCTGTTCATCGGCACGGTGCTCGGCGGCAAGACGCTGACCGAGCTGCGCCAGTCGCTGCTCAGCGCGGAAGAGGAAATCCGGGGCGGCGCGGCCAATCGCGTCTCGCCTTTCCTCGATGTGTTCGACGGCGCCGGCCTCCTGCAGCGCACCGGCTTTGCCATGCCCGTCGCCGACAATGACGCACGCACCGTCCGCTACGGCCATCCGTTGAAGCTGCTGTCAGACCTGCGCGGCATGGGCGAGACCGCAGCCTTCGCAAACCGCACCGCCCCGCCACTCACGCGCGCGATCCTGATGCGGACGCTGGAAACCTACGCCCAGCGCTTCTCTGATCTTGATGGAAAAGTTCGCGCCACGTTCGAACTCGTCACCCTCTCCGGCTGGGCGCCCTCGCCTGACCAACCGAAAGCCAAACGCCCGGGCAGCGCCACGGTGCGCCTCGCGGATGCGCTGGGCGTGAAGGAACAGGGGACGGGCGAAAAAGCCGGCTAGGCTTACGGGCTCTGGTCGAACCCGGCCTGGACCGAGTTGAACGAGTTGTTCGTGCTGGTGCCAATGGCGGAGGCGCCACCAACAACCGCCACCGAGATGACGCCCGCAATCAGGCAGTATTCGATGACTGTCGCGCCCGAGCGATTCTTCAGGAGGCGCAGGACGTGTTGGAGCGTTTTCATGCGTGACCCGCCTTTGACCAGTCGATGAATTGCGCGAACAGAGGCACGTCGGCATCCGGAGCGGGATAACTCCCAATCTCTTCGGCCGAAACCCACGCGACCTGTTGTCCCTCACGCGCGTCAATCTCGCCTTCCCATGTCCGGATCATGAAGACCGGCATGAGCAGGAAGAACTTCTGGTAGTCGTGCGACGCAAACGAGAAGGCAGACATGTCGGCCTCGCGGACGCTGATGCCCAGCTCTTCCTTCAGTTCGCGCGCGAGCGCACCCTGAGGGGTTTCACCGGCTTCAACCTTGCCGCCCGGGAATTCCCAGAGACCAGCCATCGACTTTCCCATAGGCCGCTGCGCAAGCAGCAACCGTCCATCGCTACGCACCAGCGCCGCCGCGGCGACGAGCACCAGCGGTTTTGCTTGAGACTGTTCTCTCATATCGAGGTGAGCGTCATGTGCAGGGAAAGGCTCAACTTCTGTAGGCCCCGTTTATCTTCACGTAACCATCGGTGAAATCGCAGGTCCACACGGTGGATTTGCCCTGCCCCAGCCCAAGATTCACGCGAATGAACACTTCCTGGCCGGAGACGGCTTTCGTCGCCACCGCTTCCGAATAGCTCGCCGCCCGTGCGCCGTCCTTGGCCACCAGGTGATCTCCGAACCACAGCGCCAGCTGGTCGCGCTCCACCGGCTCGGACGTCTTGCCGATCGCCATCACCACCCGGCCCCAGTTGGCGTCGCCCGCCGCAATCGCCGTCTTCACCAGCGGCGAGTTGGCGATGGAGGACGCAATAACCTTCGCTGACGCGTCGCTGGCTGCGCCCTCAACCGTGATCTCGATGATCTTGGAGGCGCCCTCGCCATCGCGCACGATCTGCGTCGCGAGATCCTTCAGCACGCGGTGCATCGCCTCAATGAACCCCGCCAGACGCGGATCATCCGGATTGTCGATCTGCTCGCCACCCGCAGCCCCCGTCGCGAAGAACAGCAGCGTGTCAGAGGTCGAAGTATCGCTATCGACGGTGATGCAGTTGTAGGTGATGTCGCCCAGCTTCGCGATCAGCGCCTGGCACACCTTCGGCCCCAGATTGGCGTCGGTGAACATGTAGTTCAGCGTCGTCGCCATGTTCGGCTGGATCATGCCCGAGCCCTTGGCCACGCCGATAATCCCGACATTGCGCCGGTTGAGATCCACCGTCTCGCCCGCGGCCTTGGCGAACGTATCCGTGGTGCGGATGCAGTTCGCGACCTTCTCCCAGTCCGGCGCGCCCAGCTTGCTCCAGACGGTCTCGACACCGCCCGAAATCACATGCGGCGGCATCGGCTCGCCGATCACGCCGGTCGCCGAGATGAACACCTCATGCTGGCCACAGCCCGACATCTTCACGGCGGAAGCCACCGTCGCATCATTCTTGGCGATGCCCGCCGCGCCCGTGAACGCGTTGGAATTGCCGGTGTTCACCACCAGCACCCGCGCCCTGCCCCCGCCCGCCTGCAGGGCCGCACGGCAGCGGTCCACATCGTCCGAGCGCGTCGAGGATTTCGTGAAGATGCCGCCGGCCGCCGCACCCTCGGGGAAATGGATCACCAGCAGGTCGTCGCGCACCTTGCCCTTGTAGAGCCCCAGCGAATGCGTCGTCGCCGCAATGCCGCGCACGGTCGGCAGCTGCGGAAAACGCTCCGGCGCAAGCGGCGATACAGGCAGGTCGGATGCTGTGGCCAAGTGAGGTCGTGTCCCCGGTCTGAAGTCTATTGCGGCGCGGCCGGCTTCGGTTGTGCGGCCGGCTGGGTTGCGGGTTTAGGCGGCGTCGCAGCCGGCGTCGATGGCGCAGGCTCGCGCGATTCCGGAACAGGCGCTGCCGCGGTCGGGGCGGCTTGCACCGGCGTGTCGGCCGCAACCGGCGCTGCCTCGGCAGGCGCCGGAGCGGGCGCAGCAGCTGGCGCCGTCGCCGGCTTGTCCATGCGCGAAGACCGCGCCGGATTGCGCTTCACGATCTCGGCGCTGCCGCGCAGCTCCTTCAGCAGCTTCTCCAGCTGCTGGCTCTTGAGGTAGCGCTCGATCGTCTCGCGCAGGTCTTCCAGCGACGGCGGGCGGCGCTTGCGGAGCTGCTCGATCTTCACGATGTGCCAGCCGGCCTTGTCCTCGAACGGACGCGACACGCCGCCTTCCGGCACTTCGCGGATCACCCGCGCAAATTCCGGCGTCGCCTCCGCCGCCGTCATGTAGCCAAGATCGCCGCCATCCAGCCGCGTATCCGCATCGCTCGACCGCCGCGCCGCCAGCACCGCAAAATCCACGCCCGTCTTCAGCTCCGCCGCGATCTTGTCGATCGCATCCTTGGTCGGCGCGAGGATGTGGCGGACATGCGCCTCGTTCTCCATCTGCGGCTCAAGCAAGGCGACCTGTGCCTCGTACATCTTGCGGATGGCCGGCTCGTCGATCTGTTCGGCGGCCACGTGTTCCAGCAGGATGTTGCCGAGGATGTTGTCGCGCGCGGTGTTGAGCCGGTGCCGCGCCTCGGGGTCTTCATCGAGCCCCCGGCCGAGCGCTTCCATGGCCAGCAGCTTCACCTCGATCAGCTCGTCGAGAATCTCGTCGAATTCCGGGCTGCCCTGCTGGAGGGTCTCGTCGCCCTTGATCAGCCCCTTCATCCGGGCTTCCAGCTGGACGTCCGCCACGTAGATGGTCTGCCCGTTAACGGTTGCCGCTTCCGGCGAGGAGGGGTCACCGGCCGGGGCCTCGACGGCCTCACGGGCGGCGTCGTCTCCGCACGCGCCGAGCGAAAGTCCGGCCAGGAGGATCGCCGCAAGGAGAGGGCGTGTCCCAAATGCCATCCTGAGGCTCCTAAGCTACGAAAGCAGACCTTGGGCAGTGGGCGACCCAGTGCAGCAATTGACACTGGGAATGCTGGTCCTTACGTCTCGGCAACGCGCAAGTCGAGGGACTATCCCCCTACGGAATTCCGGGGGAAAATCTGAGGTCTGGCGCGAGGGTGTAGCCACGGCCGGACAAGTCCCCCGTATACACTATATAGAGGGAACCGCGACCATAACCGGATCGCGCGTGGCTGTAGCGGATAAGTCTTAATGCTCGGGATCGCCCAGAAAATCTTCGGGTCTGTCAACGACCGGAAGATCCGGCCCTACAGGGCCACCATCCAGCGGATCAACGCCCTTGAGCCGGTGACGGAGGCGCTCTCCGACGACGCCCTGCGCCAGCGCACCAAGGACTTCCGCCAGCAGGTCGCCAACGGCGCCAAGCTGGACGACATCCTGCCGGAAGCCTTTGCCACCGTCCGCGAGGCCGCCAAGCGGACCCTCGGCCTGCGGCATTTCGACGTTCAGCTGATCGGCGGCATGGTCCTGCACAAGGGCGGCATCTCCGAAATGAGAACGGGCGAAGGCAAGACGCTTGTCGCAACGGCGCCCGTCTACCTCAACGCCCTGGAAGGCCGCGGCGTCCACGTCGTGACCGTCAACGACTACCTCGCCTCCCGCGACGCGGACTGGATGGGCCGGGTCTACCGCTTCCTCGGCCTCTCGGTCGGCAAGATCGTGCACGGCCTCGATGACGCCCAGCGCCGCGCCAGCTACGCGTGCGACGTCACCTACGGCACCAACAACGAATTCGGCTTCGACTATCTCCGCGACAACATGAAACATTCGCTGGCCGACATGACCCAGCGCGGCCACCGCTTCGCCATCGTCGATGAAGTCGACTCGATCCTGGTCGATGAAAGCCGCACGCCGCTGATCATCTCCGGCC
>JAOATF010000086.1 GCA_030158285.1 Hyphomonadaceae bacterium
GGCGGCAAGCGCGAATACGTGCTGCCGGGCAACAAGAAGTACATCCAGGGCGATGGCATCGCGCGGCCGGATGGCGAGGGCGGGGGATCAAACGCCTCGGCCGATGGCGAGGGCGAGGACGAATACCGCTTCGCGTTGTCGGACGAGGAATTCCTCGACCTGTTCCTTGAAGACCTTGAGTTGCCGGACCTCGCCAAGCGGCAGGTGCTGGGCGTGGACGAGACGCAACCGGTGAGGGCTGGCTATCGCTCGTCCGGACCGCCGGCGGCGCTGTCGGTCTCGCGGACGATGCGCAATTCGTTGTCGCGGCGGACGGCGCTGGGGCGGCCGCGGCCAGAGCATCTGGCGGCGCTGGAGGCGGAGATCGCACAGCTGGAAGCGGCTGGCGGTCAGGAGGAGAAGGTTGTCGCCCTGCGCGAGGAGCTGGAGCGCAAGCAGAAGCGGATGCGGCTGGTGCCGTTCATCGATCCGATAGATGTGCGCTATCGCAGGTTTGATCAGGTTCCGAAGCCTGTCGCGCGGGCGGTGATGTTCTGCCTGATGGACGTGTCCGGCTCGATGGACGAGCACATGAAGGACCTGGCGAAGCGGTTCTATGCGCTGCTCTACCTGTTCCTGAAGCGACGCTACAAGCGCGTGGACGTAGTGTTCATCCGGCACACGCACGAAGCCAAGGAAGTTGACGAGGAGACGTTCTTCCACTCGCGGGAGTCGGGCGGCACGGTGGTGTCGACGGCGCTGGAGGAAATGGCGCGCATTGTTCAGGACCGGTTTCCGGCGAACCAGTGGAACATCTATGCGGCGCAGGCGAGCGATGGCGACAACCTGCCGATGGACAATGCCAATACGGTGAACCTGCTGCGGCAGGCGATCCTGCCGCTGTGCCAGTATTATGCGTACCTCGAAGTGGGCCATGCGCGCGACGATGGCGGGGGCGATGCGACCTCGCTGTGGCGGGCGTATGAGCCGGTGGCGGGCATGGAGCCGCGCATGGCAATGCGCAAGGTGAGCCATCGCCGCGACATCTATCCGGTGTTCCGCGAACTGTTCGCGAAAGAGGGGGCGAAGGCGGAGGCAGATCATGACGGGTGACGTCACCACGACCCGCAAGCGCAAGTCGCGCATTGTTGCTGCGCCTGAGGCGGGGCCATCGAAGCTGCTCTATACCGGCGCTGACTGGAATTTCGAGACGCTGGGGCGCGTGTTTGATGCGGTGCGCGAGATCGGCGAGGGCGAGATCGGGCTCGATACGTATCGCACGCAGATCGAGGTGATCACGTCGGAGCAGATGCTGGATGCGTATTCCAGCGTGGGGATGCCGCTGTTCTACAAGCACTGGAGTTTCGGGAAGGACTTTGCCCGCAACCAGATGATGTACAACAAGGGCTATCAGGGCCTGGCGTACGAGATCGTCATCAATTCCGACCCGTGCATCTGCTATATCATGGAGGAGAATTCCGCGACGATGCAGACGCTGGTGCTGGCGCACGCGGCGATGGGGCACAACCATTTCTTCAAGAACAACTATGTGTTCCGTCAGTGGACGGACGCGAGCGGGATTGCGGATTACCTGTCGTTCGCCAAGGCGTTCATCGCCAAGTGCGAGGAGCGCTATGGCGTTGAGGCAGTGGAGCGGCTGATCGATGCGGCGCATGCGCTGCAGAGCCACGGCATTCACCGCTATCCGGGCAAGCGGTCGATGGACCTCGCGACTGAGGCCCGGCGTGAGCAGGAGCGGCGGGCGCATGGCGAGGCGCTGTTCAACGATCTCTGGCGGACGGTGCCGCAGGGCAAGGGCAAGAAGCCGGCGACCAAGAAGAAGCTGGAGGAGGAGCGGCGCAAGGCGATCCTGAAACTGCCGGAGGAGAATATCCTCTACTTCCTCGAGAAGACGGCGCCGCGGCTGCAGGGCTGGCAGCGGGAGATCCTGCGGATCGTGCGGCTGATCGCGCAATACTTCTATCCGCAGCGCCAGACCAAGATGATGAACGAGGGCTGCGCGACGTGGACGCACCATCGCATCATGACGCGTCTGCACGAGAAGGGGCAGATCAGCGACGGCGCGTATCTGGAGTTCCTGCACTCGCACACCAGCGTCGTGATGCAGCCGGATTTCGATGACCGGCGCTATTCGGGCATCAACCCCTACGCGCTTGGCTTTGCGATGATGCAGGACATCGAGCGCATCTCGCTGACGCCGACGGATGAGGACCGTGCGTGGTTCCCGGATATCGCGGGCAATGGCGATGCCTATGGCACGCTGAAGGAAGTGTGGGCCAATTTCAGGGACGAGAGCATCCTGTCGCAATACCTGTCGCCGCACCTGATCCGGAAGATGGGCTTGTTCCAGATTGTGGACGATCACGCGGAGGATGAGATGGTCGTCTCGGCCATCCATGACGAACGTGGCTATCGCGAAGTGCGCCGGGCGCTGTCGCGGCAGTATGATGTGGCGCGGCGGGACCCGGATATCCAGGTGGTGGATGTGGACCTTGCGGGCGACCGGCGTCTGGAGCTGCGCCACAATGTGGTGGATGGCGTTGCGCTGGAGGAGAAGGACGCGGATCGCGTGCTCCAGCATCTGGCCGACCTGTGGGGCTATGAGGTGCGGCTGGTCGAGGCGGACGACGAGACGATCTATGCCGAGCACAAGGCGGAGCCGATGCGCCCGTTCGCCTGACGCCGGACTGTCGGGCGTGGCTTTGCCGCAAGGGCGATAAGCGCGGAATCACGCTGCGCGCGAGTCGCGGGCCCGCTTCCCATGCACGTCCTCGTGATCCGTTCCCCTGCGCCAATGGCCGTTTGTCGCTGGGGCTTTGCAGGCCGCGACCGGGGGCGCTAGGTTGACGCAAAGGTCGGGCGCGCGGGGAGTTGGGCGCGGACAATCGACCACGAGGGAGGAGATCATGGCTTCGCGTATCGCCCGTTGGGCGTTTGCGGCCGTTTACGGCATTGTCGCAATCATTGCAGCGTGGGGCGCCTACGTTCAGCTGCATCCGCCGGCGCCCGACCCGGGTCCGTTTGACCCGAACCCGCTGCCGTTGCTGGTGAACCCGGCGATGTTCACGGCGGCGATGTTCTACGTCCTGACCGCAGCCGGGTTTGCATTCGCGACATTCTATGCGGTGCGTGGTGCGCTGGCGAACCGGCCGGATGGAACGACGAGCGGCCTCAACATGGCGTTCGCGATCTTCCTCGGGATCGTCGGTGTCTACCTGACGTATTACGGCGCGCAGTTGCTGATGTTGGGCGGAAGCTTCGCGTACCTGCTTTCGGGCGTGGCGCTGCTGGCGACGACGTTCTTCTTGATCCGGCGCAGCGCGCTGGGCGGGATGATCTACGCCGGCATCGTCGGGCTGTGGGTTGTTCTCTCGCTTATTGAAGGCGGTCTGGATTTCCTTGCGCTTCTGCCGCGCCTTGCGGCCTGGATCGTGGTGGGCCTGTGGTTCCTCTCGCCCTGGTATCACACCGCGATGGGCAAGACGGCTGAGCGGAAGACGGACGGCGGCGGCATGTTCGTCGGCCTCGCGTCTGCGGCTGGCGCGCTGGTGCTGGTTGTCGGCGCCTTCCAGGGCTATCCGGTCGAGAAGGGCACGGACAATGGTCCGGCCACCGGCACGGCGGTTACCGACTGGCGCAACTATGGCGGCGTGCCCGGCGGGCAGCGCTTCGCACAGATCGACCAGATCAATCTCGAGAACGTCGGCCAGCTGGAGAAGGCGTGGGAATTCCGCACCGGCGTTGCCTACGACTTCAAGCAGACGCCGCAGATGGCCAACGGCATGGTGTATATCTGCACCGCCGGGAACACGCTGATGGCGGTGGACTCCGACACCGGCAAGGAAATCTGGCGCTACGATACCAAGACCGAAGTACCGGGCGGGCTTGCGAACGGCTCGACGTTCGCGCGCACCTGCCGCGGTGTTGGCTATCACGAAGCGCCGCCGACCTATGCCGGCGAGTGCCCCAAGCGGATCATCACCGGCACGGTGGATGCGCGCCTGATCGCGGTTGATGCGATGACGGGGCGTCCGTGCACGTCATTCGGTTTCGATGGCGCTGTGAACATTGTCTCGGGCCTCGGCTATTCGCCGCTCGGCAACTTCATGGTCACGTCCACGCCGCTGATTGCGGGGGACAAGATCGTGGTGGGCGGCTGGGTGACGGACAACCAGCAGATCGGTAACCCGTCGGGCGTCCTGCGCGCCTATGACGTCGTGACTGGCAAGTTCGCCTGGGCATGGGACATGGGCAATCCGGGCTATCAGGGCCTGCCGGACGAGGGCGGCGAATACACGCGCGGCACGCCGAACGTGTGGTCGAACACGTCCTATGATCCGGTGCTGAACCTGATCTACGCGCCGACCGGCAACTCCTCGCCCGACTATTTCGATGGCGACTTGCGCTCAAAGGAGGCGGAAGAGAACGCCAGCTCGGTCGTGGCGATCGATGCGGCGACGGGCGTGCGGCGCTGGGTCTACCAGACCGTGCACCGCGATATCTGGGACTATGACGTGCCCTCGCAGCCCGTGCTGCTGGACGTTCGCAAGGACGGGCAGGGCGATCCGATCCCGGCAGTGGCGCAGGCCACCAAGCGGGGCGAGATCTTCCTGCTCGACCGCCGTACGGGCGTTCCGATCTACGACATTCCGGAAGTGGCGGTGCCGCAGAACCCGGAGAAGGGCGAGGTCGTGACCGCGACGCAGCCCATGTCTCCGCTGCCGCACTTCCGTGATGATCGCGTTGAGAAGGACATGTGGGGGCTGACGCCGCTCGACATGCTCCACTGCCGGATCGAGTTCAAGAAGATGCGGTATGAGGGCCACTTCACGCCGCCGATGGCGGGCGGGGGCGGCTATGGCACGGCTGAGGATACCTGGGGCGGCACGTTCCAGTATCCGGGCAATGCCGGCGGCTTCAACTGGGGCTCTGTCTCGGTCGACGCCGACAACGGCCTGCTGATCGGCGCGCCGATGCTGATGGGCAACCGGATCGTGCTGCGCAGCCTTGAAGCGCGCGACGCAGACCGGAAGCTGGCGACAGATCGCCGTGAGGCGGCAGCCGCTGCGCGCGGCGACGAGCATGCGGGGCCGCCGGCCGGTGGTCCGGGCGGCGGTCGTACGCCGAGCCCGGAAGCCATCGAGCACAACAAGCGCTTCGACCAGAAGCGCGTGCTCTATCGCGGCGACACGACACCATTCATGTCGGACTGGCGGCTGCCGCTGCCGTTCCTGCAGGATTCGGATCACCAGCTGGTTGGCACCAACCTGCCGTGCTTCGAGCCACCCTTCAGCCAGATCGGCGTGATGGACCTCAACACGCGCAAGATGCTGTGGAAGCGTCCGCTGGGCTCGATGAAGCAGTCGGGGCCGTTCGGCATCGAGACGGGCCTGGGCTTCATGGTGGGCACGCCGCTGCAGGGCGGATCGATGACCACGCGTGGCGGCCTGGCCTTCCATGCCGGTTCGATGGACGCGACCTTCCGCGCCTTCGACATCCGCACGGGCGAGGTGAAGTGGCAGACGGACCTGCCGGGCAGCGCCCATGCCTCGCCGATGAGCTATGTCGGCAAGAACGGGAAGCAGTACGTGCTGATCACCGTGCCGACGCCGAGCTGGCGTTACCCGCGGCCTGACCCGAAAGTGCTGGGCCCGCCGGACCCGGAAGGCGGCTATGTGATCGCCTTCGCGCTGCCGGAGGGGACGAAGTAGAGAGCCCGGGGCTGCAGGCAGCGCCTGCAGCCCTGCGGCCTTGTCCGTGAACAGTGACAGCCACAAAGCAAAAGGCCCGGAGCGATGCTCCGGGCCTTTTCAATTCCACGAGGGATCAAGTCTTACTTGATCTTGCCTTCTTTGAACTCGACGTGCTTGCGCACGACCGGATCGTACTTCTTGAGCACGAGCTTCTCGGTCTGGGTGCGCGGGTTCTTCTTCGTGACGTAGAAGAAGCCCGTGTCCGCCGACGAGTTCAGGCGAATTTTGATGGTGGTGGGCTTGGCCATGGTCGGTCTCGGACGAGTCTGGAAAATCGGAAGCGTGCTTAGACACGAAGGGGGGCGCCCAAGTCAAGCCGGAGTCTGAAAACTTGCGCTAAATCCTTGGAAATTCTACGGATATCGACGCGGGAGGCGCGCCGATGCGGGTTCTGGTTCTGGGCGGATATGGCCTGATCGGGCTGGAGATCGTCCGGGCGCTGGGCCGGGCGGGACATGAGGTCATCGGATTCGGGCGCTCGGAGGCCACGGGGTGCAGGCTGGCGCCGGATGTGGCGTGGCGGACGGGCGACCTGCGGAGGCTCACCAAGGCCGAGGATTGGGCCGGGCGCCTGGCCGGGATCGATGCCGTGGTGAATGCGGCGGGGGCGCTGCAGGACGGTCCCAGGGATGATCTGAAGGCCGTGCACGATACGGCCATCCGCGCGCTGGTGGCGGCGTGCGAGCGGCAGGGCGTGACGCGGTTCGTGCAGGTGTCTGCGCCGGGGGCGGTGGCGGAGGCACGGACGGCGTTCCTCGCGACCAAGGCGGCGGGGGACGCAGCTGTGCGGGCCAGCGCGCTGACGTGGACGGTGCTGAAGCCGGGGTTGGTGATCGCGGCTGGCGCCTATGGTGGGACGACGCTGCTGCGGATGCTGGCGGCGTTTCCGGTGGTGCAGCCAATCGTGCTCGCGGAGGCGCGCGTGCAGACGGTGGCGGGGAGCGATGTGGCGGAGGCTGTGCGCGCCGTGCTGGCGAGCGAGGTTCCGGCGCGGCGGGACTATGAGCTGGTTGAGGACAAGGTTCATTCGCTGGGCGACGTCGTGGCGGCTGTGCGGCGCTGGACGGGGCGGGCGCCGGCAAAGCAGATCGCGCTGCCGCGGTGGCTCGGCTTTGCGATGGCGCGTGGGGCGGACGTCGCCGGATGGTTCGGCTGGCGGTCTCCCCTGCGGACGACGGCGCTGAAGTCGCTGGCGGATGGCGTGACGGCGGACGCGGCGGAGTGGCGGGCGGCGGGTGGATTTCCGCTGAAGTCGCTAGAGCAGACATTAGCCACGCTTCCGGCGACGGCGCAGGAGCGGACGTTTGGGCGGGCGCAGCTGGTGTTTCCGGTGCTGGTGCTGACGCTGGCAGGGTTCTGGCTGGCGAGCGGAGTGATCGGGCTGTGGCAGCGTGAGGCGGCGGAAGCTGTGCTGGCGGGGCGGATGGGGCAGACGCTGGCGCAGGCGCTGGTGTTGGGCGGGATCGTGGCTGATTTGGCTATCGGCGTGTGGCTGTTGTTTCGCAACTGGGTGCGGCGCGCAGCGTGGGCTTCGATCGTGGTCTCGCTTGGCTATCTGGCGGCGGGGACTGTGGTGACGCCGGAGCTGTGGGCTGATCCGCTGGGGCCGTTCGTGAAGGTGTTTCCGGCGATGGGGCTTGCGCTGGCTGTTGCTGCGCTGGTGGAGGAACGCTGATGGAGTGGATGCATCTCCTGCGCTGGGGCCATGTGATTGGCGCGTGCGTGCTGCTGGGCACGGGCGCGGGGATCGCGTTCTTCATGGTGATGGCGCAGCGGACGAAAGACACGCGGGTGATTGCGCATGTGGCGGGCACGGTCGTGATCGCGGACTGGCTGTTCACGGCGACGGCGGTGGTGGTGCAGCCAGTAACGGGTGCGCTGCTGGCGATGGAGACGGGGTGGCGGCTGAGCGAGGGGTGGATCGTTGTTTCGATGGCGCTCTATGTACTGGTGGGCGTGTTCTGGCTGCCGGTGGTGTGGATACAGCACCAGCTGCGCGATATGGCGCGAGCTGCATCCGCCGCTGGCGAGGAGCTGCCGCCACGCTATCACAAGCTCTATCGCATCTGGTTCGTGGCGGGGTTTCCTGCATTTGCGGCTGTATTGTTGATTGTCTGGCTGATGGTGACGCGTCCGGTGGACCTGTTCGTGTAGGAGTGACGTTGGCATTCGCGAAGGAAATCCGGGCGGCGAAAGCCAGTGGCCAGATGGTGCGCATAAAGCGCGAGGCTTTCGATGAGGAAGGCAACACTGGCTATGTCGTCGCGACGGGGCGGACATACTTCGTGCTGGAGCTGGTGACGTCGGCTGCGCGGTTCGATGGCATGGCGTGCATGCGGTATTCGGATGTCACCTCCGTCGCGCCAGAGGAACATGCGAGCTTCCTGGAGCGCGCGCTGGAGGCGCGGGGTGCTGTGCGGGCAACGCAGGCGCCGGTGGATCTCTCCTCTCTGCATGCGATCATCGAGAGCGCGGCAAAGGCGTTTCCGGTGATCACGCTGCACGTGCCGTCCGACGAGATGCGCTATGAGTGCTTCATCGGGAAGGTGATCGAGATGGGCGCGGAGGCGGTGGATTTCGCGCACATCACGCGGGACGCCGAGTGGGAAGAGTGGCTGCGCGAGATCCCGTATACCGAGATCATGCGCGTCGATTTCGGCGGCGATTACGAAGAGGCGCTGTTCCTGGCCGTGGAATAGGCGATCAGCCGATCCGCTCGCGGATGTGGCCTTCCTGCGTCCAGTAGAGGTGGAAGGGCTTCAGCGTTTCCTGCTTCACAAGACGGGCTTCGACTTCGGAGATGACGAAGCGGGTGACGTTCGGCAGGTCGAGCCCGGCGACTTCGGGAAGCGTGAACCAGCGGAGGTCGGCGAGTTCGCGGCCGTCGATGGGCGGTCGGTCATCAACCAGCGCTTCGGCGGCGTCGGCCATGAAGAAGCGGGCGTCGAAGCGCTTGTGGCGCATGGGCGGGGTGATGGCGCGGCCCACAAAGCGGAAGCTGGAGAGCGAGGGGGCGACGCCTTGCGCGTAATAGTCGGCCCATGAGGCGGGGGGCGGGGCGAGGCCGCTGGCCTGACGGCCGACGATGAGGCCGGTTTCTTCGAACATCTCGCGCACGGCGGTGAGCGGGAAGGCGCGCGGCGTGCGCTGTGCGCCGATTTCGAGCGTGCGGTGTTCTTCGGGGGCAAGCTCGGAGATGGCCGGGGCGAGTTCGTCTTCCTCGTCGACGCGGCCGCCGGGGAAGACATACTTGTTCGGCATGAAGTCATGGCCTTCGGACCGGCAGCCCATGAGGATGCGCGGGCCGTCAGGCGTAAGGCGGTAGAGAATGAGAGTCGCCGCATCGCGCGGCGTGGCCGGGTTGGCGATGAGATTGGACGGGTCTTCGCGGAGAAGATCGTCCTCGCTCAGGCTTTTGGCAGCGGCAGCTTTGGCGGCGGCTACCTGAGCGGGATCATCATCCGGGTCGAAGGGCTTGGTCATGCATCTGGGGTGGACCCGCCCGCCGTTTCAGTCAACGGCAAGCGGGCAGACGAACCTAGCGGCCCTTGCGCTTCTTGTTCTTGCCGTAGCTGGCCTTGCCACCGCCACCGCCGCCCTTCTTGGTGGAATGACGGACGTTGGGCGGGCGGCCGCCGCCATCGCTGGGGCGTTTGCGGGCTGGACCGCCGCGGAAGTTGCGGTCTTCGCGGGATGGCATCTTCAGGTCGTTGCGGCGCGCGCGCGGTGGGGACTGCATGGAGAACAGGAGGCCGCCCGTGAGTGGCGCGGTTTCCATCAGCTTGACCTGCACGCTCATGCCCATCTCGTAGCGAAGACCCGAGCGCTGGGCGACGAGAGCGGCGCTGGTTTCGTCGTAGACCCAGTATTCATCCGACAGGCGGCCGGCGGGGATGAAGCCATCCGCGCCATTCTCCGCGACGCGCACGAACAGGCCGGCGCGGGTGACGCCGGCGATACGAGCGTCGAAGATCGCACCGACACGATCCGCCATGTAGATGGCGAGGTAGCGATCGGTTGCTTCACGTTCGGCCGCCATGGAACGGCGCTCGGTCATGGTGACGTGTTCGGCCATCTCTTCGAGGCGCACGGCGTCCTGGTCGTTCATGCCATCGGGACCGAGGCCCAGCGCGCGGATAAGCGCGCGGTGGACGATGAGGTCCGAATAGCGGCGGATCGGCGAGGTGAAGTGTGCGTACTTCGCGAGGTTGAGGCCGAAGTGGCCAAGGTTCTCGTGCGCGTAGCGGGCCTGCGCCTGCGTGCGCAGCACCATCTCGTTGACCAGCGGCTCATTCTCGGAGCCCTTCACGTCGGCCAGCAGCTTGTTGAAGCGTTGGCCGGTGATTTTCTCGCCGCGCGTCCATTTCAGGCCGATCACGGGGAGGAAGTTGGAGAGGGTGTTGACCTTCTCCTCGCTCGGTTCCTCGTGGACGCGGTAGACCAGCTGGGTGCGCTTGGCTTCCAGCGTTTCGGCGGCGCAGACGTTGGCCTGGATCATGAATTCCTCGATCAGGCGGTGGGCGTCGAAACGCTCACGCAAGCTGATGGAGGCGATCTTGCCGTCCTCGCCGATGCGCACGCGGCGCTCCGGCAGGTCGAGATCCAGCGGAGCGCGCTGGTCGCGGGCCTTGGAAACGGCGCGGTACGCTTCCCAGAGCGGTTTGAGCACGGACTCCAGCAGCGGGCCGGTCTTGTCGTCCGGGTTGCCGTCGATGGCGTCCTGCGCCTGGCGATAGGACAGCTTGGCGGCCGAGCGCATCTTGCCGCGAATGAAGCGGTGCTTCGTCTTGTGGCCGCCCGAGTTGAAGAAGATTTCCACCGCGAACGTCTCGCGCAGCTCGCCTTCGCGTAGCGAGCAGAGGTCCGCCGAGAGATGTTCCGGCAGCATCGGGGAAACGCGATCCGGGAAGTAGGTCGAGTTGCCACGACGATAGGCTTCGCGGTCCAGCGCGGTGCCGACGCGGACGTAGGCCGCGACATCCGCGATGGCGACGATCACGCGCCAGCCGCCATGGCCGTCGCCTTCGGCGTAGACGGCGTCGTCATGGTCGCGCGCGTCTTCCGGGTCGATGGTGATGAGCGGGATGCGGGTGAGGTCTTCGCGCGGAGCGGGGGCGGGCCTGGCCTTGTTGGCTTCCTCGACGACCTGCTCCGGGAATTCATCCGGCACGCCATGCGTGTGCATCGCGATGATGGAGGCGGCGCGCGGATCGTCCAGACGGCCGATGATCTCGACCACGCTGGCGCGGCGCGGGCCATAGCCGCGGGCAGGGCGCGCCTGGATGCGAACGAGGTCGCCGTCTTTCGCGTTGCGGGCATCGGCCTTCTCGACGATGAACTCGGATTTCTCCTTGCGCGATGTCGGTTCGACCGTGCCGCCGTGGCGGTTGGCGCGATAGGCGCCGATCAGCGAGGTTTCGGGCGTTGCGTCGATCTTCTTGATCGCGCGGGCGCGCCAGATGCCATCGCGGCCTTTCTCGATCTTGCATAGCGCGCGCTCGCCGACGCCCAGCGCCAGCGGCATGCCGCCCTTGCGGTGGTTGGCGCCGGAGGGGCCGGCGAACATGATGTCGGGTCCGAACGGGCCATCCTTGCCCATCGCGCGGCCGATCAGCTCGCCATCGCGGTCGATGCGCTCGAAGCGGACGATGCCGGTGGGCGGGGGCTGTTCAGCGGGCGAGAAGGCGCGCTTGGCCGTGCGCACGAGGGCGCCTTCGGCTTCGAGCTCGTTGAGGATGCGGCGCAGCTCGGGCTTGTGTTCGGTGGGAACATCAAGGCCGCGCGCGATATCGCGCTTGGCGCCGAGGTGCGGGTTCTTCTCGAGATAGTCGAGGACCATCTCGCGGGTGGGCGGGCCGCCCTCACCGGTGTTGCGAGGAGGGCGGGGTGCTCGGGTCATGCTTCTGCTTTTGTGGCCTTCGCGGCTTTTGCCTTTGCGGGGGCCTTCTTGGCTGCGGCCTTTTTGGCCGGGGCCTTCTTGGTGGTCGTTGATTTCGTTTCTCCAGTGGATTTGGCGGCTGCCGCTTTCCCAGTTGCTTTCTTGGGGGCAGGCGCCTTGGCCGCGGCCTTCTTCGCGGGCTTCTTGCCTCGCGATTTTGTGGAAGGTGCGGCGGCTGCGCGGGCGTCTACCAGCTCGATCGCCTGTTCAAGCGTGATCGAGGCCGGGTCTGCGCCGCGCGGGATGTTGGCGTTTATGGTCCCGTGCTTGATGTAGGGACCGAAACGGCCGTTGAAAAGGTTGATGGGGTTACCATCGGGGTGATTGCCGAGTTCCTTGAGCGGCGCGATGGCCGCCCCGCGACCCCGGCCAGCGCCTTTGCCGGCTCGCTTTTCAGCGATCAGCGTGACGGCGCGGTTGAGGCCGATCTCGAAGAGTTCGGTCACGTCCGGCACGTTGGCGTAGGTCTTCAGGTGCTGCACGTAGGGGCCATAGCGGCCGAGATTGGCGACGATCGGTTCGCCATCCTCGGGGTGCTTGCCGACTTCGCGAGGAAGCGAAAGCAGCTTGAGTCCCTGTTCAAGGTTGAGGTCTGTGACGGACCAGCCGTTCGGAATGGACGAGCGCCGGGGCTTCTCGCCCTTCTCGACCGGATCGGGGCCGAGCTGGACGTAGGCGCCGAAGCGGCCGGATTTCAGCAGCACGGGCACGCCGTCGTCATTATTGCCGAGGACCTTGCCGTCCGCCGGGATGTCGCTCTGGCCGTTCGGGTCGCCGCCGAAGGGGCGGGTGAACCGGCATTCGGGATAGTTCGAGCAGCCGACGAACGCGCCGAACTTGCCGAGCTTCAGCGACAGCTGGCCCGAGCCGCAGGTTGGGCATTTGCGCGGGTCGACGGCGTTGCCGTCTGCGTCGTTGCGCGGCGGGAAGAGGTACGCGCCGAGCACGTCGTTGATGGCGTCGATGACGTTGGAGACGCGCAGTTCGGACGTGGCGCCGATGGCCGCGCTGAATTCTTTCCAGAAGTCGCGGAGGAAGTCTTTCCACGCCAGCTTGCCGTCGGAGACGAGGTCGAGCTTTTCTTCCAGCGAGGCGGTGAAATCGTATTCGACGTAACGCGCGAAGAATTTTTCCAGGAAGATGGTGACGAGGCGGCCTTTATCCTCGGGGATGAAGCGCTTCTGTTCCAGCTTCACGTAATCGCGGTCGATCAGGGTCGACAGCGTGGAGGCGTAAGTGGAGGGGCGGCCGATGCCGAGCTCTTCCAGGCGCTTGACCAGCGAGGCTTCCGAATAGCGCGGCGGCGGCTCGGTGAAGTGCTGCGTGTGGATGGCATCGACCAGCTTCGGTGTGTCGCCCGCAGCCATGGCGGGCAGGCGGCCGCCATCCTCGTCGTCCTTCTCGTCCTGGCCTTCCTGATAGAGCGTCAGGAAGCCGTCGAACTTGATGACCTGGCCGGTTGCGCGCAGCACGGCCTTGCCGTCGTTCGACGGGATTTCGACCGTGGTGCGCTCGAGCTGGGCGGCTTCCATCTGCGAGGCGACGGCGCGTTTCCACACCAGCTCGTAGAGGCGCGCCATGTCCGGTTCCATCGACACGTCGCCGGGGCGGCGGTTGAAGTCGGTGGGGCGGACGGCTTCGTGGGCTTCCTGCGCGTTCTTGGCTTTCGACGTGTAGCGGCGCGGGCCGTCAGGCAGGTACTCCTTGCCGTAGTTGCGGCCGATCGCCGAACGGGCAGCGGCATAGGCTTCTTCGGCCATCTGCACGCCGTCCGTACGCATGTAGGTGATGAGGCCGACGGTCTCGCCGCCGATGCTTACGCCTTCATAGAGGCGCTGGGCGACCTGCATGGTGCGGCTGGCCGAGAAGCCGAGCTTGCGGGCGGCTTCCTGCTGCAGCGTGGACGTGGTGAAGGGCGGCGGCGGGTTGCGCCGCATCGGCTTTGCCTCGACTGAGGCGACGCGGTAGGCGCCGGCCTTCACGGCGGCCAGCGCACGGGCGGCGGCCTCCGCGTTCGGCAGCGAGAACTTCTGGAGCTTCTGTCCGTCAAGTTCCGTCAGGCGGGCCTCGAACTGTGAACCGTTGACCGACAGGGTCGCGCCGACATTCCAGTATTCCTGCGTGATGAAGCGCTCGATCTCGAGCTCGCGGTCGACGACGATGCGCAGCGCCACCGATTGAACACGACCGGCCGAGCGCGTGCCCGGCAGCTTGCGCCACAGCACGGGCGACAGCGAGAAGCCGACGAGATAGTCGAGCGCGCGGCGGGCGAGGTAGGCGTCCACCAGCTGCTGGTCGATCTCGCGCGGGTTCTGGATCGCCTCGGTCACCGCCTGCTTGGTGATGGCGTTGAAGGTCACGCGCTGGATCGTCTTGCCCTTCAGCACCTTGCGGTTGTTGAGGGCTTCCAGCACGTGCCACGAGATGGCTTCGCCTTCGCGATCAGGGTCGGTCGCCAGGATCAGGCCGTCAGCCTCGCGCACCGCGTCGGCGATTTCCTTGACGTGCTTGATCGATTTTCCGTCGATGTCCCACGACATCGCGAAGTCCTCGTCCGGCTTCACGGAACCGTCCTTGGAGGGCAGGTCGCGGATATGGCCGTAGGACGCCATCACCTTGTATCCGGGGCCCAGATACTTGTTGATGGACTTCACTTTACCGGGCGACTCTACGACGACGACCTGCATTTTTCCTCATGTTTTCAGGGAGATTGGGGGGAGGATGCGCCGGGAAACTGGGGGGCGCCGCCCCGAATGTCAATTCGCCGTACCGCGACCGGCTACCCCTCCCCCGTAGGGGGAGAATATTTGCAGAGGGTGAACCGGCGGGGGCTGGAGGGGTCTGGCGACCCTATTTCACCTTTGCGGCGCGCAGGTCCCACATGCGGCTTTCGCCCAGGCTGATCGCGTTGATCTTCCCGTTGGCGCCACGCCGGAAGCGGACCAGCATAGGCCCGGACTCAAATGCATCCCTGTAAGACGGCGACAGCGGCACAACCGTATCCGGCCATCCGTCGATGCGCGCCTTGAGTTGCCCGTCCTCGATTGCCAGCCGGTAGGTCGCGGGCGCTTCTTCGCTGCGATAGACGCCGAC